>NZ_JBFRDU010000005.1:0-220608 GCF_052113965.1 Rhizobium sp. RAF56
CGACGAGACAACCGCCTTCCAGCAACCATCCCAATCCGCCGCCACAGTTCCATCTGAAACTCTAGAGCGAAGGACATCGTCGCCAGCAGCGCCGCCGCCCTCGTCAGTGATCGGGCTTATAGACCCTACCCCTTTTCTAAGTCAACAGCGCAGATGAAAGTTTTTTGACAATTTTATAAGTCACTGAATTTGAATATGTATTTCCGGCATCGGATTCCGATGGCGGAAATCGGGCCTTAGTCATGCCGAACCGAGGGTCGATATGCGATCTTTCCGCCTACTTCCTCACAAGACAACGCCCAAAGCCCGGTCGGCATCCGACATCGCCTATATTGCGCGCGCGCCAGCAATTGCTAGTTTGCCGCTCTGATGGCCGCCGGCCGCAACGAATGGAGCAACTGCATGCTAGTCCTCGATGAAGCCCAAACCCGCGAAGCGCTTGCCTGGCCCGCCCTGATCGACGCCATCGCCTCGATGTTCACCGGCACTTGCGTCACGCCGGTCCGGCATCATCATGAGGTGGAGGTGCCCGGCGAGGCGGCAGCGACGCTGCTTCTCATGCCTTCATGGGTGCCCGGGCAATATACAGGGGTGAAGGTGCTGACCGTCTACCCCGATAACGCCAAGCGCTCATTGCCGGCGATCTTCGGCACCTATCTTCTTTCTTCCGGCAAGACCGGCGAGATGCTCGCTGTCGTCGACGGCGGCGAGCTCACGGCGCGGCGTACCGCCGCCACCTCGGCGCTCGCCGCGCGCCACCTCGCCCGGCCCGACGCCGAGGAGCTCCTGGTCTGTGGTACCGGGCGGCTGTCGCTCAACCTGATCGAGGCGCATGCGCAGGTTCGGCCGCTCAAGCGTATTCGCGTATGGGGGCGCAATGCCGGGAACGCCGAGAAGACCGCCGCGGACGCCCGCGCGCTCGGCTTTGATGCCAAGGCCGTCGCCGATATAGAGACCGCCGCCCGCACGGCGGACATCATCTCCTGCGCGACCCTGTCGCAGGCGCCGCTGATTTGCGGCGACTGGCTGAAGCCCGGCGCGCATCTCGATCTCATCGGCGGGTTCAAGCCGGATATGCGCGAAGCCGACGACACGGCTGTGGCGCGCGCAAGCGTCTTCGTCGATACCCGCGCCGGCGCCATGAGCGAGGCCGGCGACATCGTCCAACCCCTCAAAACCGGCGTGTTGACGCCCGGGGGCATCCGCGCCGAACTCAGGGAACTCGTGGCGAAGGAGCACCCCGGCCGCCAATCCACTGAGGAGATCACCTTCTTCAAGTCGGTGGGTGCGGCGCTCGAGGATCTGGCCGGCGCCATCCTCGCCTACGAGAGCGCCCGCTCCGGACAGAAGTAAGAGATCGTGGTCAATCTTCCCGAACTACCCGTATCGCATGTGCTTGCCGAGATCTCCGAAGCGCTTGGCAAGGAACGGCGTGCGGTGCTTTCCGCGCCGCCCGGCGCCGGCAAGACGACGCTGGTGCCGCTCTACCTGCTCGACGCGCCGTGGCGTGGCGACGGGCGCGTCGTCGTGCTGGAGCCACGGAGGCTGGCGGCGCGGGCCGCGGCCGGCCGCATGGCCTCGCTGCTTGGCGAACAGGTCGGCGAGACGGTCGGCTATCGCATGCGCCTCGATAATCGCGTGTCGGCAAAAACCCGGATCGAAGTCGTGACGGAAGGTGTCTTCGCACGCATGATCCTCGACGATCCCGAGCTTTCGGGCGTGTCGGCGGTGATTTTCGACGAGTTCCACGAACGCTCGCTGGACGCCGACTTCGGTCTGGCATTGGCAATCGACGTGCAGTCGGCGCTGCGCGAGAATTTGCGCATCCTGGTGATGTCGGCCACGCTGGATGTGGCACGGGTCTCGGCCCTTCTCGATCAGCCACCGGTCATCGAGAGCATGGGACGCAGCTTTCCCGTAGACATTCGTTATCGCGACCGCCCGGGCGGCGAGCGTATCGAAGATGCGGTGACGCGCGCCATCCTCGATGCCCACGCAGAGGAAAAGGGTTCGATCCTGGCCTTTCTGCCGGGACAGGCGGAAATCACCCGCACGGCCGAGCGGCTGACGGGCCGGTTCGGACCCGAGACGGCCATAACGCCACTTTACGGCAATCTTACTCAGAAGGAGCAGGACGCGGCGATCCGGCCGGCGCCGGCCGGCACGCGCAAGATCGTGCTCGCCACCTCGATCGCCGAAACTTCGATCACCATCGACGGGGTGCGCATCATCATCGATAGCGGTCTGCAGCGTCTTCCGGTCTTCGAGGCCTCGACCGGGATTACGCGCCTGGAGACGGTGCGCGTATCCCGCGCCTCGGCCGACCAGCGCGCCGGGCGCGCCGGACGAACGGAACCGGGGATGGCGCTCCGCCTCTGGCACCAGGGTCAGACGGCGGCACTTCCCGCCTTCACACCGCCGCAGATCCTCTCGAGCGATCTGTCCGGGCTTGCTCTCGACCTTGCCCATTGGGGCGTGCAGGATCCGGCAAGCCTTGCCTTCATCGACCAGCCCCCGGCAACCACGCTTGCCGAAGCACGCGCTTTGCTTGCCCAACTCGGCGCGCTCGATCGGCAAGGCAGCCTGACGGAACGCGGGCGGCTGATGCGGGCACTTGCCCTGCCGCCAAGGCTTGCCGCCATGGTGATCGCCGCAGGCGATTTCGGCCAGGCGCGGGAAGCAGCGCTTCTGGCGGTGCTGTTGACGGAGCAGGGGCTCGGCGGCAGCTCCATCGATCTCGAAGATCGGCTGCGCCGTTTCAAGGCGGAGCGAGGCGAGCGCGCCGAGGCCGCCCGGCGGCTGGCCGGTCGGCTCGCGACGGCCGCGGGCGGAAAGGGGAAGGACGGCGGCGCGCCCGTGCTTGCCGGCCAGCTGCTGCTTCACGCCTTTCCCGACCGCATCGCCCTCCAGCGCGGGGGGCGCGGACGCTTCGTCATGGCGAACGGCCGCGGCGCGGAGATCGCCGAGACCGAACGGCTCTCAGGTTCCCCAATGCTTGTCATCGCCGACCTGACCGGGCGGGCGGCGCAGGCGCGAATTCTCTCGGCGGCGGAAATTTCGCGTGCCGACGTCGAGGCGCATCTGCCAGGCGAAATCGTCACCGAAGAGCAATGCGTCTTCGACAAGGCAAGTTGGCAGGTAAGGGCGCGGCGGGCGACCCGGCTTGGCGCCATTGTCTTCGAGGAAACGCCGTTGCCGCGTCCGGCAGGCGACGCCGTCGTCAAGGCGTTGGCGCAGGGCGTTTGCGAACTCGGGCTTGCCGTTCTGCCCTTCTCCAAGGAGGCATCGCAGTTGCGCGACCGGCTGGGCTTCCTCCAGCGCACGCTCGGCGACCCGTGGCCGGATATGGGCGAGGCAGCGCTTATGGCGCGTCTCGACGAATGGTTCGTGCCTTTCCAGGCAGATGCGCGCGGGATTGCGGACATTTCGGCAAGTGGGCTCACGAACGGACTGATGTCGCTGGTGCCGCATGAGCTGCAGCGCGATCTCGGCCGGCTGGCGCCGACGCATTTTACGGCGCCAACGGGCCAGCGACATCCGATCCAGTACGACGGCGAGGAGCCGATGCTGACCATTCGGGTTCAGGAGCTGTTCGGTCTGAAAGTGCACCCGGCCGTCGGCGGCGGGAGGCTGCCGCTGCTGCTGGAGCTCACCTCGCCCGCCCATCGGCCGATCCAGACGACGCGCGACCTGCCGGGCTTCTGGGCGGGCTCCTGGCGGGATGTGCGCGCCGACATGCGCGGCCGCTACCCACGGCATCCCTGGCCCGAAGACCCCGCCGAGGCACTCCCGACGACACGGGTAAAGCCCCGTGGTACATGACGGGCACGCGGATTCTTCGAAAGGACAGGCTTGAATGGCAGAGACGGATGTGACGCTTGAGGGCGGCCGCCAGAGCAGCCGGCGCCTGCGCCTTCAGACACTGGTTCGCCTGCGCTGGCTCGCCGTCGGGGGCCAACTGGCGACGGTGCTGATCGTTGCGTTCTGGCTCGGCTTTCCGCTGCCGCTGCTTGCCTGCGGCGTGCTGATTGCCTGCCTCGCCTGGCTCAACTTCTTCCTGACCATACGCTATCCCGCAACGCACCGGCTGGAGCCGCCCGCCGCCTTCCTGCTCCTGGCGCTCGACCTCCTGCAGCTGTCGGGACTGCTCTTCATCACCGGCGGGTTGGCCAATCCCTTCTCGGTGCTGGTCTGCGTGCCGGTCATCATTTCCTTTGCCTCGCAGCCGATCCGCTACGGCATGGCGCTGATCGGCCTCGCCATGGTCTGCATCACCGTGCTCGCACTCTCTCCCTTTGCGCTGCCCTGGTACAATGGCGTTCCGGTCAACATGCATAACGTCATGCAGCTCGGCGTCTGGTGCGCGATCGCCTCGACCATGGCGTTCGCCGCCTTTTATGCCTATCGCGTGTCGATGGAGGCGAGCCAGCTTGCCGAGGCGCTGGCTGCGACCGAGCTCGTATTACTGAGAGAAAAGCACCTTTCCCAGCTGGATGGGTTGGCCGCCGCGGCCGCCCATGAACTCGGCACACCCTTGGCGACCATCAGCGTTGTTGCCAAGGAAATGGAGCGTGAGCTCGGGCACGACGAGCGCTACCGCGAGGATGTGGCACTGCTCAGAAGCCAGAGCGAGCGCTGCCGTGACATCCTTCGACGACTGACGACGCTCTCCTCGGAGGGTGAGATACACATGAGCCGGCTGTCGCTCTCCTCGATGATGGAGGAAATCATCGCGCCGCATCGGGAATTCGGCATCGTGGTGGACTTGATCGAAAAGGCACCGCGCGCCGGCGAACCGGTGCTCAGCCGAAATGCCGGCATCATGTACGGTCTCGGCAACCTCATCGAAAACGCCGTGGACTATGCCCGGGAGAAGGTGACCGTCACCGTGGAGTTCGACCCTGCGACGCTGGTGATCACCATCGAGGACGACGGCAGCGGCTATTCGCCGGACATTCTGACGCGAATCGGTGAGCCCTACGTTACGGCCCGCCAGAAGGAAGACACAGCCGGCGGCCTCGGGCTTGGCCTCTTCATCGCCAAGACGCTGCTCGAGCGATCCGGCGCGACGCTTGCCTTCGCAAACCGCGATCCGGGCACGCCGGGCGCTCGCATCCGTATCGAATGGCCGCGCATGCTGATCGACAGCAATTCGACAAAATGAATTTCCGCGCATAAAACGGTCCCGACCAGTCAGAACGAGGGGCGGCCCACCGCAGGGATTGAACAGAATGATGGAAAAAGACCATGCCCCCGCCGGGGACGCCAACCCCGGTGCTCATGCCGACGATCATATCGGCCCAGACCCCAGCCTTTTGATCGTCGATGACGACGGTCCGTTCCTGCGGCGCCTGGCACGCGCCATGGAATTGCGTGGCTTTGCCGTCGATACGGCCGAGTCGGTCGCGGAAGGCGTCGCCAAGTCCAAAGCCAGGCCGCCGAAATATGCCGTGGTCGATCTCAGGCTCGGCGACGGCAACGGTCTCGACGTCATCGAGGCGATCCGCCAGCGCCGTGACGACACGCGCATCATCGTGCTTACGGGATACGGCAACATCGCAACGGCAGTGACGGCCGTGAAGCTCGGCGCGCTCGACTACCTCGCCAAGCCCGCCGACGCGGACGACGTCTATTCCGCGCTCACGCAGCGTCCTGGCGAGAAAGCGGAAGTTCCCGAGAATCCGATGTCTGCGGATCGCGTCCGCTGGGAACATATCCAGCGCGTCTACGAGATGTGCGAGCGGAACGTGTCGGAAACAGCAAGGCGCTTGAATATGCATCGCCGCACCCTGCAGCGTATCCTAGCCAAGCGCGCGCCGAAATAATGCCGGGCGCTATTCGATGGGAAGCGGCTTTCCCGTCGCCCATTCCGCCAGTAGCAGTCGCTGGGCGGCGATGCGGGAGAAGGAAAGCGTCACGGATTTGCGCGTCGCCGGCGGCAGGCGGTGTTCCGGTGCCTCGCGGATCATGTGAGCGCCATAGCCGTCGGAGAGGATCAGTCCGCAATCTTCAGGGAAAATGTCGAGCGGCACATCCTTGTGGGTGGCGAAAAACAGCCGGTCGCAATGCCGCCGGTAGTCCGGCCATTTGCGGTCGACGCGAAAATCCTCGATAGACGACTTGATTTCAACGATCCAGATCTCACCTTTGTCGGTGAGGGTTATCAGATCGGCGCGACGGCCGCTGGCGAGCGGCAATTCCGGTAGAACGGCATGGCGCATTTCGTGCAGCAGCTTCTGGACGCCTTTGCGCACCAGCATCGCCCTTTCGGACTGACGGCCGTCTATTAGCGGATTATTGTTGTAGAGGCTTAATATCGTCATGAGTTACCGTGGGGACAGGGCAAGCATTGTTGCAAAAAAACCATTCGGGCTTATATTGCACCGCAACGGGTCTTTGCTGCCATAGAGCCGCTTGCAATGCCGAGTTTAATCGCAAATAAACCGTTCGCAAAGATGGTTAGACAACCGCTTTCTCCCGACCCAAACATTAAGAGACGTCCATGCGTATCCGCAATGCAATGACTGTGTTCGGCCTTGTCGTGACGCTGGCAGCGACCAGCTACTCTGCGACGGCCGCCGGCGCCCAGCTCAGCTCCGCCTCATCTGCGAAGCCTCTGCAGACTTTCGACGACGCCTACGGCGTGACACCGGATGCGGGCTTCTCGCTGCCGGCGATCCCGATCCAGAGGGTGAAGCCGGAGTTCCGCCGCCAGATCGTCAGCTACCAGTCCGACGAGCGCCCCGGCACGATCATCGTCAACACGCGCGAACGTCATCTCTACTACGTGCTCGGCAACAATGAGGCCGTTCGTTACGGCATCGGCGTCGGCAAGCAGGGCTTTGCCTGGGCGGGCACGGCCTATGTCGCCTGGAAGCAGGAATGGCCGACGTGGCACCCACCGAAGGAAATGGCTGTCCGCCGTCCGGAAATCGCGAGATACGTCGATGACGGCATGGGCCCGGGCCTTGAAAACCCGCTCGGCGCGCGCGCGATGTATCTCTACAACGACAAGGGCGAGGATACGCTCTTCAGATTGCACGGCACGCCGGAGTGGTCTTCGATCGGTACGGCGGCTTCCTCGGGCTGCATCCGTCTCATGAATCAGGACGTGATCGACCTCTATAGCCGTGTCCAGCCGGGCCACAGCACCAAGGTCATCGTCATTCAGTAAAGTCTTGGGCAAGCCCAACGACAAGGCCGCCGGCGGAAACGCTCGGCGGCCTTTTTCGTTCTGCGAGATATCTCGCTGGGGGCTGCCTCAGGCCGTGGGCCGCGCCTTCAATTCCCGGCGGCGGCGGTGGAGTACGGGCTCGGTATAGCCATTCGGCTGCTCGCGACCCTGCAGCACCAGTTCGAGCGCCGCCTGGAAGGCGATCGAGTTGTCGAAATTGACCGCCATCGGCACATAGAGCGGATCGTCGGCGTTCTGGCGGTCGACGACGGCCGCCATGCGCTTCATCGTCTCGATGACC
Source organism: Rhizobium sp. RAF56 (assembly GCF_052113965.1). Taxonomy (NCBI): domain Bacteria; kingdom Pseudomonadati; phylum Pseudomonadota; class Alphaproteobacteria; order Hyphomicrobiales; family Rhizobiaceae; genus Rhizobium; species Rhizobium sp. RAF56. The sequence continues at coordinate 7,476 of NZ_JBFRDU010000005.1, forward strand.
TGCGCCTCGGTAGCGACCTTGTGGAACAGCCAGTTGGCCATGTGCTGCGCGGAGATGCGCAAGGTCGCGCGGTCCTCCATCAGGCCGATATTGTTGATGTCGGGAACCTTCGAGCAGCCGACGCCATGGTCGACCCAACGCACGACATAGCCGAGGATCCCTTGCGCGTTGTTGTCAAGCTCGCGCTGGATTTCCGCAGGCGTCCAGTTCGGCCGGGTCGCGACGGGCACCGACAGAATGTCGGAAAGCTTCGCACGTGCGCGATCCTTGAGACCCTGCTGCACGCGCGCGACGTTGATGCGGTGATAATGCGTCGCGTGCAGCGTCGCCGCCGTCGGCGACGGCACCCAGGCGGTGTTGGCGCCGGCTTTCAGATGCGCGATCTTCTGCTCCAGCATGGCCGCCATCAGGTCGGGCATGGCCCACATGCCCTTGCCGATCTGGGCATGCCCGGCGAGGCCGCATTCGAGCCCGATATCGACGTTCCAGTTTTCATAGGCGGCGATCCAGGCGGCCTGCTTCATGTCGCCCTTGCGGATCATCGGTCCCGCTTCCATTGAGGTATGGATCTCGTCGCCGGTGCGGTCGAGGAAGCCGGTATTGATGAAGACGACGCGCTCGCGCGCGGCACGGATGCATTCCTTGAGGTTGACCGTGGTGCGGCGCTCCTCGTCCATGATGCCCATTTTCATGGTATTGCGCGCCATGCCGAGCAGCTCTTCGACGCGTGAGAAGATTTCGACGGCGAATGCCACCTCCTCCGGCCCATGCATCTTCGGCTTGACGACATACATTGAACCCATGCGCGAATTCTTGGCGCGGCCGTTCGGCCCGATATCGTAGAGCGCGATCAGGCCGGTGACGACAGCATCCATGATACCTTCGGGCACTTCGTTGCCGTCCCTGTCGAGGATCGCCGGATTGGTCATCAGGTGGCCGACGTTGCGCACCAGCATCAGCGAGCGTCCGTGCAGTTCAAAGCTCGAACCGTTCGGCGCCTTGTATACGGGGTCGGGGTTCAGGCTGCGCGTGAAGGTCTTGCCGCCCTTGGCGACCTCTTCGGTCAGATCGCCTTTCATCAGCCCGAGCCAGTTGCGATAGACCGTCACCTTGTCTTCCGCATCGACCGCCGCGATCGAATCCTCGCAGTCCATGATGGCGGTGATCGCGGACTCCAGGCGGACGTCGGAAATGCCGGCGGGGTCGGATTTGCCGATCTCGGTCGTCTGGTCGATGACGATCTCTATGTGAATGCCGTTGTTCTTAAGAAGGACGTGCGTCGGTGCGGCAGGCTCGCCGCGATAGCCGGCAAAATGGCCCTGATCCGCAAGAGCGACATGCTCGCCGTCCGTTGCCGTCAGCCACAGCGCCCCGTCCTTGACTGTCAGGCCGGCGATATCCGCCCATGTCGCCTCGACGAGCGGGACGGCGGTGTCGAGAAAATCGCGAACCCAGGCAATGACCTTTTCGCCACGCTTCGGATTGTAGCTCCTACCCTTCTCGGCGCCATCCTCCTCGGAAATCGCGTCCGTACCGTAGAGCGCATCGTAGAGCGAGCCCCAGCGAGCATTGGCGGCGTTTAGCGCATAGCGTGCGTTCATGACGGGCACGACGAGTTGAGGGCCTGCTATCGTCGCTATCTCCGCATCGACGCCGGAGGTCGAGACCGCGAAGTCCGACCCTTCCGGCACGATGTAACCGATATCACGCAGGAACGCCTCGTAGTCCTCGATGTCCGAAGGCGCACCGTTCTTGCGGTACCAGTCGTCGATCACGGCTTGCAGCGTGTCGCGCTTGGCGAGCAGCGTGCGATTTTTCGGCGCCAGCTCATGCACGATCGCGGAAAAACCCGCGAAGAACCGGTCCGCGTCGATACCGGTCCCCGGCAACGCCTCGCGGATCAGAAAGTCGTGCAGCGTCGCGTCGATGGCGAGCCCGTTCCTATCAATGCGCGTCATGAAATTCTCCCTTCATTGCCGCTGTCGGCCAGCGCATAACCTTCTCGAATCGGACGTGATTTAGAAGAAGATCATACGCAGATCAAAGCACTCGTCACGCTGCCACTTTGAGGCCATTCGGTGCACAGCCAATTTGGCGATAGTCGGAAAGATTTTCGCCATTATGGAAACAATCAGTCGACGGCGATACGCGGCCGGCCGCTGGCAGTGGCGACGAAACGTGCCTCGACAAGCTTGCGATTGCCCTCGATCTCCGGTGCGTCGATCTGTTCCTCTAGGGAAACCACCGGATCGTCGGCGCCGTTCAGACGCGCATGCTCGACGGCCGCAGCCGTAGCGCGGCTGCGGGCGGCCATGAAACACTCCACCTCGCCGATGAAACGCTGCGGCTCGCCGACACCGCTCAGCACATAGATGCCGTCCTCCGGCATGGTGACGAAAACGGTCGCGACGGCGCGCACGCGGCCGACCACCGCGCCGACCGCATTGGCTACGTCGGCATCGGCGGGGATGGCGCTTTCGCTTGAGAGCATGTCGGCGATCGCCGGATAATAGACCGATGCCGATGCCCCAAGGCCTACCAGCGGCCGGTCGAGCGAGACGGCAAAGCGCACGATGCCCGGCGCCCGCGTCAGCGCCCGCCCGACGGCCGCGGATTTCGACGGGTCGATTTCGCTTGCGCCGTCGTCGGCAAGGCAAGCGGCCAAGATGACGTCGGCGGACTGGCGCGTCAGCCTGGCAACGATCTTTTGCGCCAGCTCCTCGATCGTCGTCGCGATCGGTTTCGCAGATCCGTCCTTGATGCGCATCGCAAGCTGCAGGCCGAGCCGCGCCGCTTCGGCGTTCCACTGTCCTTGGCCACCAAGCGCGTGCATGGCATCGGAAGGCGTCAGCCCGCAAAGATGCACGAGGCCGCGCGCGACCAAACGGTCGAGCGTCGCCCTCTGCGGTGTCGTCGTCAGAAGCTGGTCGAGGGCTGACGGCACGGCGCCGATCCTTTCGAACAACGCCTGCTCTTGCGGCGTCAGGCCGCTCGCCAGATGATCGGGAACGCCGGTGCGCACGGCAAAACGGCCGTCGTGGCGCCCGAGGTGCCGCGCCCGTAGCTGTCGTTCGAGAACGGGAAGTATCGCCTCGGGGTGCGAATGCGCGGCAAGGCTGAGCGGCAGCAACCGGCGAGGCCCGAGTTCGAAAGCGGCGGTCAGGCCGCGCTCGTTGATCTTCACCTCGGAATCGCCGCCAAGCCCGTAGGTCCGCATCGCGACCGCTTCGACCATCGTACGAAAACCGCCGACGACTGCGCCGTCCGCATCCAGCCGCGGGCTGCCATTATCCAGAACCGCGACGTCCGTCGTCGTGCCGCCGATGTCGGAGACCACCGCGTTGTCGAGGCCAGTGAGATAGCGAGCGCCGACGAGGCTTGCCGCCGGACCGGAAAGGATCGTTTCGATCGGCCTCAGCTTCGCTTCCGTCGCCGAGACCAGAGCGCCATCGCCCCGCACCACCATCATCGGCGCCGTGATGCCGCGCGCTTCGAGAAAGCCCTCGCACGCGCCGACCAGCCGATCGATCATCGAAACGAGCCGGGCGTTCAAAAGCGTCGTCAGCGCCCGGCGCGGGCCGCCGAGTTTCGAAGAGAGCTCATGGCTGCAGGTGACGGGCAGGTGCGAGATGTCGCGAATGCAGTCGCGGACGCGGATCTCGTGAGCGGGATTGCGCACAGCGAAGTAGCCGGCCACAGCGAAGGACGACACACTCTTCGCAAGCTCGGGAAGCGCTGCCTCCAGCGCCGAAAGATCGAGCGGCTGTTCCTTGCCGTGCACGTCGTGGCCGCCGGGCAGGAAGATCACCGGATCGGAGCCGAGCGCGTCCGACAGCCCGTCGCGCTTCAGGTCTTCGGGGCCGAAACCGATCATCACGAGACCGGCCCGGCCGCCCTGCCCTTCCACCAGCGCGTTGGTCGCAAGCGTCGTCGACAGCGAGACCAGACGGATCGCCGAAAGCTCCGCACCTGCCTTGGCAATCACCGCGTCCACCGCTCCCGCGATGCCGATCGCCAGATCGTGGCGCGTAGTCAGCGATTTTGCCTTGGCAAGAACGCCGTCGGTTTCATGGAAAAGAACCGCATCGGTATAGGTGCCACCTGTGTCGATGCCGAGCAAAAGATGCGAAGTCACGCGCGTGTCGAAGTCCCTGCGGCGGAAAGTGGCCTTCTTATGCATTGTTCCGACGGCGGGCGCCACACTCTATTGCGGCATCGGCCGCCGGTTTACCCGTTAACACCAGATGCGCAGCTACACTCCACGCCGCGCGACGCGCATCGGCAGGCCGCCCTGTGGCTGTGTCGTCAATTTCTGCACGGGCCACGGGTTGGTCTTCGACGTTAGGTCGAAGCGGTAGTCGCGCATCAGGACGCCGAGCGCGATCACCGCCTCCTGCAGGGCGAAGGTCGCGCCGATGCAGACGCGCGGGCCGGCACCGAAGGGCAAATACTGGAATCGATTGATGCGGCTCCGGTTCTCCGGCAGGAAGCGCTCCGGCATGAAGGCGCGCGGCCGGTCCCAATAGAGCGCATGGCGGTGCAGCGTCCAGGGCATGATGAGAACGGTGATGCCGGCGGGGATCTCGACATATTCGCCGGAGGGGCTGATCCAGGAATCATCGGCGATCGCCGCCCGGTTGATCGACGGCGCGGGCGGATAAAGGCGCATCGCCTCCTCGAACGCCGCCCGCACGTATGGCATCCGGTCCAGCCATTCGACTGGCGGGGCGGTCGGCACCACCCGGTCGATTTCCTCTTCCATGGCGGCGCGGATATGCGGCACGTTCGCGACGCAATAGAGCGTCCAGGCAAGCGCCCGGGCGGTCGTTTCATGACCGGCGCCGATGAAGGTCAGGATATTGTCCTCGATCTCCTCCATGGTGAGGCCTTCGGGGCCCGCCTGCTCGAGCAGAAGCGTCAGGAAATCGTCCGGTGCCGCGGCGCGATCCGTCCGCATCTTCTCAAGGCGTGCATTCATCGTGTCGCGAACGATGCCGCGAAACTTGTCGAGCACTTTCTGGCCGCCGATGCGCGTCAGCCGCGGGACCCAGGAAGGAGCGCGCAAGAGATCCATGGGATCGACACGGCCCATGCGGTGCAGGAGCTGATTGACGTCGTCGGCGAAGTGACCGCTGGAGGAGACGATCTCGCCGGAAAACAGCGTCTCGGCGAGGATTGCGAAGGTCAGCTCCGTCATGTCGACGGCGATGTCGAAAACCTCTCCCGTCGGTCCTGCACCGGCATATTTCTTGGCGTAGTCCTCGCTTTGGCGCAGCATCTGGCCCGCGAAACCCTGGGCATGGCGCGGCGTGAAAACCGGGGCGAGGGCCTTGCGCGAGCGCTTCCATACCGGCCCCTCGGCTGTCAGCAGCCCATCGCGCAGGATCGGCCGGAGCACCAGTTGGCGGATGTCCGACATGCGGTAGTTTGCGGCATTGTCGACCAGCACATGCTTGATCATGCCGGGATCGTTGACGATCAGCGTTCGCTCACTAAAGAAGCGGGTGGCGATCCACGGCAGCGTATAGGAAGGCTCGCCCCAAAGTTCGAGTGGATTGCGGAGGATGGTGCGGATGATCTGCAGCCGCGACGGCGGTTTGTTGCGCGGGATGGGCGCAGGCGGCGAAAACGGTTCGGGGATCATATCCATGCCAGCGCTTTCCTTGCCCCCGCGCCCCCGCTACTCAATCGGAAACTAGAGCAGCGACTTCAGGTCGTCCAGCTTGTCGTTGATCAGCCAGCCGTAATAGTTTTCCTCCGGCCACACGGTCTGACCAGAGCTGCGGTTCCTCGCGGCAAGCGCGGCGGCGCGCTGGCGCGAATTGCCGACATTGTAGAGCGTCGCAGTCAGGCCCGGATTGTTAGAAATATCCATGCCTGCGATCGAGCGGTAGTCGTCGATCGATTTGCGGATCGATGCCGCGACGAAGGCAAGCGACATGTCCGGATCCATGATGGCGTTATAGACATCCGCCGCCTTGTGCTCGTCGAGTTTCGCAACGCCGGAGGTGCTTGCCACCAGATCCGACAGCATCAATGCCGTCAGCGGGTTGACCTGGCCGAGCCCGAAGGTCTGGCCGGCATAGAAGGGCTGGAAGAAGACGGCGCTGAAACGGTTGTTGGGAAAAGATTTTCCATCAACGGTCCGGCCCCGGAAGGCGCTGTCCCAGACGTCCTCACGGCAGGTCCAGAGACTGTAGGAATCGCTTTTGGCCGCGCAGGCTGAAAATTGCGGCCGGGCGACGAAGTCGGCGATACTTTCGCCGTCATAGGCGAAACGAAAGCTCGATCCCGCATAGGACGCGGCCTTGACGTAATAGGACTGCAGGCCGTCATAAGCATCGACATTGTAGGTATGCTCGCCGACCAGCGCGCCGATGACATGGATAGGCTCGATGCCGTAGGCGCGCGATATCGACTTTATCTTCGACATTAGCTTGGTGTCGGTCGCGAGCAACGCGCGCACCTTCTGATATTTCCGCTCGAAAGTGGAGTTCGTACCCTTTGTCCGGCGCACGGAAGCGCCCGGGATCGCCGGCTGCTCGGCGTTGCGATTGCCGGGCGGCACCACGAGAACGCTCGCGGCCCGTGCGGGTATCCAGGCAAGGCTCAGAACGGCCACGAGAAGGGAAATCAGAATGCGTCGCACGTTCGGCAGTCCCGCAAGAGGGTTCATCGGTTGTTCGTTCTTATCGCAATCTCGAGGGAAGAACGCCTCGCGCTTTTCCTGAAATTGCACCAGAGCGGTTGCCCTGTACCACAATCTTGACCGAATGATGCCGGGCGGCGCTTTGATATGGAAACGGGCCCTCCCATAAAAGGAAGAGGGCCCGCTGTCGAGAGGCGACGCTATCGCGCGGCAATCGATCCCACCGATCGCCTCAGAGAATGAAGCGCGACAGGTCGGTGTTGTTGGCGAGATCGCCGACATGCTGGCGTACATAGGCGGCGTCGATATTCACGGTCTGGCCGCCGCGGTCCGGCGCGTCGTAGGAAATCTCGTCCAGCACCCGTTCCATGACGGTCTGCAAGCGGCGGGCGCCGATGTTCTCCACCGTCGAGTTGAGATGAACGGCGACTTCGGCCAGAGCGTCGATGGCATCGTCGGTGAAATCGAGGGTCAAGCCTTCCGTTTCCATCAGCGCCTTGTACTGGCGGATCAGGCTCGCTTCGGTTTCCGTCAGGATGCGCCGGAAATCTTCCTTCGTGAGCGGCTTCAGTTCGACGCGGATCGGCAGGCGACCCTGCAGTTCGGGCAGCAGATCGGACGGCTTGGCGACATGGAAGGCGCCGGAGGCGATGAATAGGATGTGATCCGTCTTCACGGGGCCGTACTTGGTCGACACGGTCGTGCCTTCGACGAGCGGCAGCAGGTCGCGCTGCACGCCCTCGCGGGAGACACCGGCGCCCATGCCGCCATCGCGTGCGGCAATCTTGTCGATCTCATCGAGAAAGACGATGCCGTCATTTTCGGCCGCACGCACCGCTTCCCGGGTAATCGCCTCGTTGTCGATCAGTTTGTCGGATTCGTCGCGGATCAGCTCGGCATAGGATTCCTTGACCGAGGTGCGGACCTTCTTGGTACGACCGCCCATGGCTTTGCCGAACATCTCCGACAGGTTCAGCAGGCCGATATTGGCGCCGGGCATGCCGGGAATCTCGAAGCCCGGCATGCCGGAGCCGGCATCGGCCACTTCGATATCGATCTCCTTGTCGTCCAGCTCGCCGTTGCGGAGCTTCTTGCGGAAGCTGTCGCGGGTCGCCGGCGAGGAGGTGGAGCCGACCAGCGCGTCGAGCACGCGTTCCTCGGCGCTCATATGCGCTTTGGCCTGCACCTCGGCGCGCTTCTTCTCCCGCACCAGGCCGATGCCGACCTCGACAAGGTCGCGAATGATCTGCTCGACGTCGCGGCCGACATAGCCGACTTCGGTGAATTTCGTCGCTTCGACCTTGATGAACGGCGCGCCCGCAAGCTTGGCGAGACGGCGGGAGATTTCCGTCTTGCCGACGCCGGTCGGACCGATCATCAGGATGTTCTTCGGCATGACTTCGTCGCGCAGATCGGGCTGCAGCTGATGGCGGCGCCAGCGGTTGCGCAGCGCAATCGCGACCGCCCGCTTGGCCTCATGCTGGCCGATGATGTAGCGGTCGAGTTCCGAAACGATCTCTCTGGGGGAGAAGGTGGTCATTGTATATTCTCCTGGCGGTCCAGGGCCATGAGCAGCGCCCGACCGTAATTCGTAGTTGTTTCGCCAAGTCCTGGAAAGCCCGTCTTGCAACGGGCGCCCTTATTGGGAGCCCATTGTTCGGATAGGAAGCGGCAAGTCGGCTGCTGTAGCATCGCGAAAGGCGTTGCCTGTCATTCCGCGTCCAGCGTTTCGATCACCACGTTGTGATTGGTGTAGACGCAGATATCGGCGGCGATGTCGAGCGCGCGGCGGGCGACCTCTTCGGCGGATTTATCCGTGTCCATCAGGGCGAGGGCAGCCGCCAGCGCGAAGTTGCCGCCAGAGCCGATCGCCATGGCGCCATGTTCCGGCTCCAGCACGTCGCCGTTGCCGGTGATCGCCAGCGTCACCGACTTGTCGGCGACTATCATCATCGCTTCGAGATTGCGCAAGTATTTGTCTGTGCGCCAATCCTTGGCAAGCTCGACGGCCGCGCGCATCAGTTGCCCCGGATACTGCTCCAGCTTCTTTTCCAGGCGTTCGAGCAGGGTGAAGGCGTCGGCGGTGGCGCCGGCGAAGCCGGCGATCACGTCGCCCTTGCCGATACGGCGGACCTTGCGGGCATTGCCCTTCATCACCGTCTGGCCGAGGCTGACCTGGCCATCTCCCGCCAGCACCACCTTGCCACCCTTTCGAACAGTCACAATTGTTGTCATGAAACACCTTTAGGCCCGTTGCGGGCGTTCGCTTGGGACCACTCGCCGGTCCCGTTGTGCCCTATGTAAGAGGGCTTTGGCCGATTGCAAATGCCACGCTCTCTCAATTCCGTGCACGCTCGCCCGGTCGTCAGGCAGCATCGTGCTCTAACTTCTGGATATTTCCGCAAGTGCCTGATAAGGGACAGCCATATTCCGATGGAGCAGGCCATGGCAGAGACCGCAACAAGCCGTACGGCAACCGTTTCCCGCAAGACCAACGAGACGTCCGTCTCCGTGACCGTCGACCTCGACGGTGCCGGCAAGTCGACGATTTCGACGGGCGTCGGCTTTTTCGACCATATGCTGGAACAGCTGTCGCGGCATTCGCTGATCGACATGGAGATCAAGACCGAGGGCGATCTGCACATCGACGATCATCACACAGTCGAAGATACCGGCATCGCTATCGGCCAGGCTCTCGCCAAGGCGCTCGGCGACCGGCGCGGTATTGCCCGCTACGCCTCGATCGACCTTGCCATGGACGAAACCATGACGAAGGCGGCGGTGGACCTTTCCGGCCGGCCGTTCCTCGTCTGGAACGTTGCCTTCAGCGCGCCGAAGATCGGCAGCTTCGACACCGAACTGGTGCGCGAGTTCTTCCAGGCTCTGGCGCAGAATGCCGGCATCACCCTGCATATCCTCAATCACTATGGCGCAAACAACCACCATATTGCCGAGACATGCTTCAAGGCCGTTGCGCGCGCGCTTCGCGCGGCGACCGAGATCGATCCGCGGCAGGCAGGCCGCGTCCCCTCGACCAAGGGCACGCTCGCATAAGCAGCGGATCCCGATCATGAGGAGCGACCATGGCAAGCTATCTGATCCTGACGCCGCCGGGCGGGGCTGATCGCGATCAATCAAAAACGCGGTTCGTCCGCGACGGCTTTTCATTTCTGGCCTTCGTCTTCCCGACTTTATGGCTGCTCTGGCATCGGCAATGGCTTGCGGCGATCGCCGCGTTTTTGCTGCAGGGGATCGGCGGCGAACTGATGAGCCGTGAGGGATTTGGTCCCGCCGGCTTCGCCATCCTTTTCGGAACTGGCCTCCTCGTCGCTCTCGAGGGCCGGAAACTCTATGCCGACAGTCTTGTCGCGCGCGGCTGGAAAGAAGAAGGCCTTGTCTCTGCTTCGCGGCTTGGCGTGGCCGAGGATATCTATTTCGCAGGCGCCGAGAACGATCCCAACGAGGATATCACGATTAAATCATCGGATATTCCAACTCGATCGGCACCGGCCGCCCGTTCCGGCGGCCCCGCGCTTGGTCTCATCGGCTATGACGGAGGACGCTAGAGAATGCGCGTGGCCATCATCGACTATGGTTCGGGAAATCTCCGCTCCGCCACAAAGGCGTTCGAGCGCGCCGCCCGCGAGGTAGGCGTCTCAGCGGAAATCGACCTGACGGACAAGGCCGAGCGCGTCGCTACGGCAGACCGCATCGTCCTTCCGGGCGTCGGTGCCTATGCCGACTGCCGCCGTGGCCTCGGCGCCGTCGCCGGCATGATCGAGGCACTGACCGACGTCGTCGAGCATAAAGCCCGCCCTTTTCTCGGTATCTGCGTCGGCATGCAGCTGATGTCGTCGCGTGGGCTCGAAAAGACGATCACCAACGGTCTCGGCTGGATCAAGGGCGACGTCATCGAGATGACGCCGGATGATCCTTCGCTGAAGATCCCGCAGATCGGCTGGAACACTTTGGAACTAAAGCATCCGCACCCTCTCTTCGACGGGATTCCGACCGGCGCTTCCGGCTTGCACGCCTATTTCGTGCACTCCTACCATCTGGCGGCGGCAAACGCCGATGACATCGTCGCGACGACCGACTACGGCGGCCCGATGACCGCGGTTGTCGGCCGGAACAACATGGTCGGCACCCAGTTCCATCCGGAAAAGAGCCAGAAGCTCGGCCTCGCCCTGATCGCCAATTTCCTGCGCTGGAAGCCGTAAAGCGGCAGCGCGTCGAACGGACAGAACCCATGATCCTTTTTCCCGCCATCGACCTCAAGGACGGCCAGTGCGTTCGCCTGAAACTGGGCGATATGGACCAGGCGACGGTCTACAATTCCGATCCGGCCAACCAAGCCAAGTCCTTCGAGGACCAGGGTTTCGAGTGGCTTCACGTTGTTGACCTGAACGGCGCCTTCGCCGGCGAAAGCGTCAACGGCGCGGCCGTGGATGCAATTCTCGCCGCGACCAAGAACCCGGTGCAGCTCGGTGGTGGCATCCGTACGCTCGCGCATATCGAGAAATGGCTGTCGCGCGGGCTTTCCCGCGTCATCCTCGGCACGGTCGCCGTGCGCGATCCGACGCTCGTGATGGAGGCGTGCCGGCTGTTTCCGCACGGGGTCGCCGTCGGCATCGATGCCAAGGGCGGGAGGGTAGCGGTCGAGGGCTGGGCGGAGGCCTCGGAACTCGGCGTCGTCGAGCTCGCGAAACGCTTCGAAGGCGTTGGCGTGACCGCGATTATCTACACCGACATCGACCGCGACGGCATTCTGGCTGGCATCAACTGGGCCTCGACGCTGGAACTGGCAGGCGCTGTCTCCATCCCCGTCATCGCTTCGGGCGGGCTTGCATCGCTTGACGACGTTCGCCGTATGCTGGAACCGGACGCTCGAAAACTTGAAGGTGCAATATCCGGCCGTGCCCTCTATGATGGTCGCATCGACCCGAAGGAGGCGCTGGCCCTGATCAAGGCGGCGCGGGCGAAGGAAGCTGTAGAATGACCCTCAAGGCCCGCGTCATCCCCTGTCTCGACGTCAAGGACGGCCGCGTCGTCAAGGGCGTGAATTTCGTCGATCTCATCGATGCCGGCGATCCGGTGGAGGCGGCCAAGGCCTACGACGCGGCCGGCGCCGACGAACTCTGCTTCCTCGACATCACCGCCTCGTCCGACAATCGCGACACCATCTTCGACGTTGTCGCCCGCACGGCCGAGCAGTGCTTCATGCCGGTGACGGTCGGTGGCGGGGTTCGTGCTGTCGCCGATATCCGCAAGCTGCTTCTGTGCGGCGCCGACAAGGTCTCGATCAATTCCGCGGCGGTGAAAAACCCCGACTTCGTGGCGGAGGCGGCAGACAAGTTCGGCAATCAATGCATCGTGGTGTCGATCGACGCAAAGAAGGTGTCGGGCCTCGGCGAAACGCCCCGCTGGGAGATTTTCACCCATGGCGGCCGCCAGCCGACCGGCATCGATGCCGTCGAGTTCGCCGGGAAAATGGTCGAGCGCGGCGCCGGGGAATTGCTGGTGACGTCGATGGACCGTGACGGTACGAAGAGCGGCTACGACATCGATCTCACCAAGGCGATCGCCGACAGCGTCCGCGTGCCGGTGATTGCGTCGGGCGGTGTGGGAAATCTCGACGACCTCGTTGCCGGCGTGACGGAAGGCCATGCGACGGCGGTGCTCGCCGCGTCGATCTTCCACTTCGGCACCTATTCCGTCAGCGAAGCCAAGCACTATATGGCCCATCACGGCATCGCCATGCGCCTTGACTGACAGCAGAAGAGAGATGCCGATGAGCAGCTTTTCCCTTTCCGATCTCGAAACCATCGTCCGCGAACGCGCGAAAGCCCCGCCGGAGCAATCCTGGACGGCCAAGCTCGTTGCCGCCGGCCAGTCGAAGGCAGCAAAGAAGCTGGGCGAGGAAGCAGTCGAGGCGGTGATTGCCGCCGTCACCAACGACCGGCAGAACCTCACCTATGAGGCGGCCGACATGCTCTATCACCTTCTCGTCGTCTTGAAGATCGCCGACATTCCGCTTGCGGACGTCATGGGCGAGCTCGAACGCCGAACCACCCAATCCGGCCTTGCGGAAAAGGCCAACCGGCAGCCATCATGACGGTCGCGACGCCAAACACGCCGGCACACGAGCCGCTCGATCATTTTCAGGCGAATGCCTATTCGCCCTACCATTTCTTCACGTCGGAGGAATGGTCGCGATTTCGCGCCGACACGCCGCTGACCTTGACGGCCGACGAAGTGTCGCGGCTGCGCTCGATGGGCGATCCGATCGATCTCGACGAAGTGCGCCGCATCTATCTCTCGCTGTCGCGGCTGCTGTCCTCGCACGTGGAATCGTCACAGATCCTGTTCGAGCAACGCAACCGGTTCCTCAGCCTGTCCGACGTCGGCAAGACGCCTTTCGTCATCGGCATCGCCGGCTCGGTTGCCGTCGGCAAGTCCACGACGGCCCGCATCCTGAAGGAGCTTCTGCGACGCTGGCCGTCGAGCCCGAAGGTCGACCTGATCACGACCGACGGCTTTCTCTATCCGAACGCCGAGCTGCAGCGCAGGCGGCTCATGCAGCGCAAGGGGTTTCCGGAAAGCTATGACACCGCAGCGCTCTTGCGCTTCCTCTCGGCGATCAAGGCGGGCCAGCGCAACGTTGCCGCGCCCTGCTATTCGCACCTCGTCTATGACGTCCTGCCGGGAGAGTACAAGACCATCGACCGCCCCGACATTCTGATTTTCGAGGGCATCAACGTCCTGCAGTCGCGCAACCTGCCTGTGGACGGCAAGATCGTGCCGATGGTTTCCGATTTCTTCGATTTCTCGATCTATATCGACGCCGAGGAGAGCCTGATCCATAACTGGTACGTGCACCGCTTCATGAACCTTCGCCAGACGGCCTTCCGCGATCCGAACTCTTATTTCCATCGCTATGCCTCGATCTCCGAGGAGGAGGCGCTGGCGGTGGCAGAGGGGCTATGGAAGAACATCAACCTGAAGAACCTGCGCAACAACATCCTGCCGACCCGCCCACGGGCGGATCTCATTCTGCAAAAGGGCAGGAACCACCTGATTGAGCGCGTAGCGCTGAGGAAACTCTAGTTTCGCGTAATTGCGGACAGAAAAGACGCTAACCGCCCAAGATTCACCGGCGCGAACGCCTATGGCGACACACGTCGTAACGTCAGGTTTATCCGGCCGCCGTTCTTCAGAAGCGTTGAGGTTCCCGCGTGGATCCGGTCGACGCCGTGAAAGCAGAGCCTCCCCTCGCCGCCGAGCACAACGATATCGCCGCTTGCAAGCTTGAAGGATAGCGTCGGATCCTTGCGCTCCGGGCCGCCGACGCGGAACAGACAGCTGTTGCCGAGCGAGATGGAAAGGACCGGGGCGGCGAGATCCTGTTCGTCGCGATCCTGATGCAGGCCCATGCGAGCATCGTCGTCGTAGAAATTGACGAGACAGGCCTCCGGCGGCTTTTCATAGCCGGCTATTTTGTCCCAGAGAGCGAGTAGCTGCTGCGGCATTTCAGGCCAAGGCCGGCCGGTAACGGGATGCGTCGGCTGATAGCGGTAACCGCGCGCCTTGTCCGTCACCCAGCCGAGCGGGCCGCAGTTGGTCATGCGCACGGACATCGGCCTGCCGGTGCCAGGCATCACGGGGACGAAGAGCGGCGCGTCGGCCACGACGGCGCGGATCGCCTCGACCAGGGCTTCCTGAGCGGGGCGATCGAGATAATCTGGCAGATGGCGAATTCCGTTTGGCAGGAGCATGACGGTTTCCCGAATTCGGCGCTTTGACAAATAGCCTGCTGGCCGTCACTTGACGACCCGAAAGAGCATGGTCATTCGCCGCCCGGCCTGCCCCGCATCTTCTTTACTTCCGATCGCCCCGATTTTTCCTTTAGACGCCGTTCAACCGAGCCTTTCGTCGGCTTGGTTTTCTTGCGCGGCGGCGGCGGCGGGGCTGCCGCTTCGAGGATCAGCTCTTTCAGCCGTTCGCGCGCGTCCTCGCGGTTGCGGTCCTGGCTGCGGTGGCGACTTGCCTCGATCATCAGCACGCCGTCCTTCGAAACGCGCCTTCCTGCGAGTTTCAGTGCATTGGCCTTCACGCGCTCGTTGAGCGCCGGCGAGGCCGCGATGTTGAAGAAAAGCTGGACGGCGGACGACACCTTGTTGACGTGCTGGCCGCCAGGCCCGCCCGCCAGAACGAACTGTTCCGTCAGTTCCCAGCCGGCAATGACGATCCGGTCGTTGATGTAAAGCGCTTCGCTGGCCATGATTTTCTCCGCGCCCGTCTATCCCATATTGTCCGCGCCTTGAAAACCACCTTGAGCGCCGAGTCTGGACACAGAAAAGCCCGGCAACAACGCTGCCGGGTTTCACGTGAATCAGCCAATTCAAATTTCTACAGCGTCTCTTGCGGCGCTGCGTTTTGACTATTCGGCCGCGATCTTCAGACCGGGGGCCGCGTCGCGGACGGGACCGTCTACATGGTCCTCGAACTTCGTGAAGTTGTTGATGAACATCTCCGCCAGCTTCCTTGCCTGCGCGTCGTACGCGGCTCCATCGGCCCAGGTCGAGCGCGGGTCGAGGATGGCGCTATCAACACCCTCGACCGCAACCGGCACAGCGAAACCGAAATTGGCATCGCTGCGGAACTCGGCATTCTCCAGCTCACCCTTGAGAGCAGCCGAAAGCAGACGACGCGTCGCCTTGATCGGCATGCGGCGGCCGGTGCCGTATGCGCCACCGGTCCAGCCGGTGTTGACGAGCCAGCATTCGACACCATGGCGGCTGATCAGCGCCTTCAAGAGATTGCCGTATTCGGCAGGATGCCGCGGCATGAAAGGAGCGCCGAAGCATGTCGAGAAGGTTGCTTCCGGTTCCGTCACGCCCTTTTCCGTTCCCGCGACCTTGGCGGTGTAGCCGGAAAGGAAGTGGTACATGGCCTGATCGGGCGTCAGGCGCGCGATCGGCGGCATGACGCCGAAAGCATCGGCCGTCAGCATGATGATCGTCTGCGGATGGCCTGTCATGCCGCTTTCCGACGCGTTCGGAATGAAGTGCAGCGGATAGGCGGCGCGGGTGTTTTCCGTGAGCGAGCCGTCATCAAGGTCCGGGATGCCTTCCTCGTTGAGGACGACATTCTCGAGCACTGTGCCGAAGCGGCGGGTGGTTTCGTAGATCTCCGGCTCGGCCTCGGCCGAGAGACGGATCGTCTTGGCGTAGCAGCCGCCCTCGAAGTTGAAAATCCCGTTCTCACCCCAGCCGTGCTCGTCGTCGCCGATCAGCGTGCGCGTCGGATCTGCCGAGAGCGTCGTCTTGCCCGTCCCCGACAGGCCGAAGAAGACCGCAGCATCGCCTTCCGGACCGACATTGGCCGAGCAATGCATCGGCATGACGCCCTTTTCAGGCAGGAGGTAGTTGAGCACGGTAAAGACCGACTTCTTCATTTCGCCGGCATAGGAGGTGCCGCCGATCAGGATCAGGCCGCGGGTAAGATCGCAGGCGATGGCGGTTTCCGTTCGGCAACCGTGGCGCTCGGGATCGGCGCGGAAGCTCGGCAGATCGATAATCGTCAGCTGGGCCGCGAAATCCGCAAGCGTGGCGCGATCCGGGCGGATCAGCAGATTGCGGATGAACAGCGAATGCCAGGCGAATTCCGTCACCACGCGCGTCGGCAGAGCGTAGTCGACATCGGCGCCGCCGACGAGATCCTGAACGAACAGGTCCCTGTCTTTCGCATGGGCGAGCATATCGGCGTGAAGTACGGCGAAATGCGCCGGCGACATCGGCTTGTTGTTGTCCCACCAGATCTGGTCTTCGGTGGCAGCGTCGCGAACGACGAACTTGTCCTTCGGAGAACGGCCTGTGTGCTGGCCGGTGATGGCGCGAAGAGCGCCGTGGGCGGTGAGTTCCGCCTCACCCCGGCGAATCGCCTCTTGATAGAGCTGAGCCTCGGAAAGATTATAGCGAACGCTTGCCGCATGACCCAATCCGATCGTTTCCAGCCCCACTTTGAGGTTGTGCTCTCCGAACGACTCCATCGCTACCCATCCTTTGCTACGGCTCGTCGCCATTAAATCTGGATCGACGGTAGTGGGCTTCCGGAGAAAACACAAGATGGCGCGATCCAGAAAATTTAATGATATCAGTTATTTAATCGATTTAAAAGAAATTATCTAATTTTAAATCGTTTGAAGTGGTTTCACGCGTTCAATTTGTCGCACAACCTAACCGAGAACTAGCGCAACGAATGTAAAGTCCGCCCCTTTATCTTTGCCACAATTTGTTCCACCTTTATCCCGATAAGCGCGCCGGTACCGCCGACCAAGTTGGCAAACCACCTGGGCTGGAATCCAAATCCGGGAGATGCGCACTGATGACGGAGACGAATACCATGCAGACAATCGCGCTCGTTGACGACGACCGCAACATCCTCACTTCGGTGTCGATCGCGCTGGAAGCCGAGGGTTACAAGGTCGAAACCTACACCGATGGCGCTTCGGCGCTCGATGGTCTTCTCGCCCGCCCGCCGCAATTGGCCATCTTCGATATCAAGATGCCACGTATGGACGGCATGGAACTGCTGCGGAGGCTACGCCAGAAATCCGACCTGCCGGTGATCTTCCTGACGTCGAAGGACGAGGAGATCGATGAGCTGTTCGGCCTGAAGATGGGCGCTGACGACTTCATCACCAAGCCGTTCTCGCAACGCCTTCTCGTCGAGCGCGTAAAGGCGGTCTTGCGCCGCGCTTCTGCGCGCGAGGCAAGTGCCGCGGCAGGCAGCTCCGGGTCCCAGCCGAAACCCGGCGCCGTCGTCCAGGCGCGATCGCTCGAGCGTGGCCAGCTGGTCATGGACCAGGAGCGTCACACCTGCACCTGGAAAAACGAGGCGGTTACACTGACCGTCACCGAATTCCTGATCCTGCACTCGCTTGCACAACGCCCAGGCGTGGTGAAGAGCCGCGACGCGCTCATGGATGCGGCCTATGACGAGCAGGTTTACGTCGACGACCGCACCATCGACAGCCACATCAAGCGGCTCCGCAAGAAATTCAAAATGGTCGACCTCGATTTTGATATGATCGAGACGCTCTATGGCGTGGGATATCGGTTCCGCGAAGCCGCCTGACAGAGTATAGGGCGGGTAAGATGAAAGGCGTGCGGGCAGGATTTCTGAAATCCTGCCCTTCGAGAGGGCCAGGGGTTTGGCGCAGCTGGTGCAGGACAGAGACATAGACGACGCGGACAGCGCAAGCGGTAGCCGCCTATCCGGACGCCGGTGGACCCATCCCTTCACCATCATCCGCCGCATATTCGGCAATGCCGTCTTCTCGAGCCTGACGCGACGGATTCTGTTCTTCAATCTCGCCGCCTTGCTGGTCCTCGTCGGCGGCATCCTCTACCTCAACCAGTTTCGTGAAGGCTTGATCGACGCGCGCGTCGAGAGCCTTCTGACCCAGGGTGAAATCATCGCCGGCGCGGTCGCAGCCTCCGCTTCCGTCGACACCAATTCGATCACCATCGATCCGCAGAAATTGCTCGAACTGCAGGCCGGACAGAGCATCACGCCGGTTCCAAACGACGAGGATCTGGAATTTCCGATCGATCCGGAAAAGGTGGCGCCCGTGCTGCGTCGGCTGATTTCACCGACGCGGACGCGCGCCCGTATCTTCGATGCCGATGCCAATTTGCTGCTCGATTCGCGCCATCTCTATTCCCGTGGCCAGGTGCTGCGTTTCGATCTGCCGCCGGTCGAGGACGAGGCGCAAAGCTGGTCCGACTGGTTCAGCGGCCTGCTCAACAAGATCCTGCAGCCCGGCAACCTGCCGGTCTACAAGGAGGCGCCGGGTGGCGACGGCTCGATCTATCCGGAAGTCATGAACGCGCTCACCGGCGTGCGCGGCGCTGTCGTCCGCACCACCGAAAAAGGCGAACTGATCGTCTCGGTCGCCGTGCCGATCCAGCGCTTCCGCGCCGTGCTCGGGGTCATGCTCCTGTCGACGCAGGCGGGCGACATCGACAAGATCGTGCATGCCGAGCGGCTTGCCATCATGCGCGTTTTCGGCATTGCGACGCTCGTCAACGTCGTGCTGTCGCTACTTTTGTCCTCGACTATCGCCAACCCGCTGCGGCGGCTGTCGGCGGCGGCGATCCGGGTGCGGCGCGGTGCCAGGGAGCGCGAGGAAATCCCCGACTTCTCCGCGCGCCAGGACGAGATCGGCAATCTTTCCATAGCGCTGCGCGAGATGACGACGGCGCTTTACGACCGTATCGATGCCATCGAAAGTTTCGCCGCCGACGTCAGCCACGAGCTCAAGAACCCGCTGACGTCGCTACGCAGCGCCGTGGAGACACTGCCGCTTGCCCGGAACGACGACAGCAAGAAGCGCCTGATGGACGTCATCCAGCACGACGTCCGCCGCCTCGATCGGCTGATCAGCGACATTTCCGATGCTTCGCGGCTCGATGCCGAGCTTGCGCGCTCCGACGAGAAGGTGCTCGACCTCGAGGTGCTGCTGCGCGATATGATCGACATCTCCCGCCAGGTCGGCCACAGCAAGCGAGCCGTCCTCATCGAGTATTCGGTCGAGCGGAAGGCGGGCGCGAAGACGAAGTTCCTTGTCAGGGGACATGACCTGCGCCTCGGGCAGATCGTCGCCAACCTCATCGAGAACGCCCGTTCCTTCGTGCCGGAGGACGGCGGGAAGATAACCGTGCGCCTGGTGCGAACGCGTACCCGCTGCGTCGTCTACTTCGAAGACAATGGTCCGGGCATCCAGGCCGAAGACATCGACCGCATTTTCGAGCGCTTCTATACCGACCGGCCGGAATCGGAAGGCTTTGGCCAGAACTCCGGTCTCGGCCTGTCGATCAGCCGCCAAATCGCCGAAGCACATCGCGGCTCGCTGCGCGCCGAAAACATGCTGGACGGCACGGGCGCGATCACCGGCGCGCGCTTTACCCTGACGCTACCCGCCGAGGCGCATTCATGATCGGGAAGGCGGCCAACGTCCACGCCACGGCAATCGTGGTCGAGACGACCGGCCTCATCTTCGTCGGCCCGTCGGGAAGCGGCAAATCCTCGCTCGCCTTTTCCTGCCTTGCGGAGGCGCGCGCCCTCGGCCTGTCGGCGGTGCTGGTCGCCGACGACCAGGTGTTCCTCTCATTGGATGGAGCCGATGTCGTGGCGCGCTGTCCGCCAACTATTGCGGGGCTCATGGAGGTGCGCGGAACCGGCATCATCAGCCTGCCCTATCAGTCGCAAGCCGTGCTGCATTATGCCGTGATGCCGATTGATCTTGCGGTTGCCGACCGGCTGCCGCCGGAGGACGAACGCCTCGATCTTGCCGCCGACATCTCCCTGCCCCTCATCCGGATTTCCTCTACGGCGCGCAATCCGCTGGCCATCATAATGGCGAAAATCCCCGTGAGCGGGCGCTGATCGGGCCCGCGCTCGACACTCAGGCCCCCTGAACATTCATTTTCGGCTTGCACTTCGCCTTTTCATCGACAAGATGAGCCCCCACCGGGTGGACGTATTTGTTGCATTGCGATATTGCCCACCTGTTTGCCTATGCGATGGGAGCAGTAATATCATGATCGGACTTGTGCTTGTCACTCATGGCAAGCTGGCTGAAGAGTTTCGGCATGCGGTGGAGCATGTCGTTGGTCCGCAGAAATTCATCCAGACCGTCTCTATTGGTCCCGAGGACGACATGGACCAGAGAAGGCAGGATATTCTTCAAGCTGTCGCAGGCGCAGACGATGGACATGGCGTGATCATCCTCACCGACATGTTCGGCGGCACCCCGTCCAATCTCGCAATTTCCGTGATGAGCAGCGGCCACACCGAGGTCATCGCCGGCGTGAACCTACCGATGCTGATCAAACTCGCCGGCGTACGCGGCGAAAACAATATGGAAAAGGCCCTGGTCGAGGCATCCGAGGCGGGACGGAAGTATATTAACGTAGCCAGCCGCGTATTGAGCGGCAAATGAGAGACGGCGATGACTTCGCATTCGAAGGAACTTCTGATTATCAATAAGCGCGGTCTGCATGCGCGCGCTTCCGCCAAGTTCGTGCAGACGGTTGAAGCCTACGACGCCGCCATCACCGTATCGAAGGATGGCACGACGGTCGGTGGCACATCGATCATGGGCCTGATGATGCTTGCCGCGAGCCCCGGCTGCAGCGTGCTCGTCACCGCCAGCGGCAATCAGGCGACCGAAGCGCTCGATGCGCTCGATCGGCTTGTCGCCGACAGGTTCGGCGAAGAAATTTAGCTTGCCGCACCACATAAAGACATAAAGACTTCTTTATATCCTCATTGCCTTCCAGCCGGAAGCCTGCTAAACGGGCTTATCTTCGCACCTCTGCGTGCTATCCCAGGCATAGGTCCGCCGCTGGCGGTCCGGCTGCCTCATCCAGGCTGGAGACCTTCATGAGCACTGAAAAGGACTACGTCGTCGCCGATATCGGCCTTGCGGATTTCGGCCGCAAGGAAATCACGATCGCGGAAACGGAAATGCCGGGCCTGATGGCCTGCCGCGCCGAATTCGGCCAAGCCAAGCCGCTGAAGGGTGCACGCATTACCGGCTCGCTGCACATGACGATCCAGACCGCCGTGCTCATCGAGACGCTGGTGGCACTCGGGGCCGAGGTTCGCTGGGCTTCGTGCAACATCTTCTCGACGCAGGACCATGCCGCGGCCGCGATTGCCGCCTCGGGCGTCCCGGTCTTCGCCGTCAAGGGTGAATCGCTCAAAGACTACTGGATCTACACCGACAAGATCTTCCAATGGGCCGACGGCGGCCTCTCCAACATGATCCTCGACGACGGCGGCGACGCCACCATGTACATCCTGCTCGGCGCCCGCGCCGAAGCCGGTGAAGACGTGCTGTCGCACCCGCATTCGGAAGAAGAGGAAATCCTCTTCGCCCAGATCAAGAAGCGCCTTGCCGCAACGCCCGGCTGGTTCACCAAGCAGCGCGATGCCATCAAGGGCGTCACCGAAGAGACCACGACCGGCGTCAATCGCCTGTATCAGCTGAGCCAGAAGGGCCTGTTGCCCTTCCCGGCGATCAACGTCAACGACTCGGTTACGAAGTCGAAGTTCGACAACAAGTACGGCTGCAAGGAATCGCTGGTCGACGGTATCCGCCGCGCCACCGACGTCATGATGGCCGGCAAGGTCGCCGTCGTCTGCGGTTACGGCGATGTCGGCAAGGGTTCGGCCGCCTCGCTCTCCGGCGCCGGCGCCCGCGTCAAGGTCACCGAGGCCGATCCGATCTGCGCGCTGCAGGCCGCCATGGACGGCTACGAGGTCGTTCTGCTTGAGGACGTCATCAGCTCCGCCGACATCTTCATCACCACCACGGGCAACAAGGATGTCATCCGCATCGACCATATGCGTCAGATGAAGGACATGGCGATCGTCGGCAACATCGGCCACTTCGACAACGAAATCGAAGTCGCCTCGCTGCGTAACCTCAAGTGGACGAACATCAAGCCGCAGGTCGACCTGATCGAGTTCCCGAAGGGCAACCGCATCATCCTCCTGTCCGAAGGTCGTCTGCTCAACCTCGGCAACGCGACGGGCCATCCGTCCTTCGTGATGTCGGCTTCCTTCACCAACCAGACGCTGGCCCAGATCGAACTCTTCACCAAGCCCGCCCAGTACGAAAACAAGGTTTACGTCCTGCCGAAGCAGCTCGATGAAAAGGTTGCGCGCCTGCATCTCGACAAGCTCGGCGTGAAGCTGACGCAGCTTTCGCAAGAACAGGCTGCCTATATCGGCGTGACGCCGCAGGGTCCTTTCAAGTCGGACCACTATCGCTACTAATATTGCGGTTGAAAACCACTACATCTTGTAGCCCTGGTCTTGACAAAGACCAGGGCTTATTTTTTGGACGCCGGCCTTTCCGGCGATTCCCTGAGGCAGTATTGTTTTATGACATGATTCGCGGCGCGCTGATTGGCGAGGCCACGGATATGGGATGTCTTGTCGAGAATGCGGCATACTAAGGACGGAGACAGACCGAGAATGTCGGACCCAAAGGACGATCTGCCAAAGGCGGCGGACGCGCAAATTCGCGCAACCGCAGGCATGCCAAGCCTCGGCGGAACGATGCTTTTCTTCAAGAAGCAGCCGCGATATCGGACCGGCCGATCTGGCCCGCTGGCGCGGCTCCTGCAGCTTTGCGCCTCGGGGACCGCAATCGCCGGTCTCGCCGGCCCCGTGTTCGCGCAGTCTGAAGCGCCAGTCGTCCGCCTCTTCACCTCAGCCGAAATGGTCACCTCTTCACTCGTGCTCGGCATCATCTCGGCGGCACTTCTTTCGACGATCTGGCTGGTGCGGCAGCGCGGTAATCTCGAAACCGAGAGCCGCGAGATCCGCACCGCCCTTTGCGACGCCAACCAACGCATTTCCCGCTACCAGGCGCTGATCGCCGACAAGAACCGCCGCGTCGTCATCTGGGACGGCCCGAACACCCGTCCGGAGATGCTCGGACAGCTTCCCGTCGAGACCGGCGCACCGCAGGACAGCGAATTCCTGGCTTTCGGAAAGTGGCTCAAGCCATGGTCGGCGGCCGAACTCGAAAAGGCGATCGACCAGCTGCGCGGCAGCGGCCAGAGTTTTGACATGGTCGTCGAAACCGGTCGCGAAGAGGTTCTGGAGGCCCAGGGCCGCATCTCCGGCGCTCGTGCGTTCGTTCGCTTCATCGCGCTCAACAATCTTCGCGCGGAACTTGCCGAACTGAAGATCGAGCGCGACCGTCTGATGACGTCGATCTCGGCGTTCCAGGGTCTGCTCGACGCGATCGACCTTCCCGTCTGGCAACGCGACGGGGAAGGCAAGCTCAGCTGGGTCAATCAAGCCTATGGCGAAGCCGTCGAGGCTGTGACGCCCGATGAAGCGGTTCGTGAAGGCCGCGAAATCCTGAGCACGGCCGCTCGCGAACGCATCCGGGCATCAGCGACGCCCGAATCCCCTTTCCATGACAAAATTTCTACCGTCGTCGGCGGCAATCGCACCTTCTTCGACGTCGTTGACGTGAAGGTGCGGAATGGCTCGACCGGAATTGCCGTCGACGTATCCGAAATCGAGGCGATCCGCGCCGAACTCGAGCGGACGCTTAAGGCTCACGCCGAAACGCTCGACCATCTCGGCACGCCGGTGGCCATCTTCGATGGCGCCCGCCGCCTGCAATTCTATAACCAGGCTTTCGTTCAGCTCTGGCAGCTCGACATCGGCTTCCTCGAAACCAAGCCAGACAACAGCGAACTGCTCGATCGCCTGCGCTCGGCCAAGAAGCTGCCGGAACAGCTGAGCTGGAAGTCGTGGAAGGAAAACGCGCTCTCGGTCTACCGCTCGCTCGACACGCAATCCGACCTCTGGCATCTGCCCAACGGCCAGACGCTTCGCGTTTTCGCAACCGCGCATCCGCAAGGGGGCGCCACCTGGGTTTTCGAAAACCTGACCGAGCAGGTCGATCTCGAAACGCGCTACAACACGCTGGTCATGGTACAGGGCGAGACGATCGACCACCTTTCCGAAGGTGTCGCGGTGTTCGGCCCCGACGGCCGCATCCGCCTCTCCAACCCGGCCTTCCGCGCGCTTTGGGGCGTGACGGAGGCTGACTCCAAGCCCGGCACCCACATACAGGCGCTGGCCGAAGCCTGCTCCGCTTCGTATGACGGCGCCGACGGCTGGAAACGTTTCGCCGAGCAGATCACCAGTTTCGACGACGAGCGCCCCTCCTCCCAGGGCACGCTTGAACTCTTCTCCGGCCTGGTGCTCGATTTTGCCGTCACGCCGCTGCCCAACGCACAGACGATGCTGACCTTCGTCAACAAGACGGACAGCGTTCGCGCCGAACGCGCGCTGACCGAAAAGAACGATGCGCTGCGGAAGGCGGGCGAACTGAAGAACGACTTCGTGCAGCACGTCTCCTACGAATTGCGCTCGCCGCTTACCAACATCATCGGCTTCACCGATCTCCTGAAAACGCCGGGAATCGGCACGCTCAACGAGCGGCAGGCGGAGTATATCGACCATATCTCCACGTCCTCGGCCGTACTCTTGACCCTCGTCAACGACATCCTCGACCTTGCCACGGTCGACGCCGGCATCATGCGGCTGAACTACTCGGAAATCATGCTGGACGACCTTCTCGACGACGTGTCGATCCAGATCGCCGACCGGCTGCAGGAAAGCGGCGCATCGCTGGAGATCATCGCCCCCGCGCGCCTTGGCAGCATCGTCGCTGACCAGCAAAGGCTGAAGCAGATTCTCCTCAAGCTCTTGAACAACGCGGCCAATTTCGCCCCGGCAGGGTCCGTGATTACCCTCCAATGCCGCCGCGACGGCAGCGATTTCGTCTTTTCGGTCGCCGACAAAGGCCCCGGCATTCCGGAAGATCTGATGCGGACCGTGTTCAATCGCTTTGCCTCCGGCGCGAAGGGCACCAAGCGTGGCGGCGCCGGCCTCGGCCTTTCGATCGTCGAGAGTTTCGTCAGCCTCCATGACGGCCAGGTGTCGATCGACAGCCAGCCTGGCCGTGGCACCATTGTCACCTGCAGGATTCCCTCCGCGCAGCTGCCTCACTCCGTCGCGGCAGAATGACCAACGGAAGCGACATTGCGCTCTTTCTCCCCGACGAGGCGGCGACCGCGCGTCTGGGCGAGGATCTGGCGCTCGCCCTCAAGCCCGGCGATTGCCTGGCGCTCTCGGGCGATCTAGGTGCCGGGAAATCGTCACTCGCCCGTGCCCTTCTGCGGGCGGTCGCCGATGACGACGCGCTCGAGGTACCGAGCCCCACGTTCACCCTGGTGCAATCCTACGCGCTACGCGTCCCAGTCTCGCATTTCGACCTCTATCGTCTCGGTGATCCGACCGAATTGACCGAACTCGGCTTCGACGAAGCGCTGCAAGGCGGCATCTGCCTCGTCGAATGGCCTGAAATGGCCGAAGGGGAATTACCGCCCGACCGCATCACGCTCCGGTTCGAACATCAGGGCGACGGCAGGCAGGCGACGATTGCCGGGCCGGAAAAGCAGATTGCCCGCATCCGCCGCGTGCTGGCAATCCGCGCCTTGCTCGACTTGCATGGCTACACTGACGCCCGGCGCCGGTTCCTGACCGGCGACGCGTCGCTGCGTGCCTACGAACAGATCTGGCCGGCCGGCAACGGGCCACGTCTCATCCTCATGGATTGGCCGCCTTTGCCGGAGGGGCCACCGGTGCTCGACGGCAAGCCCTATCCAAAGGTCGCGCATATCGCTGAGGATGCCTATCCTTTCGTGGCGGTCGCCAACGTCCTGCGTGAGCACGGCTTTGCCGCGCCCGAAGTGTTTTGGGCCGACTACCAGCAGGGCATTCTCCTGATTGAGGATCTTGGGACCGAAGCCATCGTCGACGAAGGCGGCCAGCCGATTGCCGAGCGCTACCGCCAAAGCGCCGCCGCCCTTGCGCATCTGCACGGATTGACCATCCCGCGGGATATCCCGGTCACGGCATCCCATATCCACAGCATCCCGGACTTCGACCGCACCGCAATGACGATGGAGGCGCGGCTGCTCCTCGACTGGCATCTGCCCTTCAAGCGTGGGGAGCCTTCGACCGAGGCCGAGCGCACCGAGTATCTGGCGATCTGGGGCCATCTCATCGACCTGTTGCAGCCGGCGGAAAAAAACCTGCTGCTTCGCGATTTCCATTCCCCAAACATCATCTGGCGACCGCAGGAGCATGGGCTGAAGCGGATCGGCATCATCGATTTCCAGGATGCGATGATCGGGCCGACCGCCTACGATCTGGCGTCATTGGTACAGGATGCCCGCGTGACGATCGATCGCCCGCTGCAGCACCAGCTGCTGCAGGAATATCTTGCGCTGCGGCGGCGCCAGGCCGGTTTCGACGAAGAGGGCTTCCTGCAGGCCTTCGCGATCATGTCGGCGCAGCGAAACTGCAAGCTTGCCGGGCTTTGGGTCCGGCTGAAGCAACGCGACGGCAAGCCCGGCTATCTCAAGCATATGCCGCGCACGCTTTCCTATCTGCAAGCTGCCTTCGAGCATCCGGCGCTTGCCCCCTTGCGCGATTGGTGCGCAAGGGCTGGAATAGGCGACGACGAATCATAGATCCGGATCCAATGATCATCAGACAAGCCATGGTGCTCGCCGCGGGTCTCGGCACCCGCATGCGCCCGGTGACAGACACCATTCCAAAACCGCTGGTGAAGATTGGCGGCAAGCCGATGATCGACTATGGGCTGGACGCCCTCGTTGCCGCCGGTGTCGAAACGGCAGCCGTCAACGTTCACTATCTCGCCGAACAGATGATCGATCACCTAAGCGCCTATTCCGGCCTCGACATCGTCGTTTCCGATGAGCGCGAGCGGCTGATGAATTCCGGCGGCGGGCTGGCCAAGGGCCTGGAACTCCTGGACCGCGATCCGGTCTTCGTGATGAACGCCGATCTCTTCTGGATCGGAGAGCCGCACGGCAAACCCAGCAACCTCGAACGCTTAGCCGGCTTCTTCGATTCCGCCACAATGGATATGGCGCTTCTCTGCGTGCGCCTGGAAAACACGACCGGCCACGACGGCAAGAGGGATTTCAGCCTGGGCGAGGACGGGCGGCTGACGCGCTATCGCGAGGGTTTGCCGAACCCGGTCGTCTATGCCGGCGCTATCGTCCTTAGTCCCACTCTTTTCGACGACGCGCCGGAGGGCGCCTTCAATCTCAATATCTATTTCGATCGTGCAATCGCGGCGGGCCGGCTCCATGGCCTCGTGCTCGAAGGGCATTGGCTGACGGTCGGCACGCCGGAAGCGATCGGCGAGGCGGAAGAGACGATCCGCAAATTTTCGGAGATTGCCTAAGCGATGGCCGCCGGGGGCGGACAACGCGTCCTGACTATCCCTTCGGGTCTTCCCTTCCTGAAGACGCTCGCGGCCGCCCTTTGCGACGGCCGGTTGACGGAGCATTTCCGCCACGATCCGTCCGATCCGCTGTCGCTTGCCAGGGTGACGATCTTCCTGCCGACGCGGCGCGCGGCGCGCGTGCTGCGCTCGGAATTCGTCGACCTGCTCGGCGGCCGTTCCGCCATCCTTCCAATCATCCGCCCGCTTGGCGAAACGGACGAAGACAGCAGCTATTTTGACGAGGCACTGCCGGAAACCCTCGATCTCGCCCAGCCGCTTTCGGCTACCGCGCGGCTGATCGAGCTCGCCCGCCTGATCCTTGCCTGGCGCAACAAGCTGCCGCAGATCGTGCGTGACATTCATTCGGATTCGCCGCTGGTTGCGCCGGCAAGCCCCGCCGACGCCATCTGGCTTGCCCGCAACCTCTCCGAACTTATCGATTCTCTCGAGACCGAGGATCGCGAATGGGCGGAACTTTCGGCGCTTGATGCCGAGGATCATGCACTCTGGTGGCAGCTGACCGCACAATTCCTCGAAATCGCCAGCCAGTTCTGGCCGGCCCGGCTCGGCGAACTCGGCAAGTCGTCGGCTGCGCGAAACCGGAACGCTCTGCTGCGCGCCGAAGCCAAACGCATTGCCAGCGCCAAACACAGCGGCCCGATCATCGTTGCGGGCTCTACCGGCTCGATGCCGGCCACGGCCGAGCTGATCGCCGCCGTTGCGGCACTTCCTCAAGGCGTCATCGTGCTGCCAGGCCTCGACCGCGCCATGCCCGACGCCGATTGGATGCTCGTGGCGCCGGACTTGCGAAAGGGCGACCGCGCCGACCCGACAAGCTGCAGCCATTCGCAGTACGGTCTGGCACTTCTACTGAAGAAGCTCGGGGTGACGCGCCGCGATGTCGAGGCGCTGGCGGAACCCGACGACAATCAGACACTGCGCGCGGAGATCCTGTCGCGGGCGCTGGCGCCGTCGGCAGCGACCAGTGGCTGGGGCGAATGGCGCAAGCACCTCGCTCCCGGTGCGCTTTCCGGCGCCTTTGCCGACGTCGCCATGATTGAAGCGGCCAACGAGCGCGAGGAGGCGACCGCAATCGCGATCGCGCTGCGGTTGGCGCTGGAAAAACCCGGCAGAAACGGACGCGAAAGCCAGGCCGCGCTGATCACCCCGGACCGCAATCTGGCGCGCCGCGTGACGGCTGAACTTTCCCGCTTCGGCATCCTCGCCGACGATTCTGCCGGCACACCGCTCGCCTCCACGCCGCAGGGAGCCCTGACCCAGCTGCTTCTCGAAGCCGCGCTGCGCCCAGGCGATCCCGTGGCGATCGTTTCGCTGCTGAAACATCCGCTAGCGCGCTTCGGCCTCGAAGCGGAAAAGCTTGCTGCGGCTGTCGGAGCACTCGAATTGTTGGCACTGCGCGGCGGGGTCGCCGAGGTGGATATCGGCTTGCTGGAGCCGCTGCTCGCCCGCCGCCTTGCTGAGCAGTCCACGGAACGTCATCCGCCGCAATGGCGCCAGGCGCTGCCGGCGGAAGCTGCCGACTGGGCCGCCGATCTTGCCCGCCGCGTGGCAAACGCCACCGAGCCTCTCGTCTCCGCGCTGGTCGGGCGCAAGTCTCAAGAGCAGGGATTGACGACGGGATTTCCCCTTTCTGCGTGGGCCGAGCGCACCGGCAAAGCGCTGGAGGCGGTTGCTGCGGACGAGCGCGGCAACCTCGCGAACCTCTGGTCGGGTGAAGCCGGAGATGCGCTTGCCAGCCTGCTCCGCGACGTCATCGCAACTGACGGGCAGCTCGAAGCCGACGGCCCGCAATGGATCGACATCGTCGCCGCATTGCTGGCCGGCCAAGCGGTGAAGCCCCGCGCGCTGAGCCACCCCCACCTCTTTATCTTCGGCACACTGGAAGCCCGTCTGCAGAGCGTCGACACGCTGATCCTTGGCGGGTTGAACGAGGGTTCCTGGCCGGGGCAGACCGCCAACAATCCTTTTCTTTCCCGCTCGATGAAGACCCAGATCGGCCTTGAGCCTCCGGAACGTCGGATCGGCCAGCTTGCGCACGACTTCGAGATGGCGAATGGCACGCGCCACCTGATTTATAGCCGCGCTCTAAGGCAAGGCTCGACTCCCACCGTCGCCTCCCGCTGGCTGCAGCGACTGACAGCGCTTGGCGGCGAGGCATTCGAAGCAGAGATGAAGGCGCGGGGCGTCCGCTATCTCGACTGGGCAGCAATGATCGACGCGGGAGACGACCAGCAACCGGCGCAGCGACCTTCGCCGAAGCCGGCTATAGCGTTGCAGCCGAAGAGCTATTCCTTCAGCGAGGTCGGACGGCTGCGCCGCGACCCCTACGCGATCTATGCAAGGCGCGTACTGAGGCTCGATCCGGTGGGTCCCTTCAACCACGATCCCGGAGCAGCGGAGCGCGGAATACTCTATCACGATATTGTCGACCGCTTCGTCCGCGAGGGCCACGTCGCGGGAACGCCGGCGGGCGTGCAGGCGATGGAGCGCATCCTCACCGAACTCTTCGATGCCGAACGTCTGCCGCCCCATATCGACAGCGTCTGGCGACCCCGCTTCCGCGAGGTCGCGCGCGCTTTTCTTGCCTGGGAAAAGGAGCGCCGCCCACAGCTTCGCCACACCTTCACCGAGGCGCGTGGCGGCGTGGAAATCGAAGCGCTCGGCATCAAGCTCACCGGCGTTGCCGATCGGATAGACCTTAAGCCTGACGGCAATGCCGACATCATCGACTACAAGACCGGCTATAGCCCTTCGCCGGCGCAGGCACGCGCGCTGCTCGACCCGCAACTGGCGCTCGAGGCCTATGCACTGAAGGCGGGCGCCTTTCGAGAGGCCGGTCGGCTGACCCCGGAGGATCTGCTTTACGTCCGCCTGCGGCCGGGCCACCGTTTCAAGGTCGATGCCGTCAACAACGAACTGTCAACCCGGGACAGGAAAGCAAAGTCGGCTATGGATCTCGCCGAGGAGTCGATCGAGCAGTTCGCGAAATTCGTGTCGATGCTGCAATCGGGCGAGAAGGGTTTTTCCTCGCGGCTGATCCCGGCGCAACAATTCGAGTATGGCGGCGACTACGACCATCTTGCCCGCGTGGCGGAATGGTCCACGGCCGAGGCCGAGGAGGCCGGCGGCGATGAGTGAGCACGCACCGCTTCCCGAAGGCAACGACCCTGGAACCTGGCTCGGCTGGACGACGATCCAGCAGTCGCTTGCTTCGGATCCCGCACGCTCCGCCTGGGTTTCCGCCAATGCCGGTTCGGGCAAGACGCATGTGCTGACCCAGCGCGTCATCCGTCTGCTGCTCGCCGGCGCACGGCCCTCGGCCATCCTTTGCCTGACCTATACCAAGGCTGCGGCCTCGGAGATGTCTAACCGCGTCTTCTCACGGCTGGCGGAGTGGGCGACCCTGCCCGACGAGGCTTTGGAGCGGAAGATCGCGGAGATCGAAGGCGAGCCGCCGGGTCCTTTGAAGCTCGCGGCCGCGCGTCGGCTGTTCGCCAAGGCGCTGGAAACACCGGGTGGGCTGAAGATCCAGACCATACACGCCTTCTGCGAGGCGCTGCTGCATCAATTTCCACTGGAAGCCAATGTGGCGGGGCACTTCTCCGTGCTCGATGACCGAGCCGCGACGACGCTGCTTGCCGATGCGCGCCGCTCGCTCCTAACCGCAACGACACCGGAAGAGGACGCCGGTCTCGCGGAAGCTTTCGCGCATGTGCTCGACATCGGCGACGAAACGGGCCTGGAAACCCTGCTCGGGGACATCGTCGCCAATCGCAACGCGATCAGGCAATTTGCGCGGGCTGCCGCCATCGAGGGCGGCATCGATGCAAGCCTTCGCGCCCGCTTCGGCCTTTCTGCCGGCGACAGCGAGGCCGGCATACTGCATCAGTACTGGCCGCTACCCGGTCTCTCCGGCGCCGCGCTCAACCACTACCTCGAGCTTGCCGAGGAACGCGGCGGCCCCAGAGCGAAGGCGATCGCGGCGGGGCTGCGCCGGGCGGTTGGCGAGCCGGATCCGGCAACGCGGGCCGATATTCTGGAAGAGGTGCTGCTGACGGCGAAGGGCGAGCCCAAATCCCACGGACAGTTCTTCGTCGGAGCGATGCTCGCTGCCGCGCCCGAGCTTGCCGACGCCGTCGCGACGGCCCGCGCGCATGTCCTTTACTGCCGCGACCGGCTGCGGCGCGCGCGCCTGCACCGCGCCACACTTGCTGCGCTCACCCTTGCCGACCGACTTAATCAAGACTACGAGGCGCTGAAGAAGCGGCGCAGCCAACTCGACTTCGACGACCTGATCACGCGCACCGCCGAGCTTTTGACAAAGAGCGGCGTCGGTCCCTGGATCCACTACAAGCTCGATCAGGGGATCGACCATATCCTCGTCGACGAGGCGCAGGATACCAGCCCCGTACAGTGGACTGTCATTCAGTCGCTCGCCGAGGATTTTTTCGCCGGAGCCGGAGCGCGGCCTGGGCTGCGCACGCTCTTTGCGGTCGGCGATGAAAAGCAGTCGATCTATTCCTTCCAGGGTGCGCGGCCCGAACGCTTTTCCGAGGAAAGCGAGCGCACCCGCCGACGCGTGATCGCGGGAGGGCATGCTTTTTCCCCGGTGCGCCTGCCACTCTCGTTTCGCTCCACCGCCGACGTGCTTTCCGCGGTCGACCACGTCTTTTCCGACGTCGAAAACGCGCGGGGCTTGAGTGCGCTCGGTGATCCGATCGTGCACCTGTCGAGCCGCATTGGTCATGCCGGCGCCGTCGATCTCTGGGATATGATCGCGCCTGAGCCGGCGCCGAAGGACGAGGATTGGACAGCGCCTTTCGATGCGACGCCGGAAAGCGCCCCCGCCGCCATCCTCGCCCGCCGCATCGCCCATTCGATCGCGACGTTGGTCGGTCGCGAGACGATCATCGAAAAGGGGAAGCTGCGCCTCATCGAGGCGGGCGACATCCTGATCCTGGTGCGCAAGCGTGATGCCTTCGTCAACGCACTGACGCGCGCGCTTAAGCGGCGTGGCAACATCCCCGTTGCGGGTGCCGACCGGTTGGTCCTGACCAGCCATATCGCCATTCAGGATCTCCTGGCGCTCGGGCGCTTTCTGCTGCTGCCGGAAGATGACCTGTCGCTGGCGGCCGTGCTGAAAAGCCCGCTCTTCAATCTCTCCGAGGATGATGTCTTTTCG
This sequence comes from Rhizobium sp. RAF56, assembly GCF_052113965.1. Taxonomy (NCBI): domain Bacteria; kingdom Pseudomonadati; phylum Pseudomonadota; class Alphaproteobacteria; order Hyphomicrobiales; family Rhizobiaceae; genus Rhizobium; species Rhizobium sp. RAF56. The sequence goes on from NZ_JBFRDU010000005.1 coordinate 40,260, forward strand.
ATCGCCGCCCTTCGCGGCGAAGGTCGAAGCGCCTGGGACCACTTGCGCGCCTTCGCCGCCGACGGGCATAAGCGTTTTGCCGACGCCGTCGAGCGCCTGAAGCTCTTCATGGGGCTCTCGAAGTCCCTATCCGTCCACGATTTCTACGCGCGCGTGCTCGGCGGCCATGGCGGACGGCGGCAGTTTCTTGCCCGGCTCGGCACCGAGGCGAGCGACATTCTCGACGAATTCCTGACCTTCGCGCTCGACCACGAAACGGCAGGTCTGCCGGGACTGCAATCCTTCGTCTCGACGCTGGAACTGCAAGCGCCCGTCGTCAAGCGCGAGCAGGACAAGGGCCGCAATGAAGTCAGGATCATGACCGTGCATGCCGCCAAGGGGCTCGAGGCGCCGATCGTCTTTCTCGTCGACGGCGGCTCGAAGCCGTTCACCCACACCCACCTGCCGAAGCTGCGGCTCATCGAAACCGCCGGTGAGATACCGACGCCCGCCTGGGTACCGGTCGGGGCGCTTGCCAATTCCCTGACCAGGAAGGACGACGCGCGCGTTCAACGCTTGGCGGAGGAGGAATACCGCCGCCTGCTCTATGTCGGCATGACGCGTGCCGCCGACCGGCTGATCGTCTGTGGCTATCGTGGTGTTCGCGAAAACCACGACACCTGGCATGCGATGATCCGCGCCGCCCTTTGCAGGCATGAGGAGCACTGCCAGCCGGCAAGCTTCTCGGGGCCTGATGGCGAATGGCAGGGACTTACCTGGCGCGTGCGGCCGATCGAGCGGCAGCTGGAACATGCCGAGTCACTCACGAAACGCGAGGAGCGCGCTGCCCTGCCGGAGAGCCTATCGCGACCCTTGCCGCCGCAGCGGGACCTGCCTCGGCCGCTCAGCCCCTCCGGCGTCGGCATTATCGTCGACGACGGGGCGGACGATCTTCTCCTTGCCTCACCGCTCTTCTCGGAAAAAGCCAGCTCTAGTCGGGCCCTGGAAAAGGGCCGGCTGCTGCACCGGATGCTGCAGGCGCTGCCTGATCTCCAGCGCGAAGACCGCGCCGATGCCGCGCGCCGCTACGCTGAGCGCGCCGCGCGCCATTGGCCCCGTGAAGAGCGGGAGACGCTTGTCAAAGCGGTACTCGCTCTCCTCGATCATCCCGATCTGCAGGGCGTCTTCGGTGCCCATGCGCAGGCCGAGGCCTCGATTATGGGCACGCTGACGCTGCAAGGGACGAACTACGCGGTTTCGGGGCGCATCGACCGGCTTGCCGTGCTCGAGGACCGTGTCGTAATCCTCGACTACAAGACCAATCGCGTCGCGCCGGAAACGGCGGGAGACATTCCCTTCTCGCATCGCGCCCAGCTTGCGATCTATCGCGAGATCCTTGCGCCACTTTATCCCGGCAAGCCTGTGGACTGCGTTCTCGTCTATACCGAGAACGTCGCGATCTACCGGCTGACCGAGACAGCCCTTGCATTCGCGCTTGCCCACATCAAGACAAAGTGAAATACCGGTCATTGCAATTTCGACCGTGCACCATCACATGTGCGACAACTACCAGTCCCTGCAAAGGAGCAGCCTATGGCTACCGTGAAAGTCGATACCGCCAACTTCCGGTCTGAAGTTCTGGAATCCGTCGAGCCCGTCGTCGTAGATTTCTGGGCTGAATGGTGCGGCCCGTGCAAGATGATCGCGCCGAGCCTGGAAGAGCTCGCCGTCGAATTCAAGGGCAAGGTGAAGGTCGCCAAGCTTAACATCGACGAAAATCCGGAACTCGCCGCACAGTTCGGTGTGCGCTCGATCCCGACGCTTGCCATGTTCAAGGCCGGCGAAGTCGCCGATATCAAGGTCGGCGCCGCCCCGAAGACCGCTCTTTCGAGCTGGATTTCGAACGCCGCCTGAACGGTATCGACCCGCAGCATGCGAAAAGCCCGGCTCAGTCCGGGCTTTTTTGCTTTCCAGCGCTGTTACGCGGCGTCGGGCGCATCCGCCCAGAGAACGACGAGATCCTCGCGGAACGCAAAGCGCTTCAGATGGTCGGCAACCACCGTCTGCATCCGCGTGCGCGTCTCTTCATCGGCAACGCCAAGCGTCATCGTCAGCGCGTCATCGCTTGCATCGAACGCGACGTTGGCCTGCGGACCGAAGGGAACGCGTCCGTGACGCTCGTTGAACTCGACCTCGAATTTGTGGCTCCAATGCTTGCAGAGCTGCTGCAAGTAACGGCTGGCGTTGCTGGTTTGAACGATCGAAACGGATGTCGGCATGCTTCTCTCCAATAAAGTTGGCTAGAAAAAGAAAGTTTCCTGCATAGCGCTACGCCAAGGCGTGGCAAGGGCATGGCTGGGGATCTGTGCACAGTCTGTTTCAAGAATGTGTGATTTCGAAAGCCTCAGCTGTCGCTATGATCCGCGGCGTCGGATGAAACGGGAGAGACGCTGTGCTGGTGGATGGAAAGTGGACCGAAGATTGGCAGCCGGTTCAGGCAAAGGATGAGAAGGGCGGCTTCGTTCGCCAGATCTCGACATTTCGCAATTGGGTGACGCCCGACGGACGCCCAGGGCCGACGGGGACGGGCGGTTTTGCCGCCGAGCCTGGACGCTACCACCTTTATGTCGCGCTGATCTGCCCATGGGCCTCGCGTACGCTGATCGGCCGCAAGCTGAAGGGACTGGAAGACGCGATCTCGGTTTCCGTGGTCGAGCCGGTACTGACGACGCAAGGCTGGCGCTTCGGTGACTATCCCGGCGCCACCGTCGACCACGTCAATGGTGCTGCCTACCTTCACCAGGTCTACACCAAGGCCGACCCGCATATGAACGGCCGCGCGACGGTACCGCTGCTTTGGGACAAGAAAGCGGGAACCGCGGTCAACAACGAGTCCGCCGATATCCTCCGGATGATGAACGATGGTTTCGGCGATCTCGCCCGCGGTCGGATCGATCTCTATCCTCGGGCGAGACATGAGGAGATCGATGCCTTCAACGCCCGCATCTACCCGGCGCTGAACAACGGCGTCTACCGCAGCGGCTTTGCGACGACGCAACTCGCCTATGATGAGGCCTTCGCCGAGGTTTTCGATTGCCTGGATTGGGTCGAGACCGAGCTCGATGGACGGGATTTCCTGTTTGCCGATCATCCGACCGAAGCCGACATTCGGTTGTTCGTGACGCTGGTGCGCTTCGACGTCGCCTATCATGGGCTGTTCAAATGCAATCTTAGGCGCGTCTCCGATTATGGAAATCTCAGCGCCTTCTGCCGGCGCATGCTCGATTGGCCGGGTGTCGCCGAGACGGTGAGTTTCGACCATATCAAGGAGGGCTACTATTCGATCCGCTCGCTCAATCCGGCGGGGATAGTCCCGGCTGGTCCGGCGATCGACGAGCTTTTCTGAGCGGAAAGGCCGCCTCGACCGCGAACGGAAACCGGTCTATGGTCCCGCCGTCCGAGATTACGGGAGGGGCGAGGATGGATTGGGAGGAGTTTCGACGCTGGTCCGAGAAGGCCGCGAATTGGGGCGCCGACTATCGACAAAACCTTCGCGACCGGCCAGTGCGGGCGCAGACGGCGCCGGGTGAAATCGCCGCGCGCATTGCCGATGCGCCACCGGAAACCGGCGAACGCATGGAGGATATCTTCGCGGATTTCGAGGATATCCTTGTACCCGGCATGACCCATTGGCAGCACCCCCGCTTCTTCGCCTATTTTCCCGCCAACGCCGCTCCAGTCTCTGTTATCGCCGAGTACCTGGTGAGCGCGATCGCCGCGCAATGCATTCTGTGGCAAACCTCGCCTTCCGCCACCGAGCTTGAGACGAAGGTACTCGATTGGCTGCGCCAGGCACTGGCGGTTCCGGACAACTTTTCCGGCGTCATCCAGGATTCGGCGTCGACCGCCACGCTTGCCGCCGTGCTTGTCATGCGCGAGCGCGCGCTCGGCTGGCAAGGGAACGCGAAGGGTCTTGCGGCCCACCCCGCGGTCAGGATCTATGCGACCGGCGAGGTCCATACCTCGATCGATCGCGCCATCTGGATTTCCGGCGTCGGCGCCGACAACCTCGTGCGCGTTCCGACGACAGGACGCAATCGCGGGATGGACGCGACCGCGCTCGAAGCTGCGATCGAGCTGGACAGGAACGCTGGCCTTCTGCCCGCCGGCGTGATTGCCTGCGTCGGCGGCACGAGCACTGGCGCTTGCGACGACATTGCTGCCGTCACCGAAGTCGCCCGCCGGCACGGACTTTACGTCCATGTCGATGCCGCCTGGGCGGGCTCGGCGATGATCTGCCCGGAATTTCGTACGCTTTGGGCGGGTATCGATGGCGTCGATTCCCTCGTCTTCAATCCGCACAAATGGCTGGGCGCCCAGTTTGACTGCTCGGTGCAATTCGTGCGCGATCCTGCAGCCCTTGTGCGGACGCTGGCGATCCATCCCGAATATCTACGGACCCATGGCCACGACGGCATCATCAACTATTCGGAATGGTCCGTGCCGCTCGGGCGGCGCTTTCGCGCGCTGAAACTCTGGTTCCTGCTTCGCTATCATGGGCTTGAGGGCCTGCGGATGATGATCCGCAATCATGTCCGCTGGTCTGAAAAGCTGGCTGACCAGTTCGCCGCCGAGCCGGATTTCGAAATCGTCACGCCGCCCTTTCTCTCGCTCTTCTCCTTCCGCCACCGGGCACCGCAGGGCGTCGATAGCGATGAGCACACGCAGCGGCTGATCAACGCCATCAACAACGATGGCCGGATCTACTTGACGCAGACACGTGTCAACGGAGCGCTCGCGATCCGCTTTCAGGTCGGCCAGTTCGAAACCACCGAAGCTGACGTCGGGCACGCCTTCCATGTCATCGTGAACATTGCCCGCGGGCGAAATCCTTAAATCGCGTGATGACACAGGTGAATGTTTCGTTCATAGGTGGATATGGAAGAATACTTGAGGAAAGGAAACCCCATGAAATTGATGCGTGTAGGCGAGCCTGGCCGCGAAAAGCCGGCGCTACTCGATAAGGACGGCAAAATCCGCGATCTATCCGCGCATGTCGCCGATATCGGTGGTGAGGCGATTTCACCGACCGGGCTTTCGAAGATTGCTGCCCTCGACGTCAACAGCCTGCCGGTCCTGCAGGAAGGACGCGTCGGCGCCTGCGTCGCCGGCACCGGCAAATTCATCTGCATCGGACTTAATTTTTCCGACCACGCCGCCGAAACCGGCGCGACGGTGCCACCCGAGCCGGTTATCTTCATGAAGGCAACCTCCGCCATCGTCGGACCGAACGACGCGGTGCTGATACCGCGCGGGTCGGAAAAGACCGACTGGGAAGTCGAGCTCGGCGTTGTCATCGGCAAAACCGCCAAATATGTAAGCGAAGCCGATGCGCTCGACTACGTCGCCGGCTATTGCGTCTCGCACGACGTTTCCGAACGCGCCTTCCAGACGGAGCGCGCCGGCCAGTGGACGAAGGGTAAGTCCTGCGACACTTTCGGCCCGATCGGACCTTGGCTGGTGACCAAGGACGAAGTCGCAGATCCGCAGGACCTCGGCATGTGGCTGAAGGTCAACGGCAAGACGATGCAGGACGGCTCGACCAAGACCATGGTCTACGGCGTTGCCCACGTCGTTTCCTATCTCAGCCAGTTCATGTCGTTGCATCCGGGCGATGTCATTTCGACGGGTACGCCGCCGGGCGTCGGCATGGGCATGAAGCCGCCGCAGTATCTGAAAGCTGGCGATGTCGTGGAACTCGGCATCGAAGGCCTCGGTACGCAGCGCCAGACGTTCGAGGCCGATCGCTGAAAGATTTGATATAATATCAAACGATTAACGACAGAATGTTGCCGGAAAGCCCGCTTTCCGGCATTTTTTGTGCTTAACATGATGCCTGCATGTTGCCTCGCAGCAAAAAATGGTATGTTTTTATGATGTTTTGAGTTTAAACAATATGGAATGTGCTGTCCGGCAAATCGCCGGGCGCCCTGAAAGGTAAAGTCTTCTATGTTTTACCAGCTTTACGAACTCAATCACGCGGCACTGGCGCCCGTGAGAGCCGCCGCCGACCTGATGCGGCTCGCCTACTCCAATCCCTTTAATCCGCTCTCAAATACGCTGTTCGGGCGTACGGTTACGGCCAGCCTCGAAGTTTTCGAGCGCACGACGCGGCGCTACAGCAAGCCCGCTTTCGGCCTCACGGAAACGGTGGTGGACGGCAGGCCGATCTCGGTTCACGAGACGGTTGGTTGGCGCCGGCCCTTCTGCAATCTCATCCATTTCGAGCGCAGCCTGCCCGCCGGCCATCCCGCGGATCCGCGGATCCTGATCGTCGCGCCGATGTCGGGCCACTATGCGACACTGCTGCGCGGTACCGTGGAGGCCCTGCTCCCGAGCGCCGACGTCTACATCACCGACTGGATCGATGCCCGCATGGTGCCGATGACGGAAGGCAGGTTCGATCTCGACGACTATATCGACTACGTCATCGACATGCTGCATCACCTCGGCCCCGACACGCATGTGATCGCCGTCTGTCAGCCGTCGGTACCGGTACTCGCTGCCGCTGCCGTCATGGAGAAGGCAAACGATCCGCTGTCGCCGTCATCCATGACGCTGATGGGCGGGCCGATCGACACCCGCATCAACCCGACAGCCGTCAACAAGCTGGCAAAGGACAAGCCGCTCAAGTGGTTCGAGGATAGCGTCGTCATGAACGTTCCTTGGCCGCAGCCCGGTTTCATGCGCCCGGTCTATCCCGGTTTTCTGCAGCTTTCCGGCTTCATGTCGATGAACCTCGACCGCCATATGATCGCGCATAAGGACTTCTTCATGCACCTCGTCAAGAACGACGGCGAGCCGGAGAAGCACCGCGAATTCTACGACGAGTATCTGGCGGTCATGGATCTGACGGCGGAGTTCTATCTGCAGACGGTCAAGGAGGTCTTCATGAAGCATTCGCTTCCGAAGGGCGAATTGATGCATCGCGGCGAACGCGTCGATCCGAGCGCGATCCGCAAGGTCGCGCTTCTGACGATCGAAGGCGAGAATGACGACATTTCCGGCGTTGGCCAGACCCATGCGGCGCAGACGATCTGCACCAACATCCCGGACACGATGCGGATGCACTATCTGCAGCCCGACGTAGGACACTACGGCGTGTTCAACGGTTCGCGCTTCCGCCGCGAAATCGCGCCGCGCATCGTCGCCTTCACGCGAGCACAGGCGCGCAGCAGTCGTCCGGCCGTGACCCGCGTCATAAAGGGCGGAAAATCGGCCTGAAGGCCGTATTGAAGCAAAATCTGCTGAAATATCGGCATTGTTTCAAACATATGTCCGATTTTTCCCGACCTGCTTATTGAAGGGTGGGGAAGGGGTAACCACATCGATTCAAGCGGTTCGGCATCTGGCCGGCCGCTTCAAGCGAGGATACCTCACGATGAACCAGTCTGCATTGATTCGGCCGGATTGGACGCCGGCTACCATTGCCTTGATGATACTCGGCTTCGTGGTCTTCTGGCCGCTCGGCCTCGCCATGCTCGGCTATATTCTCTTCGGCGAGCGGCTGAGAGGCTTCAAGCGGGATGTGAACCAGGCCGCGGACGGCATGTTTGCCGGCTGCCGTCAGCATCGCAACCGCTATCGCTCCCACCACGGTACCGGCAATGTTGCATTCGACGATTGGCGTCGCGCCGAACTGACCCGGCTCGAGGAAGAGCGCCGCAAGCTCGAAGAGATGCGCGAAGAGTTCGATACCTACGTCCGCGAACTTCGGCGCGCCAAGGATCTGGAAGAGTTCGACCGCTTCATGCGCGACCGCAAGACAAAGCGCGACGACAACGGCCCGGCTCCCGAGTTCCAGACGCCGTAACCTCTTTTCACCCGTTTCGGACCGGCATCGGCGGATGCCGGTTATTCTTTGCCCGGCAAGGGCACGAATCATATAAAAAGCACCTCATGTTCCCGCTCCTCTCGAAGCCGCGCCAATCTGTCAGGAAGCCGCCTCTCCCGGAAACGCGCACGCTCGACGTGGCCGGCCGGCTGATGCCGCTGACGATCCGCCAGCACGAGCGTGCGACGCGCATCACGCTCAGGATCGAGCCCGGCGGACGGGCGCTGAAGATGACGGTGCCACGCGGCTTGGCAGCGCGCGAGGTGAACGCCTTTCTCGACCGCCATCAGGGTTGGCTGCTGACGAAGCTTGCGAAATTCACCAAAGAGGCGACGATCCGCGACGGTGGAGAAATCCCCATTCGTGGCGTTGCTTGCCGCATTCGGCACACCGGCAGCCTGCGCGGCATCACGGAGCTGATCGAGGTCGACGGAAAACTGGTGCTGAGCGTCAGCGGACTGCCGGAACATGCCTCGCGCCGCATCGCTACCTTTCTCAAGAAGGAAGCACGCGCCGATCTCGATAGACTGGTCGTACACCACGCTTCGGCGATCCGCGCGCCGTTTTCCACCATAACGATGAAGGATACGCGCAGCCGCTGGGGCTCCTGCTCCTCGCAGGGCAATCTTTCCTTTTCCTGGCGCATCGTCATGGCGCCGCCGATGGTCATCGACTATCTCGCCGCCCACGAGGTGGCGCATTTGAAGGAAATGAACCACGGACCGCGGTTCTGGGCGCTCTGCAAGAAACTCTGCCCGCACATGGAAGAGGCAAAGACTTGGTTGAAACGGCACGGCAGCCTTTTGCACGCCATCGATTTCGACTAGATCGTTTCCGTTTTCTTCCCTCGCTCGGCTTTCAGCCAATGCGGCAACGCGCTGTCGAAACTGCCGGTGCATGCGGCGTCAACGCATTGCGCGAGGCTCCCGAAACGCACGCTTCGGCCTGATATTCCCGGACCGTAGTGGGCGTATTTGCCGGAATTCGTCATAAGCGTGCGCGCCGATATCGGGATGATCGGCTCCTCGATCATGCACCAACAGGTGTCGGTGATGAATTCAACATCGAAGGCTTCGAGGCGTTCGATCAGCGATGCCTGGCGGGCGCGATCAAGCGTTTCGCGCCCGCAGGTCACAATGATCCGGACGTTCGGTTGCCTCCGGCGGCCGTCGCAGAGGGCAGTCAGTTTCTGGAACTCCGGTAAAGAGAAATGGGGATTGCCGAGCGAAATCAGATCGATCTCGGTCCGGTTCTCGCCATCGTTGAGTTCAAGCCAGCTTTCAGCGAGATCGTGCGGCAAGATACTTGTGACGCTTAGGCCGGCGCGCAGCCGCGCGATGTCGCCGCCACTCCTGCATTCAGGCGTGATGCCGGCGATGTGAAACATCGGCGCGGCGGACGTGGTCGCGAACGCCGCGCCGAAAGCCTTCAGATCGTCATCGTCGATTTGAGCGCGCTCGAGGCCGACGATCGTTGGGATCCGGCTGCCGGTCAGGCGGCCAACGTGATAGCCGAGCAGCGGGAAGAAGGCGTCGTCGCGGGCATCAACTCTGCTGACATCAACAAGCATCGAGGGCATTCTGCCCGCGTCCAGATGACAATCCGCATAGGGCGCCCTGCCGGTGAGGGCAATGCAGATATCGAGATAGTCCGGATACTTCATGGTCCGCGCGCCAAGGACGCTGTTGGCGTAGACGACGGCGTTCGATTCCGCCCACGCGATCTGCTCGCCGGCGGACGGTGCACCGTCGAGCAGGTAGGGCGCGCATGTAAAGGTCGGCTTTGCGCCCATTTGCACATAGGCGTCGGCAAGCCGGCTTGCGGGCTCGCCGAAGGACGCATCGACGCCCTGCGCGCGCCAACGCCGTTGATCGACGGAAATCGCGTTCAACGTCGTCGGAACCCTCACACGCGCACCCCATGCGCAGAGCTTTTCCGCGAACAGGAGGCTTGCCTCGCCGGTATAGATGCATCCGTCGATATGCGCCTTGGTGACATCGAGAAGTTCGGTTGCGCCAAAGAGCGCCGCCGCCTCGACGACGATCTCCATGGCGATCTGCGCCGCCTTGCCATGGGCGCCGGAAAGCAGCGCCCGGTCCATACCGTTCACCTCGACGGGCGAGCGCGTATCCATCGTCGTGGAAGGTGCCAGGCTCGCGCGCGGAACAGCATCTTCGGAGAGGGTGATCGTGTTGCCGCTGATCGCCGCAAACGACGCATCGGAGAGTGCTTCGAAGTCTGCCTGGCCCAGCAGCACCACGGGGATCGATCGTTCGAAGACCTTGCGCGCCACGATCACCCCAATCGTCAGGATGTCTTCCCTCTCGGTGAAGACGAAGGCGGCCGGTCCTTTGCCGTTTAGCATCAGTTGCAGGAGCACGCTGCTGCCGGAACACGAGCCGCGCCCGCTCGGCATGGCAAGAACAGCACCTCCAAGCAACGCGCCGCACAATGGGTGATGCTGATCGATGATCTTGCCGCTGGCCGGATCGACGCCACCCCAGAAAGAAAGCGGGACCTTGGAGCAAAGAATCCTGCCGCGGGCATTCCCGTCGATGACGGGCTCTGCATGTAAAATCACGAGAGTTGGCTCCCTGGGGTGTTCCGGCGAAGACAATAGGTGCCCGGTTTTAGCCTCGGCCGCCTACCTTGAACAGGGCGATTGCCGCGAAAACCGGCGGGAAAGGCGGTCCAATTCGGCGGGCACGAACGCGCACGTCCGCCGTGGCCGCCGAAATTCCTTTCGCACCTCTGATTAGGCTCGACTCTTTGGTCGTTTCGTGTCACTCCGCTCTACCATGCGACCCGATATCAAGATTTGTGGGCTGAAGACGCCGGAAGCTGTCGACCGCGCGCTGGAGCGTGGAGCGACGCATATCGGCTTCATCTTCTTCGAGAAGAGCCCGCGCTACATCGAGCCGGACGTCGCCGGCGCGCTCGCCGCCCGCGCCCGTGGCAAGGCGAAGGTGGTGGCGGTCACCGTCAACCCGACGAGCGACGATCTCGACGAGATCGTGTCGCTGGTAAAGCCCGACATTCTACAATTGCATGGCGACGAGAGCCCGGAGCGCGTACTCACGATCAAGGCGGTCTACGGCCTGCCGGTGATGAAGGCGTTTTCGGTGCGCGGCCCCGACGATCTGAGGCGCGTCGAGGCCTATATCGGCATCGCCGACCGTTTTCTTTTCGACGCAAAGCCTCCCGCCGGCTCGGAACTTCCGGGCGGTAACGGCGTGGCCTTCGACTGGAGCCTCATGCATTGGCTTGACGACAGTGTCGACTACATGCTCTCCGGTGGGGTCAACAAGGAAAATGTCGCCCAGGCGCTCACATCGACGAATGCATCCGGCATAGACATATCGTCCGGCGTCGAAAGCGCGCCAGGGGTCAAGGACCTTACCAAGATCGACCAGTTTTTCGACGCGGTCGGCGAGGCCTGCGAGCCTTAACCGACTTCAGGGAGTGAAACGTGAACCAGACGCCAAAACTGAATTCCTTCCGTGCCGGCCCCGATGAGGATGGCCGCTTTGGCATCTATGGCGGCCGTTTCGTTGCCGAAACGCTGATGCCGCTGATCCTGGATCTCCAAGAGGAATGGAACAAGGCAAAAAACGATCCCGCCTTCAAGGCGCAGCTGGCTTCGCTCGGCGCGCACTATATCGGCCGCCCGAGCCCGCTCTATTTCGCTGAACGCCTGACGGAACACCTCGGCGGCGCCAAGATCTATTTCAAGCGCGAAGAGCTGAACCATACCGGTTCGCACAAGATCAACAATTGCATCGGCCAGATCCTGCTCGCCAAGCGCATGGGCAAGACGCGCATCATCGCCGAGACCGGCGCCGGCCAGCATGGCGTGGCATCGGCAACGGTCGCCGCTCGCTTCGGCCTGCCCTGCGTCGTCTACATGGGCGCGACCGACGTCGAGCGCCAGGCGCCGAACGTCTTCCGCATGAAACTGCTCGGCGCCGAAGTGAAGGCGGTATCGGCGGGCCACGGCACGCTGAAGGACGCCATGAACGAGGCGCTGCGCGACTGGGTCACCAATGTTTCCGACACCTATTACCTGATCGGCACGGCCGCCGGCCCGCATCCCTATCCGGAGCTGGTACGTGACTTCCAGTCAGTCATCGGCACGGAGGCGAAGGAGCAGATGCTCGCTGCCGAAGGCCGTCTGCCGGACCTGGTCATTGCCGCGGTCGGCGGCGGCTCCAACGCCATCGGCATCTTCCATCCCTTCCTCGACGACGAGGGCGTCAAGATCGTCGGCGTCGAGGCGGGCGGCAAGGGGCTTCAGGGCGACGAACACTGCGCCTCGATCACCGCTGGCGCACCGGGCGTGCTGCACGGCAACCGCACCTATCTGCTGCAGGACGGCGACGGGCAGATCAAGGAAGGCCATTCCATCTCGGCCGGCCTCGACTACCCCGGCATCGGCCCGGAGCATTCCTGGCTGAACGATATCGGCCGCGTGGAATATGTTCCGATCATGGACCACGAGGCGCTGGAAGCCTTCCAGGTGCTGACGAGGCTTGAAGGCATCATCCCGGCGCTGGAGCCGAGCCACGCGCTCGCCGAGGTTATCAAGCGTGCGCCCAAGATGGGCAAGGACGAGATCATCCTGATGAATCTTTCCGGCCGCGGCGACAAGGACATCTTTACCGTCGGCAAGCTTCTGGGAATGGGACTGTAAGAACATGACTGCACGCATGGACAAACGCTTTGCCGATCTGAAGCTGGAGGGCCGCCCGGCGCTCGTCACCTATTTCATGGGCGGCGATCCGGACTACGACACCTCGCTCGGCATCATGAAGGCGCTGCCCGAAGCCGGCGCCGACGTCATCGAACTCGGCATGCCCTTTTCCGATCCCATGGCCGATGGTCCGGCGATCCAGATGGCCGGACAGCGCGCCCTGAAGGCGGGACAGACCCTCAAGAAGACGCTGCAACTCGCGAGCGACTTCCGCAAGTCCGACGACAAGACGCCGATCGTGCTCATGGGCTACTACAACCCGATCTACATCTACGGTGTCGAAAAGTTCCTCGACGATGCGATTTCCGCCGGGATCGACGGCCTGATCGTCGTCGACCTGCCGCCGGAAATGGACGACGAACTCTGCATTCCGGCCCTGAGGAAAGGCGTCAACTTCATTCGTCTGGCTACGCCGACGACCGACGACAAGCGCCTGCCGACCGTTCTCAAGAATACGTCCGGTTTCGTCTACTACGTCTCGATGAACGGCATCACCGGCTCGGCGCTGCCGGATCCGTCGCTGGTTGGCGCTGCCGTCAAGCGCATCAAGGGCCATACCGATCTGCCGGTCTGCGTCGGCTTCGGCGTCAAGACGGCGGAGCATGCCAAGGTCATCGGAGGCTCAGCCGACGGCGTCGTGGTCGGCACCGCAATTGTCAACCAGATCGCTACGAGCCTGACCCCGGAAGGCAAGGCCAGCGCCGACACCATCCAGGCCGTCGCCACCCTCGTGCGCGGCCTCTCCACAGGAACGCGTTCGGCGCGCCTTGTTGCTGCCGAATAAATTCCCCACATTGTCTCATCAATGATTGGGGTTTCAGTCATCAGGAGTCTTTGATTTGAACTGGATCACGAATTACGTCCGCCCGCGGATCAATTCCATGCTGGGCCGCCGCGAGGTGCCGGAAAATCTCTGGATCAAGTGCCCGGAAACCGGCGAGATGGTCTTTCACAAGGATCTGGAAGACAACAAGTGGGTCATTCCCGCCTCCGGATATCATATGAAGATGCCGGCAAAGGCACGCCTTGCCGACCTCTTCGACAACGGCGACTACGAGGCGCTGCCGCAGCCGAAGGTGGCGCAGGACCCGCTGAAATTCCGCGATTCGAAGAAATATCTCGACCGCCTGAAGGACAGCCGCATCAAGACCGAGCAGGAAGACACGATACTGGCCGGCGTCGGCAAGGTGCAGGGGCTGAAGCTCGTCGCCGTCGTGCATGAGTTCAATTTCATGGGCGGCTCGCTCGGCATTGCCGCCGGCGAGGCGATCGTGAAGGCCTTCGAGCGCGCCATTGCTGAAAAATGCCCGCTCGTCATGTTCCCAGCATCGGGCGGCGCCCGCATGCAGGAGGGCATCCTTTCGCTGATGCAGCTGCCGCGCACCACCGTGGTCGTCGATATGCTGAAGGAAGCGGGCCAGCCCTACATCGTGGTCTTGACCAACCCGACCACGGGTGGCGTCACCGCCTCCTATGCCATGCTTGGCGACGTTCATCTCGCCGAACCCGGTGCCGAGATCTGCTTCGCCGGCAAGCGCGTCATCGAGCAGACCATCCGCGAGAAACTGCCGGAGGGATTCCAGACCTCCGAGTATCTGCTCGAGCACGGTATGGTCGACATGGTCGTGAAGCGCCATGACATTCCCGATACCCTGGCGCGTCTCTTGAAGATTCTCACCAAGAAGCCGGCGAATATTTCGTCGAAGGATATAGTCAGCGCGGTACCGATGGCTGCGCGCGCCTGAGCGAGCAGCCGACCGAAAAACGCTGCGGGATGACGCGATGGAACAATCCGCAATGACCGAGGCAGCGCGCGAGATCGAACGGCTACTGGGACTGCATCCCAAGGGCTTCGATCTGTCGCTGGAGCGAATTACCCGCCTCCTGGAAATCCTCGGTAACCCGCATAAACGGCTGCCGCCGGTCATCCATGTCGCGGGCACCAACGGCAAGGGGTCGGTCACGGCCTTCTGCCGGGCACTGCTGGAGGCGGGCGGCTACAGCGTCCATGTCCACACCTCGCCGCATTTGGTCAACTGGCATGAGCGATACCGCATCGGCGTAAAGGGCGGCCGCGGCAAACTGGTCGAAGACGCCGTGTTCGCCGAAGCGCTGCGGCGGGTGGCGGACGCAAACGGCGGCCAGAAGATCACGGTTTTCGAAATTCTGACGGCGGTCACCTTCCTTTTGTTTTCCGAGTTTCCGGCCGACGCCGCCATCATCGAAGTCGGCCTCGGCGGCCGTTTCGACGCGACCAACGTCATGTCCGATCCGGCGGTCTCCGTCATCATGCCGATCTCGCTTGACCACCAGCCCTATCTCGGCGATCGCGTCGAGCTTATCGCCGCTGAGAAGGCCGGCATCATGAAGCCGGGGCATCCGGTCGTCATTGGCCAGCAGGAATATGACGCCGCTCTCGACGTGCTGTTGACGACGGCCGAGCGCCTGCATTGCCCGACCGCCGCCTACGGGCAGGATTTCATGGCGCATGAAGAGTATGGCCGGCTTGTCTATCAGGACGAGTTCGGTCTCGCCGATTTGCCCTTGCCGCGCCTGCCAGGCCGGCATCAATACGCGAACGCCGCCGCCGCCATACGTGCGGTCAAGGCGGCCGGCTTTGCGGTCACCGAGCCGATGATGGACCGCGCGCTCACCTCAGTCGAATGGCCCGGCCGCCTGCAACGGCTGACGGAAGGAACCTTGGTGCGGCATGCGCCCGCAGGCGCGGAAATCTGGGTCGACGGCGGGCACAACCCGGGCGCTGGCCACGTAATCGCCGAAGCGATGGCGAGCTTCGAAGAGCGGCAGTCACGACCGCTGTTTCTGATCACCGGCATGATCAACACCAAGGACCCGGTTGGGTACTTCCAGGCATTCACGGGTCTTGCCGAAAAGGTCTACTGCGTGCCGATCCGACATAGCGACGCGATGATCGATCCGGTCATCCTTGCCAACGCCGCCTATGACGCAGGCCTGATTGCCGAACCGATGTCGACGGTTGGCGACGCGCTGGAGGCCATAAGGCAGGCTCTCCCGGCAACGGGGGTCGCTCCCCGTATCCTGATCGGCGGATCGCTTTATCTCGTCGGTGATGTTCTCGCCGACAACGGTACGCCGCCGCAATAAGCGATCCAAAAAGAAAGCCCGCGCGGCGATGTCCCGGCGAGCTTTCATCTCACGGTATTCGAACTGGCAGCACTCCTGACGCGTTCGCTCAGATGTCGAGGTTCGCGACGTTCAGCGCGTTGTCCTGGATAAATTCGCGACGCGGCTCGACCTCGTCGCCCATCAGGCGGGCGAAGAGCCCGTCAGCGTCGACGGCGTCGTTGACCTTCACCTGCAGCAGCGAGCGGACGTTCGGATCGAGCGTCGTTTCCCAGAGCTGCTCGGCGTTCATTTCGCCTAGACCCTTGTAGCGCTGCATCGACAAGCCTTTGCGGCCGCTCGCGAAAATCGCGTCGAGCAGCGCACGGGGGCCGGAAATTTCCGTATCGCCGTCGCGACGAACGAGGACCGGCGGCGTTGCGTAAATTTCCTTCAGACGCGCTGAGATCTGATCGATGTGCCGCGCGTCGGACGAACCGATCAACGCCATGTCTAGCACGACGGCTTCCTTCACGCCGCGCACCATGCGCTCGAATTTCAGCCCACCTTCGCCGGTGACAGCACCCGTCCAGCCACGTTCCGTTTCCTCGGCGATGAGGTCGAGCCGGCTTGCCACATCGGTGGCGAGCTGTTCTGCACGAGCACCGTCGCTGACGAGATCAGCGTTGAGCGCGCCGGCAATCGCCGCTTGCTCGACGACGGCGCGGTTATAGCGCGAATGCAGCCCGTCGAGCAGGGCACGCAGCCGCAATGCATCGACGATAACCTCGCGCAGATCCTGGCCTGCGCGAACCTCGCCGGTGCCGAGGCGAAGGTTTCCGTCCTCCAGGCCCTGGCCGATGAGATAATCCTCCAGCGCCTGTTCGTTCTTCAGGTACTGCACCGACTTGCCGCGCGTGACCTTGTAGAGCGGCGGCTGGGCGATATAGAGATGGCCGCGCTCGATGAGCGCCGGCATCTGTCGGAAGAAGAAGGTGAGCAGCAACGTGCGAATATGCGCGCCGTCGACGTCGGCGTCCGTCATGATGATGATCTTGTGGTAGCGCAGCTTGTCGGCGTTGAATTCGTCCTTGCCGATACCCGTGCCAAGCGCCGTGATCAGCGTACCGATTTCCTGGCTCGACAGCATCTTGTCGAAGCGCGCGCGCTCGACGTTCAAAATCTTGCCGCGCAGCGGCAGGATCGCCTGGTTTTCGCGCGAGCGCCCCTGCTTGGCCGAACCGCCCGCCGAATCACCCTCGACGAGAAAGACTTCGGATTTCGCCGGATCGCGTTCTGAGCAGTCGGCGAGCTTACCCGGCAGCGAGGCGATGTCGAGCGCGCCCTTGCGTCGCGTCAACTCGCGCGCCTTGCGCGCCGCCTCGCGAGCGGCAGCGGCTTCGACGACCTTGCCCACCAGCACCTTAGCCTCGCTCGGATGCTCCTCGAGCCAGGTGCTCAGCGCCTCGTTGACAAGGCTTTCGACGACCGGACGGACTTCGGAGGAGACCAGCTTGTCCTTGGTCTGCGAGGAGAATTTCGGATCCGGCACCTTGACCGACAAGACCGCCGTCAGGCCCTCGCGGCAATCGTCGCCGGTAAGCTGCACCTTTTCCTTCTTGGTGATGCCGGAGCTGTCGGCATAGGAAGTGATCTGCCGCGTAAGCGCCCCGCGGAAGCCCGCCATGTGGGTGCCACCGTCGCGCTGCGGGATGTTGTTGGTGAAGCACAGCACGTTTTCATGGTAGCTGTCGTTCCACCACATCGCCACTTCGACCGTGATGCCATCCTTTTCGCCATGGATAGCCACCGGCCTGTCGACGAGAGGCTTCTTGGCGCGATCGAGATAGGCGACGAAGGCTTCGAGGCCGCCGTCATAGAGCATCTCTTCCTGCTTGATATCGGAATGGCGCTTGTCGGTGAGCAGGATGCGGACGCCGGAATTGAGGAAGGCGAGCTCGCGCAGGCGGTGTTCAAGCGTGTGGTAGTCGAACTCCGTCATGGTAAAGGTACCGGTGCTCGGCATGAAGCTGACCTCTGTACCGGTCGCATCACCTGCCTCGCCTGTCACCTTCAGCGGCGCGTCGGCAACGCCGTGGGTGAAGCTCATCTCGTGAACCTTGCCCTGGCGGCGAATTTTAAGCTTCAGCCAGGCTGACAGCGCGTTCACCACCGATACGCCGACGCCGTGCAGGCCGCCCGAAACCTTATACGAATTCTGGTCGAATTTACCGCCCGCATGTAGCTGCGTCATGATGACTTCGGCCGCCGACACGCCTTCACCGGTATGGATGTCGGTCGGGATGCCGCGGCCGTTGTCGGTGACGGTGACAGATCCATCGGGATTGAGCGCCACGGTGACGATGTCGGCGTGGCCCCCGAGCGCTTCGTCGATCGCGTTGTCGACCACTTCGTAGACCATATGATGCAGGCCGGAGCCGTCGTCGGTGTCGCCGATATACATACCCGGCCGCTTGCGAACCGCATCGAGTCCCTTGAGAACCTTAATGGAATCGGCGCCATATTCGGTACTTGCGGCGTTCTCGGTCGCGGACGTATCGGTCATTTTTTTGAAGTCTTTCCAGCGTTTTCGAAACGAGCAGGATGCCCTTGACGAATCATCGATGTTTCCGTCCCGAACTTATAGGACGGATGGCCCCACAGTCCAAATATATGGACCCTTAAGCGCCTATAAAATAGGGGATTGCGGCAGTTTTCAGCCGTCTTTGTCGCTATTGTCGAGAACCATCGTCAATCGCGCGATGGCTGCCGGTTCCAGGTGTCGAATTGCGTTCGCAAGCCGGTTGGCAAACGCGGTGTATTCCGGCGCAAGCCCCGAGGTGTCGACGACAACGCGAGGGTCCGAGGCACGCGCCAGCATGAACAATTCCTCGGCCTCGTCCCAGATAATGCTGAAATAGCCGGCAATGCGCTGGAGAAGCTCGAAGCTTGGCACCCCACGCTTTCCATGCTCCAGCGCCGAGAGATAGGCAGGCGTGACGTTGAGCGCAGCCGCCATTTGTTTCTGCGATACGCCCTTGCGCTGCCGCAACCGCCTCACCGCCTCGCCAAAGGGCGTCATGTTTTTTCCACCCGCTGCCGTACCAGCCGAATATAGAGCGCGCCCTCGCCGCCGTGGTGCTGTGCGGCCGCTTCGTAGGACGAGATCAGGAAGCGGAATTCCGGTTTGGAGAACCACAGCGGCACGGCTCGCTTCAGCGCGCCGTCGCTGCCCATGGAGCTTCCCTTGCCGGTAACGACGAGCACGTGGCGCAGACCGCGCGTATGCGCACGCACGAGGAAATCGAGAAGCAGGGCATGCGCCTCGCTCTGGATCAGTCCGTGCAGGTCGATGCGTGCTTCGAGCGGCAGCCGTCCCTTGGCAATCTTGCGCTTGACCGGCCGCTCAAACGGCTGATGCTGGCCGGACGGCTGTTTTTGCTTCTGCGGGGGCGGAGCGTCCGCAAAGCCCACGTCCGCCTTGGGTGTCGGCCGTTCTTCCGCCGTGTCGGCATCCACCGCCGCAAGCAGCTCGTCAAATTCCGCAAGCGCCCCGTGACGACCCTGCATCGGTCGGGCGCTCTTCGCCACCCTGCCCCAGAGAATTCGCTCCTCGGCGGAAAGCTTGCGGTCCCTGGTCATCAGGCAAACCTCGCGGCGGCCGCCTTCGGGACGAGAATGAAGAAATCGGCATCGTTGCGCACCGTGCCCGCCTGCTCTCCGGCCTCGTACCCGGAGCCGGTAAAGATGTCGCCACGCGCGGTCCCGACGATGGCCGTGCCAGTGTCGAGGGCCAGCATCAGGCGCTGGAAAGGCTTGCCGTGGTCGAGATGCGTGAGACTTTCCGAGCGGATGAAGAAAGGAAAGCCGAACGTATGGATCAACCGGTCGACGGCGAGCGAGCGGCCCGCGACCAGCGGTACCTTGGCGGCGGCAATCGGCCCGGCTTCAGGATCGTCGACCTCGGCCTCGCGGAAGAAAATGTAGGATCGGTTGTGCCAGAGCACCTCGTCCACCTGGTCTGGATGGGCATACAGCCAATCGCGGATCGACTGCATCGAAACGGTCTTTGCATCGATCGCGCCGCGATCGATCAGCAGTCGGCCGACCGCGGAGAACGGATGGCCCGCCTTGGCGGCGTAGGTGATACGACGAACGGTGCCGTCCGGATAGCGAAGTCTCGCCGCACCCTGGACATGCACGAAGAAGACGTCGACCTTGCTCTTCGCCCAGGCAATCTCGAGCCCGAGGCCCAAGAGATAGCCGCGATCGATTTCGCCCCGGTCCGGATAGGCTAAGACCTTGCCGACCTTGATGCGGCCGAACATGTAGGAAGCGTCGAGATAGCCAGGGCGGTTCTGATCGTCGAGATCGACGAGATCGTCGGGCCTGCGGTAGAAGGGATAGCGGTAAATATCATCCGGCGTTGCCGAAACCGCGATCTCAGGCTCGAAAAAGGCAGTGACGAACCCACGCTTTCGGCCATCGCGGCGGATAAGAAAGGGCACGCAGCGCGCCTCGAAGAACGCCCTCGCCTCGGCCGCATCGAGCGGTTCGGCCGTGATCGCATCGGCCAGAAGCGGCAAGAGCTCGTCGGCGGTGAGGCCGAGGGCACCGGTGCGGTAGGGTTTGGTGGCGGTTATGTGGTGATGACAGGCCCGCATGGCGCCGAAAAGGCCAGAAGGATCATCGTCCTTCCAGCCCTTCAAATCCGCGAAGCTGATCCGTTCCAGCTTAAAATCCGGGAGTGACGCGCTCATTGTTCCGATTCGGTCGCCACGAGTTTCCAATTGGGATCTCGGGATCGCATATCGCGCGCAAAAGTCCACAGATCGCTGACCTCGGCCACCGCCTCGGCGTCGCCGTCGATCAGATGATCCGCCTTGTCATAGGTCGCCGAGATCATTTGGCTGACGATGCGTACTGTCACCAGCGCCTCGCTCCCGCGCATCTCTACGCGCGTGAGGTCGGCCTTGTCGATGCCGACGAACGTGGACTTGATCTTCTCGCCCTTGGCTTCGCGCTCGGCAATTGCCGCGTCGAAGCCCTCGTAGACTTCGCGCGAGAGCAGGTTCTTCAGCATTTTGCGGTCGCCATCGGCAAAAGCCATGACAATCATTTCGTAAGCCATGCGCGCGCCATTCAAGAATTCCTTCGGGCTGAAGGACGCGTCGGCCATGTTGACTTCGCGCAGCTGCTGGTTGAGCGGCGTGCCTGGAGCCGCGAACGCGTCGATGTCGGCATAGCGGCCCTCGTCTTCCGCGACATCGCGACGGGGCAGCGTCACAACCTTGCCAGCTTCTGGCGTGTCCGGGCCGGCGGCGGCATCGCGCGAAGAGCCGAAGAGATCACGCGGCGGCTTCTCGTTGCCGGTGCGACGGCCGAGAACGCTGCGAAGCTGCAAAAAGATCAGCACCGCCGCCACGAGGAAAAAAAGCGTCACGAAGTCGTTTGAACCCATTTCTTGCCGAAACCGCCGTTAACATCAAAAGTATCAATACCCATATAGTCCGCATCGCTCGATCATTCAAATAGAGGACCGGTATCTTTGTTGCGCGCGATCGATTAACGCTGCGCTGCGTCACCAAGATCAGGACAGACACGATGAGACTCTCCGCCATCCCCTTTCTTCTGTTTCTGCTGCCGCTTGGCGAAATCGCCGGCTTCGTGGTCGTGGGAAAGGCCATTGGGGTATGGGCAACGCTTGCCCTCGTTTTGCTGAGCGCGATACTCGGCGCAACGCTTCTGCGTATCCAGGGTATCGGCATTCTTCAGCGCATTTCAGCCGAGAGCCAGAAGGGTGGCGATCCCGGAAGAGAAATGGTGCATGGCGCGATGATTGTCGTTGCCGCTTTCCTGTTGCTCTTGCCTGGCTTCATCTCCGACATTTTCGGGCTCTTGCTGTTCATTCCAGCCGTCAGAGACATTGCCTGGACCTATCTCCGCCGTCGAATCATCGTCTTCGGATCCTCCTCCGCGTTTCGGAGTGGGCCAGCCGCCGGCCGCTCTTCGCCTCCGCGCAGCGGTCCGATCGTCGATCTCGATGAAGACGATTTTCGTCGCGATTCCAATGGCAATTCGCCATGGGCCGGACCGAAGCGTCTGGACGACTAAAATAGCTTGCGACTGCCCGCCGGCCGCAGGGTTGTAAGCCCCTGTTTGAAGTGTTAGATGGCGACACCCGCTTGCAGCGCCGCGCGTCATGGACGACGGGCAGGGAACGCTGCAAAGCTTGGAAACTACGCAGCCGCGAGGAACAGCTATGGCCAACGACAACAGCAACGGCGCTTCGAACCCGAGCCTCTCGGTTCTAGCCCAATACACCAAGGATCTTTCCTTCGAAAATCCCGGCGCACCGCGCTCGCTGCAGGCGCGCGACAAGGCGCCTGAAATCAATATCAACGTCAACGTCAACGCCAACCCGCTGTCGGATTCCGATTTCGACGTCGTGCTGACGCTGAACGCCGAAGCCAAGGACGGCGACAAGATCGTCTTCCACACCGAGCTCGTCTATGGCGGCGTTTTCCGTGTGACCGGCTTCCCGCAGGAGCACATGCTGCCGCTACTCTTCATCGAGTGCCCGCGCCTGCTGTTCCCCTTCGCGCGCCAGATCATCGCCGACGTCACCCGCAACGGCGGCTTCCCGCCGCTGATCATCGATCCGATCGATTTCGCAACGATGTTCACGCAGCGCGTTGCCGAAGAGCAGGCTCGTGCCCAGGTCAACGTCGTTCCGAACTGATCTGTTGAATGCATCGATCTAACAAAAATGCCCGGGCAGAACCCGGGCATTTTTGTTTGAGGAAGACCGACTGAGAACGGGCCTTTGTCGGCCACCAGAAATCCCAGGCATCTCATTCGTTAGTCGGATTCTAGTCGCTTGTGTTGCTCATTCAGATGGCGAGTATCGCGACCAGATCCCCTTGTCACCGAGCCTTACGACCAACGCCGCATGGGCCTCGCGCTCCATTTCGCTTAGGCGCGGCAACAGTTGACGCGGCCGCGCAAGCACGATGATCTCCTCGTCGAACGCAGCATCTTCATCGGCCTTGCCGTTGGCGGAGGAAGTGCCGAGCCCGAGCGCCGTCTGCCGCCCGCCGATCATCTCGATATAGACTTCGGCCAACAGTTCGGAGTCGAGCAGCGCGCCGTGCTTGGTCCGGTGGGAATTATCGATTCCGTAGCGCCGGCAAAGCGCATCCAGCGAGTTTGGACCCATCGGATGCTTGCGGCGGGCCAGCGCCAGCGTATCGAGCACGCGCTCCGGCAGGATCGGCGGCAGGTCTAGCCTTGCCAATTCCGCATTGACGAAACCCATGTCGAAGGTCGCGTTATGCGCCACCCAACGGCCATCGCCGAAGAAGTCCACGATTTTTTCCGCGACATCCCCGAATGACGGTTTGTCCTTCAGGAACTCGTCGGTGATGCCGTGAACCGCCAGTGCATCCGCATGGACCTTCTGGTCGCCCGGATTGATGTAGAGATGCAGCGTCCGGCCGGTGGGGAAATGATTGACGAGTTCGATGCCGCCGATTTCGATGACGCGGTCCAAGCGATTGTCCAGGCCGGTCGTTTCCGTGTCGAAGATGATTTCGCGCATCAAGTCTCCCCATTCGCGGCGCGTCGGCGCAAATCCGCGATGATGTCGTTCACCTGTCCCCGCGCCGCTTCGATGCCATGGCCGGTATCGACGAGGTAGTCCGCCCGCTTGCGTTTCTCCGAATCAGGCAACTGGCGCGACAGAATCATCGCGAATTTTTCCTCCGTCATGCCCGGCCGGGCAAGTACCCTGTCGTGCTGAAGCTGTGGATCACAGGTGACCACCACGATGCGATCGACACGATCGGCAGCGCCCGATTCGAAAAGCAGTGGAATATCAAGCACGACGAGATCGGCTCCGGCCTGGCTATTCTTTTCGAGAAATTGCTGCTCGCGCTCGCGCACAAGCGGATGAACGATCGCTTCGAGACGCTTGAAGGCATCGGGATCGGCCGCCAGCTGCCGCGCCAAAGCCTGCCGGTCGACGGCGCCTCCCTTTACCGATCCGGGAAAGGCCGCTTCGACAAGCGGCGCGGCCTTGCCGCTGTATAGCTGGTGCACGACAGCATCGGCATCGTTGACGGGTACGCCGGCATCGGCAAAGAGCTTCGCGGTCGTCGTCTTGCCCATGCCTATCGATCCAGTCAGCCCTACGCGGATCATGAGTGTTTTTCCATGTCGGCGATGATCAACTCGCGCAGCTCGTCATCGACCTGCGGATGCCGCCCGAACCACAGTTCGAAACCGGGCACCGCCTGGTGGAGCAACATGCCGAGGCCGTCGACGATCGCAAAACCCTGGGCTTCGGCCTGGGTGAGCAGCGGGGTCTTCAACGGCACGTATACGATGTCGGTGACGATCGCATCGGCCGCCAACGGCCTAAAGTCGATTGCGGGCGTGGCCTCGCCATCCATACCGAGCGACGTCGTGTTGATGAAAAGGGCGGCGCCAGTCATGACTTCGGAAAGGGCGTCCATACCATGGGCATGCACCCGTCGCCCAAACCGGTCCGCCAGCTCGCGCGCGCGCGCGACCGTTCGGTTGATGATGTGGATCTCTCCGATGCCGCGGTCGCGCACGGCCTGGATTACGGCCCGGCTCGCACCGCCGGCGCCGAGAATCACGGCCCGCTCGGCCCGTTCCCAGCCTGACCTGCGGGCGTCGAGATTGGCAGTAAAGCCGCGTCCGTCGGTATTGGTGGCTTGAAGCAGCCCGTCTGTCATCCAAAGCGTGTTTGACGCCCCGATTTCCTCCGACAGTTCGTCTGGCCGGTCCGCAAGCCTGAAAGCGCTTTCCTTGTGCGGGATAGTGACGTTGCCGCCGACGAAACCGGACGATCCATCCTTCAAACGGGCGATGAAGGCAGGAAAGTCATCGACTGCGACTTCCCTCGCTTCGTAGCTCCCATTCAGGCCGTACTTTTTCAGCCAGTAGCCATGGATCATCGGCGAGCGCGAATGGCGCACTGGATAACCGGTGACGAAGGCTTTCGGCTTCAATGTTTCACGTGAATCATCCATCGATCATTCCCAATTCGCGCAATTTTTGCAGAAGCGGCAGCATTGGCAGACCGAGGATGGTGAAATAGTCGCCATCGATCCCGGAGAATAGCTGGATGCCCTCTCCTTCCAGTTGATAGGCGCCGACGCTGCCCAGCGCACGCTCGCCGACCCGCATCAGATGCCGGTCGATGAATTCCGCCGAGAGATCGCGCATCGTTAACTCGGCATGAGACACATGCTCCCAAAGGATATCCCCGTCCTTTGCAAAGGCGATCGCGCTGTTCAGGCGGTGGGTCTTGCCCGAAAGCCGGCTCAGATGGTTTGCCGCATCCGCTCGGTCTTTCGGTTTGTGGAAAACTTCAGACCCCAACGACATTGTCTGGTCGGAGCCGATCACGAGGGAACCGGGAAAGCGTTCGCTCACCTCTTTGGCCTTTGCCTTGGCAAGAACCAGGGCGACCGCGTCCGGCCCCGCCCCCTCCCGCTCGAGCGGCGCCTCGATGGCGCGCTCGTCGATATCGGCCGCGATCGCAGAAAAGGTCAGGCCGGCATTCTCCATGAGCATTCGCCGGAAGGGACTGGACGAGGCTAGAATAAGGGATGCGGTCACGGATTAGCCTTTCGAAGCACTCTATCCCTGCGCTTAACGCAGCTTGGGGCGCAGAGCAACAATCGCGGCCGCCGTCTCCTCGATCGACCGCCTGGTCACGTCTATCAACGGCCAATTGTGCCGGGCGCAAAGCAAGCGGGCGTATTTCAGTTCCTCCGCGATCGTGGCGCGGTCGGTATACTCGTCGCCATTGAACGAAGTGGCGGTACCGAGCACGCGGTTTTCGCGAACCTGGGAAATGCGGTCGGTCGTTGCAATCAGCCCGACGATCAGCGGCTTGGTCGCAGTCAACAGGCTTTCCGGCAGGGGAACGCCATGGACGATCGGGATGTTGGCGGTCTTGATGCCGCGATTGGCGAGGTAGATGCTGGTCGGGGTCTTCGAGGTGCGGCTGATCCCGACGATGACGACGTCGGCGTCATTATAGTCGTCGGGCGTCTGGCCGTCATCGTGATCCATCGTATAGTTGAGCGCCTCGATGCGGGCGAAGTAGTCCGCGTTCATGACGTGCTGCGCGCCGACCCGGCGGCGCGATGCCGTTCCGAGATAGGTCTGGAAAAGCGTCATGACCGGCTCGAGCACATTGGCGCAAGGCACGCCCATCTCGCGACAGCGCTCGTCTATGATGTCGGCGAGTTCACGGTCGACCACGGTATAGAGCACGATCCCCGGGCTTCGATCGATCGCTTCCAGAACCGGCAGCAGCTGTTTGCGGTTTCTCACAAGCGGATAGACGTGCTCGATCGGTTGGCTCGCGTGAAACTGAACCGAAGCCGCGCGCCCGGCGGAGATCAGAGTCTCTCCCGTCGAGTCAGAAATGAGATGAAGATGAAAGAAGCTCCTGCGGTTCTCCACGCTATTTTCCGCTGGCTGTTGATAAGGGTGGACGATTCTGACCTAAGGCCGGGGCTGGGCCCAAGGCAAGGGAAAACCTGCCCACTTTTCCACAATACGGTTTTTTCGGAGTGCTTCAGCATGGGTCTGTGGGCAATGTGGAAAACCTGGCATCCAGTTTTTCCGTCCCCAGCTTATCCACAGATGGGGATTGACGCGACTGCAACATAAGCCATGGATTTTTTTACGCAATTCGACTTTTAGACGCTTTTCTCCGCAAAAGACCGGAATCTGTTCCTTGGCCATCGATCGGACGCGACAAATCGCGCTGCCGGTGAATTCATTTTAATCCTTGATAGAAACAGACTCTAAGAAATAGAAACATTTAGAATCTATTTAGTTCTTTTATGGGGAAGACGCCTTGAGCGAGGAATGCCGGAAAGTCCTACGGGTTTTGAAAGGGGAGACCATCTCTCCTCCTCCGATTTGGCTGATGCGCCAGGCTGGACGCTATCTGCCCGAGTATCGCGAGACCCGTTCCAAAGCTGGAAGCTTTCTCGATCTTTGCTATTCTCCGGATCACGCCGTGGAAGTGACGCTGCAGCCGATCCGTCGCTATGGCTTCGATGCTGCTATCCTGTTTTCCGATATCCTGGTTATCCCCGACGGGCTGAAACGCAACGTCCGCTTCAGCGAAGGCACCGGGCCGGAGATGGATCCGATCGATGTCCGGGGTATTCGAGCGCTCGATGGGAAGGATGTCGTCTCCCATCTCGCGCCTGTCCTTGAGACCGTGCGGCGGCTTCGGGCGGAGCTGCCGGTGGAGACGACCCTGCTTGGCTTCTGCGGCGCTCCCTGGACAGTTGCCACCTACATGATCGCCGGCCGCGGGACACCGGACCAGGCGCCTGCCCGTCTCTTCGCCTATCGTGAGCGGCAAGCGTTCGAGCACCTTCTGATGCTGCTTGCGGAGATATCGGCGGACTATCTGGTGGCACAGATCGATGCGGGTGCCGACGCCGTGCAGATCTTCGATTCCTGGGCGGGCGTGCTCGGGGAAGCGGAATTCGAAGCCTTCGCGGTGAAGCCCGTCGCCCGCATGATTGCGTCGATCAAGGAACGCCGTCCGCAGGCGAAGGTGATCGCCTTTGCCAAGGGCGCGGGCTATCTGCTGAAGACCTATCGCCAACGGACCGGAGCCGACGCAATAGGGCTCGATTGGTCGGTGCCGCTTTCCTTTGCGGCCGAGCTGCAGAGGGAGGGGCCGGTGCAGGGAAATCTCGACCCAATGCGGGTCGTCGCCGGCGGAGAGGCGCTTGACGCCGGGATTGATGCCATCCTGCAGACACTCGGAAACGGCCCGCTGATCTTCAATCTCGGTCACGGAATTACGCCGCAGGCCGATCCGGAAAACGTCGCGACGCTCGTTCGACGCGTCCGTGCGCAAGGGGGTTGAGGGCGATGGAGCGTCAGACGGACGCAGGGCCCGGCGCCTATGCGCGCCGACGGGCGCATATCGCCATCGGCTTTTTCATTCTCCTGGCGGTGGGCCTTTTCGGCTGGCGTCCGGATAATCTCTACCTTTGGATCAAGGCATTCCACATCATCGCGGTGATCTCCTGGATGGCGGGCCTTTTCTACATGCCGCGGCTTTTCATTTATCACACCGATGCCGAGCGCGGCTCGGTCCAGTCCGAGACCTTCAAGGTGATGGAACGGCGGTTGCTGAACGTCATCATGAACCCGGCGATGATGCTGAGCTGGGTCCTCGGTCTCTATCTCGCCTGGTCGGTCTATGGCTTCCACGGTGGCTGGCTGCATGCGAAGATTGCGCTCGTCGTGCTGATGACCATGGTTCATGTTTTCTTCAGCCGTTCGGTCCGTGACTTTGCCCGTGACGAGAACCGCAGGTCGGCTCGCTACTGGCGTTTTATGAATGAAGCGCCGACCGTTTTGATGATCGCAATCGTCATTCTCGTGGTGGTTAAACCGTTCGCTTGAGGGGGCGACACAGGGTCGCGCCGATAATTTGGCTGATTTTCAGCACCCCCCTTGCGGCTCTTCGCCTTAACCGCTATTTTCCCGCCATCTCATCTCGTGGCATGGTTCAGTTCACTCGCCCGCGATCTTCTCGCGGTCTCGAATCCGACAGATACCACCTTCCCCCTTTTTTAGAAAACATAGAGTAACGGTCCCTCTTCATGGCTGAAATGAAGCTTCAAGAACTTAAGAACAAATCTCCGACCGATCTGCTGGCATTCGCCGAATCGCTTGAGGTCGAAAATGCAAGCACGATGCGCAAACAGGAATTGATGTTTGCGATTCTCAAGGTGCTAGCCAGTCAGGACGTCGAAATCATCGGTGAAGGCGTTGTCGAAGTTTTGCAGGACGGCTTCGGCTTCCTACGCTCGGCGAATGCCAATTACCTGCCGGGGCCTGACGATATCTATATCTCGCCCTCGCAGATCCGCCGTTTTTCGCTAAAGACCGGCGATACGGTAGAAGGCCCCATCCGCGGTCCGAAGGAAGGCGAGCGTTATTTTGCGCTGCTGAAGGTCAACACCATCAATTTCGACGATCCGGAGAAGATCAGGCACAAGGTGCACTTCGACAACCTGACGCCGCTCTATCCCAACGAACGCTTCCGTATGGAACTCGACGTTCCCACCACGAAGGATCTGTCGCCGCGCGTCATCGATCTCGTGGCGCCGCTCGGCAAGGGCCAGCGCGGCCTGATCGTGGCGCCCCCGCGCACCGGTAAGACCGTTCTCCTGCAGAACATCGCTCACTCGATCACTGCCAACCATCCTGAATGCTACTTGATCGTGCTTCTGATCGATGAACGTCCGGAAGAAGTGACGGACATGCAGCGTTCGGTCCGGGGGGAAGTAATCTCCTCGACATTCGACGAGCCGGCGGTTCGCCACGTGCAGGTGGCCGAAATGGTCATCGAGAAGGCCAAGCGGCTCGTTGAGCACGGCCGCGACGTCGTCATCCTGCTCGATTCGATTACGCGCCTTGGCCGAGCCTATAACACCGTCGTTCCCTCGTCTGGCAAGGTCCTGACGGGTGGTGTGGACGCCAACGCTTTGCAGCGGCCGAAGCGCTTCTTCGGTGCGGCGCGCAACATCGAGGAAGGCGGGTCGCTGACAATCATCGCGACGGCTCTCATCGATACGGGCAGCCGCATGGACGAAGTTATCTTCGAAGAGTTCAAGGGCACCGGTAACTCGGAAATCGTGCTTGACCGCAAGGTCGCCGACAAGCGCATCTTCCCGGCGATGGACATCCTCAAATCCGGTACGCGTAAGGAAGAGCTACTCGTGCCGCGACAGGACCTTCAGAAGATTTTCGTGTTGCGCCGTATCCTCGCGCCGATGGGAACGACGGATGCAATCGAATTCCTTATCGACAAGTTGAAGCAAACGAAGAACAATCCGGAATTCTTCGACTCGATGAATACCTAATCATTAGCCGGATTCATCTGTTGTTCGAACGGGCTGCTGTAATGCGGCCCGTTCTTTCGTTCCGGCGATCGATTCGGTAGCGAACTAATGGCGCAAGGCGACGGCGATGAATAAGGCGACTGATACTATATACGCCCTTTCAAGCGGCGGACTTCCTTCGGGCGTCGCAGTTTTGCGCTTATCCGGCGACCGCTCGTTCCCGATCACGCAAGCGCTTATCGGATCACTTCCGCCATCAAGACAGGCGGCATTGAAAACGATTCGGACTCGGAACGGTTTAACGATTGACCAAGGGCTCGTTCTTGGCTTTCCGTCGCCTGCTTCGTTTACCGGTGAGGACTGTGTAGAGTTGCATGTGCACGGCAGTAAGGCGGTGATACTGGCTCTATACAACGAATTGGCGAGTTTTGAGCGCTGTCGCATGGCCGAGAATGGCGAATTCAGCCGTCGCGCGTTGGAAAACGGCAAGATGGATTTGGTCGAGGTCGAAGGCCTTGCGGATCTGATTTCGGCGGAAACCGAAATGCAGCGGCGGCTTGCGATCGAGCATAGCAGCGGTAAGCTGTCGGCTCTCTACGCAGGCTGGGCCGACCGTTTGACCCGAGCGCGGGCATTGATTGAGGCAGAGCTCGATTTCGCTGAAGATGACGATGTGCCTGGATCGGTGTCGGACCAGGTCTGGACGGATATGTCCCGGCTCGCCGATGAAGTGTCTGCCCACCTCGCTGGCGCCTCTTTCGGGGAGATCATCCGTGACGGCCTAAAGATCGTCATTGCGGGAGAACCGAACTCCGGCAAATCGAGCTTGATGAACGCGCTCGCAAAGAGAGAGGTGGCGATCGTCACCGATATCGCCGGCACGACGCGCGATGTGTTGCATGTCGATCTGGATATCGATGGCTATGCCGTCAAGCTGTATGACACGGCCGGGCTCCGCGATACGGCGGAGGTTGTTGAGAAGGAAGGCATTCGGCGTGCCTTAAAGACGATCGCAGAAGCGGATCTGGTGCTCTCTCTGGCGGAAATTGGCCGAGACGTTAGGACTGCCTTCGAGGGCTTTGCCGGCAAGGTCATAGGCGTCGGGACAAAATGCGATCTTCACGAGCCGAATGGCGACTACGATATCTTTCTATCCGCCTTGACCGGCGCAGGCTTGGACGAGCTTCATCGGGTTATAGCTGCGGAACTGTCTTTGCGAGCTGAGGGATTGTCTTACGCCTTGCCGAGCCGCCTCCGCCATCGCCAACTGTTGCAGGAGACACTGTGGGCGATACGGTCAGCTTGCGACGCAATCGAAGACGGCCTGGATATACGCGCGGAACACCTTCGCCTTGCCGGGCAGACTCTCGGGCGGATCACGGGGCATGTCGACGTGGAGGATTTGCTTGGCGTGATCTTTTCGGAATTCTGTATTGGCAAATGATTCACGTGAAACAATCTGTCGGCTGCATTTAGGGATAACTGTTTCACGTGAAACGCTTGACTCCCGCGCGTCTTGTGGCAAACAGGGCGCCGAAGCCGGAGCTTTGCAATGTCCCACATATTCTATGATGTTATCGTCGTCGGCGGAGGTCACGCCGGTTGTGAAGCGGCTGCGGCGTCAGCGCGCATGGGCGCGCGTACCGCCCTCCTCACGCACAAGCGCGATACAATCGGCGTCATGTCCTGCAATCCCGCGATAGGCGGGCTTGGCAAAGGCCATCTCGTTCGAGAGATTGACGCCCTTGATGGGTTGATGGGTCGCGTCGCCGACGCAGCCGGCATCCAGTTTCGAATGCTCAATCGCAAGAAGGGCCCCGCGGTCCGCGGTCCGAGGACGCAGGCAGACCGCCGGCTCTACCGTGAAGCGATGCAGCGCGAAATCGCGTCGATCGCCAATCTCGAGGTAATCGAGGGTGATGCCTTTGATCTAAGCATCGAGAATGGCCTTGTTGCCGCTGTTGTTACCAAAGATGGCCGAGTTCTCAATTGCGGTGCGGTCGTTCTGACAACAGGGACGTTTTTGCGTGGCCTTATCCACATTGGCGATCGAAAGATCCCCGCAGGTCGTGTTGGCGAAGAACCCTCGATGGGTTTGTCTTCTACGCTCGCTCGTTTCGGTCTCAACCTTGGCCGCCTGAAAACGGGCACACCGGCACGCCTCGACGGCCGGACGATCGACTGGGACTCTGTCGGCCGACAATCAGCCGATGACGCGCCGGTACCTTTCTCGTTCATGACGGATCGCATTCTCAATCCCCAGGTCGACTGCGGAGTGACGCGAACGACATCCGCCACCCACCGCATCATCGCCGATAACCTTCGCCGTTCGGCGATGTATTC
The DNA here is from genome assembly GCF_052113965.1 of Rhizobium sp. RAF56. Classification (NCBI taxonomy): domain Bacteria; kingdom Pseudomonadati; phylum Pseudomonadota; class Alphaproteobacteria; order Hyphomicrobiales; family Rhizobiaceae; genus Rhizobium; species Rhizobium sp. RAF56. The sequence continues at coordinate 72,241 of NZ_JBFRDU010000005.1, forward strand.
CGGTCAGATCGAGGGGGTGGGTCCGCGCTACTGTCCATCTATCGAGGACAAGATCGTCAAATTTGGCGAGCGCGATGGCCACCAAATCTTCTTGGAGCCGGAGGGGTTGGATGACAATACCGTCTATCCAAACGGTATTTCGACGTCTTTGCCGGCAGAGGTGCAGGACGCCTTTATCCGCACGATCCCTGGCTTGGAACGCGTTATCATCAAGCAGGCGGGTTATGCGATTGAGTATGATCACGTGGACCCGCGCGAACTAAAGTCTTCGCTTGAGGTGAAGAAGATTCCGGGGCTCTTTCTCGCTGGCCAGATCAACGGGACGACCGGGTATGAGGAGGCAGGTGCGCAGGGCTTGCTGGCTGGGCTGAATGCCGCGAGACTGGCAGCTGACGGAGATGCTATTCATCTCAGCCGTGCTGACTCGTATATAGGTGTCATGATCGATGATTTGACCTCGCGCGGGGTCGCTGAGCCCTATCGTATGTTCACGTCGCGGGCTGAGTACCGCCTTTCGCTCCGAGCTGACAACGCCGACGTGCGTTTGACGCCGATCGGCCAGGCGCTTGGTTGTGTCGGGACGGAGCGTTCTCAACGGTTTACAGCGTATCTTGAGGCGCTGGATTCTGCGCGGGCGATGCTTAGGGAGCGCGGTCTGACGCCGAACGAGGCTGCTAAGATTGGTATCTCTTTAAATCGGGATGGCCAACGGCGTAGTGCCTATGAGCTGCTTGCCTATCCCGAACTTTCGATCGATTCGCTATCGCAACGATGGCCGGAATTTCGGGAGCTTTCACCCAAGGTCGCCGCAGCGCTCGAGATTGAGGCCACCTATGCGGTCTATATGCAGCGTCAGAGCGCCGATATCGCTCAGGTGAAGCGCGATGAGAGCAAGGTGATTCCCGGGTCTTTTGACTTCGCTGTGCTTTCCGGTCTTTCCAACGAGTTGAAGCAAAAGCTCGAGAAGGCGCGCCCGCAGAACATAGCGCAGGCTGCAAAGCTTGATGGAATGACGCCAGCGGCATTGTTACTATTGCTGACTCACTTGCGGAAAATGGATGCCGCGCGACCACTAGCTTCTTGAATTCACGTTAGAAGAGTCTTCCGATGCAGTTGAACGGCGTGCGTGTTTCACGTGAAACACAGGAGCGTTTGGAGCTATTTGCCGCGCTTTTCAAAAAATGGGCGAAGTCCATAAACCTGGTCGCACCCTCGACGCTCGAGGATTTGTGGTCGCGCCATATTGCCGATAGCGCACAGATTTTCCAGCTCTACCCCACCCCAGTCACTTGGGCGGATCTCGGTAGCGGCGGTGGATTTCCGGGGATCGTCACAGCCATTTTCCTGGCTGAGCTCGGCGGCGGCCACGTCAATCTGATTGAAAGCAATCACAAAAAGGCTGCCTTTCTCCGCACATGCCTGCGCGAGTGCCATGCCCGCGGTACCGTTCATGCAATGCGAATTGAGGAGGCAACAAAAGCCATTCCTCAGGTCGACGCAATCTCATGCCGCGCTTTGGCCGAGCTGGATCAGCTCTACTCCTATGCCGAACCATGGTGGTCACGAAGCGCAGCGACCCGTATGTTCCTACACAAAGGCCGGGATTACCAGCGTGAGGTGGACAAAGCGCGTGGTAGTTGGGAATTCGATCTGGTAGAACATCCAAGTATCGTCGAGCGCGACTCAGTCATTCTTGAGGTCACGCGGTTGCGGCGAAAAATTCAACCTTGATCGGGTGGCACGCAATGGCAGGCGAAAAGAACCGGATTATTACCATCGCGAACCAAAAAGGCGGCGTCGGCAAGACGACGACGGCCATCAACCTGGCAACAGCCTTGGCTGCCATCGGTGAGCGGGTACTGATCGTCGATCTCGATCCGCAGGGCAATGCCAGCACGGGGATGGGCATAGATCGCCGGGATCGCAAGCTTTCCTCCTACGATTTGCTTGTCGGAACCCATGGCATTTCCGAGGTCGTGCTTCCTACCGCGGTACCCAATCTGCACATCGTACCGTCGACAATGGATCTCCTCGGGATCGAGATGGAAATTGCACAGCAGAGCGATCGCGTCTTCCGTCTGCGTCGGGTGCTGGAAAGCCCTGAGGCTTTGGCGTTTTCCTACATTCTTGTCGACTGCCCGCCATCCTTCAATCTACTGACGATGAACGCTATGGCGGCTGCACACTCCGTTCTGGTGCCGCTGCAATGCGAGTTTTTTGCGCTTGAGGGACTAAGCCAGCTTTTGGAGACGGTGGATCAGGTGCGCCGTTCGGTCAATCCGACACTCGATATCCAGGGCATCGTTCTGACGATGTTCGATGCGCGCAATAATCTCGCGCAACAGGTGGTGAGCGATGTGCGAATGCACCTGGGCGAGAAAGTCTATCACACCCTCATTCCGCGCAATGTTCGCGTTTCCGAAGCACCTTCCTACGGCAAGCCGGCCATTCTGTACGATTTGAAATGTGCTGGGAGCCAGGCTTATCTGCAATTGGCGTCGGAAGTGATTCAGCGAGAGCGGCAACGCAAGGTTGCTGCTTGAGCCGTTTAGCATCCTAATAGTGAGTGATATGCGATGAGTGATGATCTTTCAAAACGGCGCTTGGGTCGTGGACTTGCTGCTCTCATCGGCGAGATGGATCAGCCGGCGCCTATTGAGGCGGGCAAGCCCTCGGTCAATCCCGACCGGCTGGTGCCCATCGAATTCGTCAGCCGGAACCCGAAGAACCCGCGCCGCTATTTCGACGAGGGGGAGTTGCATGACCTGGCCAGCTCGATCCGCCAACACGGCATCGTCCAGCCCGTTGTCGCACGCACTGTTTCGGACGGAAGATTTGAAATAATAGCCGGCGAAAGACGTTGGCGCGCGGCGCAGCTTGCCGGCCTGGTCGAGATTCCGGTGATCGTTCGTGATGTTGACGACAAGACCGCGCTGGAGATCGCAATCGTCGAGAATGTGCAGCGGTCGGATCTCAATCCGCTCGAGGAGGCGCTCGGCTACGAGCAGCTGATTGCCGAGCATGGCTATACGCAGAACGATTTGGGCGAGATCATCGGCAAAAGCCGGAGTCATGTCGCCAATTCGCTTCGCTTGCTGAAGCTGCCGGACCCTGTGCGAGATATGCTTGCGGCTGGAAGCCTGTCGGCCGGACACGCGCGCGCCCTTGTGCCCACCTCCGATCCTTCGGCTCTTGCGAAGACGATCGTTTCGAAGGGGATGTCGGTGCGCGACGCCGAGCGCCTGGCGCAAAACGATATCCGCGCGCAAAACGATCCCCGGCCCGCCATGGCGCGTCGTGATGAGAAGGACTCCGATACTCTGGCGCTTGAGAGGACGCTCTCCGACGCTCTGGGGCTCGACGTCGCGATCAATCACAAAGGCAGTGGCGGCCAGGTACGCATCGCCTATAAGTCATTGGAGCAGCTCGAGGAAATCTGCCGCCTTCTAGAACGGCGCTGACGGGAATTGGCATCGACGCCGGTCCTCCCAATATCGATTGGGCGCGGAAGCTAGGCCTTGCGAGCGGATTGCAGGGTGGTCGAGAGCAATGTGTGGAGAGCTATGCTCTCTTCGAGCGCGCCGCGCTGGCGGCTCTGAAGGATGGCGGCCTGTAAGCGGTTCATCTCCCGCGCTATCGCCGGAGCGTCCCAGTTTCGCAATGCCTGTTCGATAACGGGTTTCCGGCGGAAATGAAGGTGACGGCCAAGCGTCTGCATCACCTGCGCCGGCTGCACTCGCTTCTCTTCCATTTCAGCGCGCATCACATCAAGAAGCTGAAACTGCCGCAGGCAGCCTTGAAGCACGAGAAAGATCGGTGTCTTCGAGCTCACGATCTTCTCCACCGCGCGCAAGTAGGCGTCGGCGTCCCCCTTCAAGATCGCATCGACCGCGTCGTCCGTCGAAATGGCGCTAGCATCGCCGATGATGTCGTTGACGTGCGTATCGTCGATCGTGCCAACGTCCCGGCAATAGAGCGCCAGCTTTTTGATCTCGTTGCGCGATGCGATGCGGTCGCCGCCGAGGAGTTCCAGCAGCCGCTGGCGAGCGTCGGGCGTGATGCGAAGATTGCTCGCCGACAATTCATTATCGATCAAGGCGTTGAGGGCTCGGATGTCATCGGCATAGCAGGGGATTGCGATGACCGCGCGCGATCCTTCGGCCAGCTTACGCAACGTTGCCGTCTTTTTGAGATCGCCTGCTTCAATGATGAGGAAGCTCGCCTCAGGCGGTCGCCCGGCGAGTATCTGCAAGGCGTCGACGAGCCCCTTCTCGTTTGCCGCGCCGCGTACCCAGATAAGCTTCTCGCCGCCAAAGAGCCCAATAGTGTTCATTTCATCGAGCAGTCGTCCGGCGTCGCTATTTAGGTCACCAGCATCCAACTTCAGAAGGGAGAAAGGATCGTCGAGTGCGACCTTGGTCTTTGCAGCGATCGCGGCTGCCCGTTCGGAAACAAGGCCGCGATCGGGGCCATAGATCAGGAACATGCGATGATTGCGCACTGCTCCCTGCAGAAATCCGTCGAATTCGTGAGATTTGATTTCTGCCATGGCCGCGTTCTATCAGCGGCTAAGTGCAGCCGCGATGTCGGCACCCACAAGTTCGGCGACTTCCCGCGCTGCACGATCCTCGGCGTCGCGTTCGGCGCGAAGTTTGGCGAACTCCTGCGTCGGCAAATCGACGAGTGCGGTCGTTGCCCGGCTGCCGGCCTTCAGCACCTTGCCATCGGCGGCCTGCTTGATCACGTAAGATACCGTGACGGTAGTGCGCGCCGCCGCAGACGTATCCGACGACGGAAGATAGATGACGCCCTGCAAAGCGGAGCTGACGCTGAGGCTCACCATATACTTCGGATTGACCGCCTCGCCCGCTCCGCGCCCAGCGATGAAGATCAAGTGGTTGCGAACCTCTAGTCCAACGCGAGTGCCCACGTCCTCGAAACCGACAGAGGCAAGCTTCGCCTTCACGCCGGTGCTTTCGCCGTAAAGCGGGCGCACCTGACAGGAAGAAAGCACGCCGGCGACCACCAGCAGGGAGGCTACGCCTGCAGCGCGGGCGAGCTTTACGATGAAATCAGACGACAATGTTAACGATCCTTTGTGGAACGACGATAATCTTCTTTGGCGCCTGACCATTCAACGCGCTTTTGACTGCATCCAAAGCAAGGACTGCATTCTGAACGGCATCTTGATCTGCCTCGCGCGCGATTGTCAATTCGGCCCGCTTCTTGCCGTTGATCTGCACCGGCAATACGATCTCGTTCTCAACCACCAGGGTCGCATTGAAGGTTGGCCAGGCCGACGTCGAAACAAGCCCGCTGGCGCCGAGCGCAGCTGAGCATTCCTCTGCCAGATGCGGGGTGATCGGCGCGACAATGGCAATCAGGATCTCCACAGCGTCGCGGACGGCCGCGCAATAATCCATTCCGGCGCCGCCGGAAGCGGCTTTGCCGAGCGCCGATGCAAGCGTATTCACAAGCTCGTAGATACGCGCCACGGCCTTGTTGAACGCCAGCTTGTCGTAGTCGCCTTGAACTGCCTTCAGCGTCTTGTGTGCAGCCTGAGAAATCGCCAAAGCCTCGCCTTCGGTAGCCGGATTCGGCTCAACACCTTTCAGCGCGTCGGCGGCTTCGGAAATGAGGCGCCACAGGCGCTGCGTGAAGCGATGCGCGCCCTCGACACCGGCTTCCGACCAGATGACGTCGCGGTCGGGCGGAGAATCGGAAAGCACGAAAAACCGCGCCGTGTCCGCGCCATAGGAGGCGATGATGTCGTCGGGGTCGACCACGTTCTTCTTCGACTTCGACATTTTCTCGATGGAGCCGATCGTGACCTCCTCGCCCGTCGACAGCAGAACCGCCTGGCGCTTGCCGTCGGCCTCCTCGATGCGGATGTCGGCAGGCGCCACCCATTCGCGGCTCATGCCTTGGCCGCGGCTGTAGGTCTCGTGGACCACCATGCCTTGCGTGAAAAGACCCTTGAAAGGTTCCTTGACGTCGACGTGGCCGGTCTCGCGCATGGCTCGCGTGAAAAAGCGCGAATAAAGCAGATGCAGGATCGCGTGCTCGATGCCGCCGATATACTGGTCGACCGGGAGCCAACGGTTGGCAGCCTCGCTGTTGGTGGGCTGGTTCTCCCAGGGCGCGGTGAAGCGCGTGAAATACCAGCTCGAATCGACGAACGTGTCCATCGTATCCGTTTCACGGCGCGCGTCCTTGCCGCAATGCGGGCAGGCGACATGCCGCCAGGTCGGATGCCGGTCGAGCGGGTTGCCGGGCTGGTCGAAGGTGACGTCGTCGGGCAGCTTCACCGGCAGATCGGCTTTCGGTACCGGCACCACGCCGCAGTCATCGCAGTGGATGACCGGGATCGGGCAACCCCAATACCGCTGACGGGAAATCCCCCAATCGCGCAGGCGGAAATTGACCTTGCGCTCGGCCTGAGGCTGATTGCCGATCATGGTCGTCGAAAGCTTGGCCGCCACGGCCTCAAAAGCGTCGGTCGTTGTCATGCCGTCGATAAAGCGTGAGTTGATCATCACGCCTTCGCCGTCGAAAGCGACATCGCCGATTTCGAACGTCGCTGGATCCGCATCTTTCGGCGCGACGACCGCCACGACCGGCAGATCGTATTTGCGGGCGAAGTCGAGGTCGCGCTGGTCGCCCGAGGGGCAGCCGAAGATGGCGCCCGTGCCATAGTCCATCAAGACGAAGTTGGCGACGTAGACTGGCAGCTCCCAGCTCGGGTCGAGCGGATGTCGCACGCGAACGCCGGTGTCCATACCCTTCTTTTCGGCCGTTTCCAAAGCTGCCAGCGACGTGCCAGCGCGCCGGCACTCTTCGCAGAAAGCATCGATAGCCGGATTCGAAGCAGCCGCCTGCTTTGCCAACGGATGATCGGCGGCAATTGCGAGGAACGAGGCGCCAAACAGCGTGTCCGGGCGCGTCGTATAGACGGCGATCTCATGGGTTCCGTCTGGGGCGGTTTCGCGAACCACTTCCCAGCGGATCGTCAGCCCCTCGGAGCGGCCGATCCAGTTTTTCTGCATAAGACGCACCTTTTCCGGCCACTGGTCTAGCGTGTCGAGCGCGTCAAGAAGCTCCTGGCTGAAATCGGTTATCTTAAAGAACCACTGCGTAAGCTCACGCTGCTCGACCAACGCGCCGGAGCGCCAGCCGCGACCATCGATCACCTGCTCATTGGCAAGAACGGTGTTGTCGACCGGATCCCAATTGACCTTGGACTGCTTGCGGTAGACGAGACCTTTCTCCAGGAAGTCGAGGAAAAGGTGCTGCTGATGCTGGTAGTAAGTGACGTCGCAGGTGGCGAATTCGCGGCTCCAGTCGAGCGACAGGCCCATCGCCTTCAGCTGGGTGCGCATCGAGGCGATGTTCTGGTAGGTCCAGGCGGCCGGATGAACGCCCCGTTCCATCGCAGCGTTTTCCGCCGGCATGCCGAAGGCGTCCCAGCCCATCGGATGCAGCACGTTGAAACCGCGGGCACGTTTGTAGCGTGCAACCACGTCGCCCATGGCATAGTTGCGGACGTGGCCCATGTGGATGCGTCCCGACGGATAGGGGAACATTTCCAGCACGTAGTACTTGTCGCGCGGGTCGGAGTTGTCGGTCACGAAGACCTTCTCGTCGTTCCATTTCTGCTGCCAGCGGGGCTCGGCGTCGCGCGGATTATAACGTTCGGTGGCCATGGGGACTCGCATTCCGGAAAATCATGGGGGATTGGCGTGACCTTCATCATGAAACCAACCAAGCGTCAAGTTTGGCGGGTACCGCAAGTGCCCAAACCTAGGTCCGGACGGCGGATTTAGGGCCTCCGCCCTTGGCAACGCTCGCATCCCGCTTTACTGCAATCGCGAGAGATTGAGCAAAGGCGAGGACGACAATGGAACTCAGCGAGCGGCTGGACGATGTGCGGGCGCGGATCTCCGCTGCGGAAACCAACGCCGGGCGGTCCCACGGCGCGGTTCAACTCGTCGCGGTCTCCAAGACTTTCGAAGCCGAGGCTATTCGTCCCGCGATTGCCGGTGGACAGCGCGTCTTTGGCGAAAACCGCGTCCAGGAGAGCCAGGGCAAGTGGCCTGACCTCAAGGCCGAAACGCCGGATATCGAGCTGCATCTGATCGGGCCGCTGCAGTCCAACAAGGCTGCGGACGCAGTCGCTCTCTTCGACGTGATAGAGACCGTGGACCGGGAAAAGATCGCGCGCGCCCTTGCCGACGAGACAAAGCGGCAGGGAAAGCTGGTTCGCCTCTATGTTCAGGTCAATACCGGGATGGAGCCGCAAAAGGCGGGGATCGCGCCGGAAGAAACCGAGGCCTTCGTCGAACTCTGCCGCGGTGAACTGGGACTTCAGATCGAAGGGCTCATGTGCATTCCCCCCGCCGAGGAAAATCCCGGACCGCATTTCGCGCTCCTGGCAAGGCTTGCGAAGCAATGCGGCCTTGATCGGCTGTCCATGGGCATGTCCGGCGACTACGAAACGGCAATTGCTTTTGGCGCCACCAGCGTTCGCATCGGTTCCGCGATCTTCGGAGCGCGTTAAAGGCGCTGCTTTCTTCGGGCTTCAGTCCCCGCTCTTCCTTCGCGGCCTTGCAGGCCCTGGGAGAAAAAGATGCTTACCGGTGTGGCTGCGGAAGAATACCGTCGGCCTTGACGAATGCCGCCAGCATTCGCCGAACCTAAAATATGGTGAAGCGTCGTTGAGAGATTTTTAACCATGTACTGCGATTGTCCTTGTCAACGGCAGTCACCTTTGTTTGCGCGTACCGACGCATGATGCCCCGCCGTTTGCCGGTGCAAATCCGGAATGTCCCCCCAACTAAATCCTGAGAACCAAGGGACACCTATCGTGAGCAGCATTAAGACGAACAACGCAGCTATGGCTGCCCTCCAAACCCTGCGCAGCGTCAACTCCGACCTGCAGAAGACGCAGAACGCGGTTTCCTCTGGCTATCGTATTTCCAAGGCTGCCGACAACGCCGCCTATTGGTCGATCGCGACCACCATGCGCTCCGACGACAGCGCCATGTCGGCCGTCTCCGACGCCCTCGGCCTCGGTGCCGCGAAGGTCGATACCGCCTATACCGCGATGGACAACGCCATCGACGTTGTCTCCCAGATCAAATCCAAGCTCGTTGCCGCTACCGAAGACGGCGTCGACAAGAAAAAGGTCCAGGAAGAAATCACGCAGCTGCAGGACCAGCTGCTGAGCGTTGCCCAGTCCGCCTCCTTCTCGGGCCAGAACTGGATGGCTGCATCCGGCGGTGACACGGCTTCGGTCGTCTCGTCCTTCGTTCGCGACGCAAGCGGCGGTGTTTCGGTCAAGCAAACCACCTACACGTTCAACACCAGCTCCTCCGGCAATGTGCTCTTCGGCATGGTCAGTGGCACCACCACCGTCTCGACGACTTCGGGCATTCTCGGGTCGGCCTACGCGTTCAATGGCACGTCGGCTTCCGTCTATAGCCTCAACATCGCGAGCATGACTTCCGGCGATATTGCTGGCGCTTTGAGCATGGTCGAATCCGCTCTCACGGTCATGACCGGCGCCGGTTCCCAGCTCGGCTCGCTATCAAACCGCATCGATCTGCAGACGAGCTTTACTTCGGCTCTGCGCGACTCGATCGAATCCGGCGTGGGCAAGCTTGTCGACGCCGACATGGAAGCCGAATCCAGCCGCCTGTCGGCGTTGCAAACGCAGCAGCAGCTCGCGGTTCAGTCTCTGTCGATCGCCAACTCCTCGTCGCAGAACATCCTCACGTTGTTCCGCAGCTAATCGGCAGACGGTCGATGCGGGCTCGCCCGACCTTTTTCCAACGCATCAAAAAACCCGCCTCGGCGGGTTTTTCATGTCTTATCGGTGCTGGGAAGCGGCGAGCGCAACCTCAGTAGTGGTCGTCGTCATCCTGGGGGGTCGAAGACTTCAGCGACTTCAGCTTGGCGAAGACGGCATCGGCGTCGATTTCCTTCTCTTCCTCGCGCTCGTATCTGAAGCCGAGCTTCTCGGTCTCCTGAGCCGGCTGCAAGGTGGCGCCGAGTTCGGCAGCGGTCGGCAGCGGACGACCCTTGGCCGCCTTTTCAACTTCCATGTCGAGGTCGATCTGGCTGCAGAGGCCGAGCGTTACCGGATCCATTGGGGTCAGGTTGGTCGAGTTCCAATGAGTGCGGTCGCGGATCTGCTCGATCGTCGACTTAGTCGTGCCGACGAGACGCGAGATCTGTGCATCCTTCAGCTCGGGATGGTTGCGCACCAACCAGAGAATGGCGTTCGGACGATCCTGGCGCTTGGAGACCGGTGTGTAACGCGGCCCGCGGCGCTTTGATTCCGGCACGCGAACCTTAGGCTCGGAGAGCTTCAGCTTGTGGGCGGGGTTGGCTTCGGCGCGGGCGATTTCATCGCGCGAAAGCTGTCCGGTGGAGATAGGATCCAGGCCTTTGATGCCCTGCGCGGCTTCGCCATCGGCAATCGCTTTGACTTCCAGCGGGTGCAGCTTGCAGAATTGCGCGATTTGATCGAACGACAATGCGGTGTTGTCGACAAGCCAGATCGCCGTTGCCTTCGGCATAAGCAATTGTTGAGCCATAGATATAGTCCTTCTATCGTTCGCGTCGGCGTCGCGATCCGTGGGTAGCACCACATTGTCCGAGAATATGGCCCTATATAAACGCAGCGCAATACAATTGCAATTCTTACGGACGAAATGACCTTTGTCTAATTGCCGTCGTAACTTGACCTGCTATTGATTGCCGAAAGGGTCGTTCATTCTCCGCTCAAAAGAGCATGATCGGCAGGCATTTTGGCTTGGAGGAGAGCATGTCGGAAAAGATCTATCCGGTTCAGCAACCGGCGAAAACACGCGCCCTGATCGACAAGAAAAAATACCGCGCTTGGTACGAGGAGAGCGTCGGCAATCCGGACAAGTTCTGGGGAGAGCACGGCAAGCGGATCGACTGGTTCAAGCCCTATACCAAGGTCAAAAACACCTCCTTCAAGGGCAAGGTATCGATCAAGTGGTTCGAGGACGGCATCACAAACGTCTCCTACAATTGTATCGACCGTCATCTCGAAAAGCATGGCGACCGCGTCGCGTTGATCTGGGAAGGCGACAACCCCTATATCGATAAGAAGATCACCTATAACGAACTTTACGAACACGTCTGCCGCATGGCGAACGTGCTGAAGAAGTACGGCGTCAAGAAGGGCGACCGCGTCACCATCTACATGCCGATGATACCGGAGGCCGCTTATGCGATGCTCGCCTGCGCCCGCATCGGCGCGGTTCACTCGGTCGTCTTCGGCGGCTTCTCGCCAGATGCGCTCGCAGGCCGGATCGTCGACTGCCAGTCGACGTTTGTCATCACCTGCGATGAGGGTGTTCGCGGTGGCAAGCCGATCCCACTCAAGGAAAACACCGATACCGCCATTGATATCGCGGCCAAGAATTTCGTGATGGTCGAAAAGGTGCTGGTCGTGCGCCGCACCGGCGGCAAGACCGGTTGGGCACCCGGCCGCGACCTGTGGTACCATCAGGAGGCGGCAAGCGTGAAGGCGGAGTGCCCGCCCGTAAAGATGAAGGCGGAGGATCCGCTCTTCATCCTCTATACCTCGGGCTCGACCGGCAAGCCGAAGGGCGTGCTCCACACGACGGGCGGATATCTCGTCTATGCGGCGATGACGCACGAATACACGTTCGACTACCACCCCGGCGATGTCTACTGGTGCACCGCCGATGTCGGCTGGGTCACCGGCCACTCCTATATTGTTTATGGCCCGCTCGCGAACGCTGCGACCTCGCTGATGTTCGAGGGTGTGCCCAATTTCCCGGACCAGGGCCGTTTCTGGGAAGTCATCGACAAGCACAAGGTCAACATCTTCTACACGGCGCCGACTGCGCTCCGTTCGCTGATGGGCGCCGGCGACGCCTACGTGACACGCTCCTCGCGTTCGAGCCTGCGCCTGCTCGGCACGGTCGGCGAACCGATCAATCCGGAAGCCTGGGAATGGTACTACAACGTTGTCGGAGACGGCCGGTGCCCGGTCATCGACACCTGGTGGCAGACCGAGACCGGCGGTCACATGATCACGCCGCTGCCCGGCGCCACCGATCTCAAGCCCGGTTCCGCGACCCTGCCCTTCTTCGGCGTGAAGCCGGAGCTGGTGGACAATGAGGGCAATGTCTTGGAAGGGGCGGCCGATGGCAATCTCTGCATCACCGACAGCTGGCCGGGGCAGATGCGCACGGTCTACGGTGACCACGAGCGGTTCATCCAGACCTATTTCTCCACTTACAAGGGTAAGTACTTCACCGGCGACGGATGCCGACGCGATGCCGACGGCTATTATTGGATCACCGGCCGCGTTGACGACGTGTTAAATGTTTCCGGCCACCGGCTGGGCACTGCCGAAGTCGAATCGGCGTTGGTCTCGCACCATCTGGTCTCGGAGGCCGCGGTCGTGGGCTATCCGCATGCGATCAAGGGTCAGGGCATCTACTGCTATGTGACGCTGATGGCCGGTCACGAGGGGACGGATGCGCTGCGGCAGGAACTGGTCAAGCACGTGCGCACCGAAATCGGACCTATTGCGACGCCGGACAAGATCCAGTTCTCGCCCGGCCTGCCGAAAACCCGCTCCGGCAAAATCATGCGTCGCATTTTGCGCAAGATCGCCGAAGACGATTTCGGTGCGCTTGGCGACACCTCGACGCTAGCGGATCCCGCTGTCGTGGACGACCTCATCGCCAATCGCCAGAACAAGGTCGCTTGATGGTCAAAACGACACCCGTCGGCAAAACGGCGGGTGTCGACGGCGTCAATTCTCGTCCGGACAATGCACGATCGGCTTGCGACCGCCATCGTAGGCCGTCGCGTAGCCGGCCGCGAGCATATACCGAGCAGGATTCCGGCCGTCGCCCAAGGTAACGTCGGCGAGGATACGGCCGAAGTATTTGTCGCCGGAAATGTGCGACAGCTCGATTGCTTCCGTCGTGGCTGTCATTTCCTGTAGCGCCGCCTGCGCCTGTTCGGCCGCGTGACGTGTGGTTTCGCAATGTGCATGAAGTTCCGGCGCATCGATGCCGCGTAGTCGGACATAGACCTCGATCGTCTGCTGCGGCCAAGGGTTGGCATCGACCAGAAGCGTGTCACCGTCGATGACGCGTACAATCCTGGCCGAAACCGGCCCGGCAATCATATCGCCGCTACCCGCATAGGCGGGCATGCAAGATAGGATCGCAATGGCGAGCGTCGGGACGAGTTTGAAACAAATCATGAACAGGAAATAATTCCTGCAATCGATTCCGTCAATAGGAATATTTACCGATAAACACGACGCGGCCGGAGCGGCTAAAAATCGATCGCTCGGCCGTTGATTTCCCAGTCGCCGAAGCGCGCCGGATCAGGACCGCCTCGGCCGCCGATCTCGCGCGGCCGTGGGGTCGCGGCTTCCGCGTTCCGCCGCTCCTCGGCCTCGGCAAGCGCGCGCTTGGCGGCGGGCGAGAGGGGCTTGCGCGGCGGACTGGCGGCGGCCCCGTTCTCTAACGTCTGGCTGTTGTCGTTGTCCGCTGTCTGCATGGCGTTGTAGGTCCCAAAACATTGAAATGGACGGGCGAATAACCAAATCATAGTGCGCGTGGGCGAGAATAAAAAGATGATCCCCGCATATTCGACGGAGAGCTTGATATGAATCTCGTGCGTACTGCCATGCTGCTTGCCTTCATGACGGCTCTGTTCATGGCGGTTGGCTATTTGATCGGCGGCCAGAGCGGCATGATGATCGCGCTCGTCTTCGCCGCCGGTATGAATTTCTTTTCCTATTGGAATTCAGACAAGATGGTGCTGTCGACCTATAGCGCACAGGAGGTCGATGAGCGCAGCGCGCCGGAGTACTATCGCATCATCCGCGATTTATCCCATAATGCCGGCCTGCCGATGCCCAAGGTTTATCTTTACGACAACCCGCAGCCGAATGCCTTTGCCACCGGACGCAATCCGGAAAACGCCGCCGTTGCCGCCTCGACAGGCCTTTTGAATGCGCTGACGCCGCAGGAAGTCGCGGGCGTCATGGCGCACGAACTGGCGCATGTGCAGCATCGCGATACGCTGACCATGACGATCACAGCGACGCTTGCCGGCGCGATCTCGATGCTCGGCAATTTCGCCTTCTTCTTCGGCCGCCGTGACAATAACAATCCGCTCGGCGGTATCGGCGCTTTAGTCGCGATGATCGTGGCGCCGCTTGCGGCCATGCTGGTGCAAATGGCGATCAGCCGTACGCGCGAATACTCCGCCGACCGGCGCGGCGCCGAAATCTGTGGCAATCCGCTCTGGCTCGCTTCCGCCCTCGGCAAGATCGCCCGCGGCGCCCAGATCATTCACAACGAGGATGCCGAGCGTCATCCGGCGACGGCGCACATGTTCATCATCAATCCGCTCTCCGGCGAGCGCATGGATAATCTGTTTTCGACGCATCCGAACACGGAAAACCGTATTGCCGCGCTGCAGGACATGGCACGTGGCATGGGCGGCGACGGTTCTTTTTCGGCATCCGGGTCGACCGGGCCGGTCAGGGCTGCTAATCCGGTGCGCAAATCGCGCTCTGTTCCGGATGCGGGCTCGGGTCGCGGTGGTTCGCAACCGCCGAAAGGACCATGGTCTTGAGCGCAGACAGCACAAAAGCCGCCAACAGCAGCAAGAAATTCCAGGGTAAGGCAAAGACGGCCGAGAGTTCGGCCGCTCCCTTCAAACCTGGCCTTGCCGCGCGTCTGGCTGCTGCAAAGATTCTCGGCGCCGTCATCGACCGCAAGACGCCGCTCGACGGCATGCTGGACGCAGAGGGCGGCAATCCGGCGTATCGGGCGCTCAGCGAGAGCGATCGGGCGCTGGTTCGCGCTATCCTGAATTCGGCGTTGCGGCATCTGCCGCGCATCGAAGCGGCGATCGGCTCGCTGCTTGAAACGCCGCTGCCGGAAGGGGCGCGCGCGCTCCACCATGTACTGGTCGTGGGGGCGGCACAGATTCTCTATCTCTCAGTGCCGAACCATTCCGCGGTGGATCTCGCGGTCGAACAGGCCAATCAGGATCCGCGCAATCGTCGCTTTGCCAAGCTCGTCAACGCCCTGCTGCGGCGGATCGGTCGCGAGAAGGAGGAAATCCTCGCGCGTGTCGCGGCAGTGCCCGCCATTCCGGCCTGGTTTCTCGAACGGCTGGAGCGCGCCTACGGCGTTGAAACAGCGCTCAAGATCGCCGAGGCGCAGCTCGAGCCCGCGGCAGTCGATCTGACGGTCAAAGGCGATGCGGAGGGGTGGGCGAAGCGGCTGAACGGCGCGGTGCTTCCGACGGGCGGCGTGCGGCTTGCCGCCTTCGACGGCACCATTCCGTCGCTTGAAGGATTTGCCGAAGGCGCGTGGTGGGTGCAGGACGCGGCCGCAAGCATTCCGGCCAGGCTTTTCGGCGCGCTTGCTGGAAAACGGGTCGTCGATCTCTGCGCCGCGCCCGGCGGCAAGACTGCGCAACTCGTCCTTGCAGGGGCCGAGGTCACCGCGCTCGAGCAATCGCCCAATCGCCTTAAGCGCCTTTCCGCCAACCTTGGCCGCCTCGGGTTCGAAGCCGACACGGTTCTGTCTGATATGGCCAAGTACGAGCCAGCCGAGCTCTTTGACGCCGCTCTTCTCGACGCGCCCTGTTCTTCGACCGGAACGACACGGCGCCATCCGGACGTTCTCTGGAGCAAGGGGCCAGAAGACATTGCCAAGCTTGCGGGCGTGCAAGAGCGCATGTTGCGCCAGGCGCTCAAGATGGTGAAGCCCGGCGGCATCGTCGTCTTTTCCAACTGCTCGCTCGATCCGCAGGAGGGCGAGGAGGTGGTTGCCCGTGTGCTCGCCGACACGCCGGACATCGAGCGCGTGGCCGTGCCGGCGGCCGAGTGGCCGGGCCTTGAAGAGGCAATCACGCCGGCGGGTGAATTCCGCACCCTTCCGACGATGCTGCGTATGGGCGAAGGTTTCGCTTCCGGTCTCGACGGCTTCTATGCCGCGATCCTGCGCCGCCTGCCTTAAGAGGTATAGGGACGCATGTCCTGTCTTGGAACGATCATTTCGGCTGAATTGACGCTCCGGTAACCGCCTCTTAACCATGGTGGTTGAGAATGCATATATTCGAAAGTATCCCATAGGCGGTTGTTCATTTGTACGTCCGGGAAGCATGGCGGCGGATGTCGCGTCGCGCGGCGCTGGCGCGCTTGCGCCTTACCCGCCACGCGGTGCGCGTGCCGGAGCGCCTCATTGTCGCGCCCACCGATCTGCGCAGCATCGATCCGTTCGTCGCCGAAGAGATCCTGCGCGGCCGTATTCCCTTGGCTGGCCGCACGCTGGAAATCGGCGACAAGTCCCCCTTCTCGCTCGAATTGCCGTCGCAGGGGTTCGCGGCCCGCCTTCACAGCTTCGGCTGGTTGCGGCACATGCGGGCCGATAAGAACGATCACAGCTGTGCGGTCGCGCGTTCAATCGTCAATGATTGGATAAGCGTACACGGTCGCCGCATCGAAGGGGTCGCCTGGCGGGTCGACACGGCAGCGCAACGCCTGATCGCGTGGCTCTCGCATTCGCCGGTAGTCCTTCAGGGGACAGATGGCGGTTTCTATCGGCGCTTCATGAAGTCGCTGATCTTCCACATCCGCTTTCTGCGTCGCGTCGCTGCGACGGCGCCGGATGGTGAAGTGCGCTTTCGCGTCCGCATCGCGCTCGCCATGGCCTCGGTCGCTGTCCCCGCGCGCTCCTCGACGCTACGCGCCGCCGGCCAGGCGCTGGACCGCGAAATCGACCGGCAGATACTACCTGATGGCGGGCACATCTCGCGCAATCCCCGCGCAGCGCTCGATCTTCTCCTGGATCTCCTGCCGCTCCGGCAGACCTACGTCAATCTCGGCCACGACGTGCCGGCGCGCCTTATTCCCGGCATCGACCGGATGTACCCGGCGTTGCGCTTCTTCCGCCACCAGGATGGCGATCTGGCGCTGTTCAATGGCGCGACCTCGACGCTTGCGACCGAACTGATGGCGGTACTGCGTTACGACGAAACTGGGGGACAGCCCTTCAAGGCGCTGCCGCATGCACGATATCAGCGACTTGCGGCTGGCCAGGCGGTGATCATCGTCGATACCGGCACGCCGGCCTCCGTCGATCTGTCGCGGCGGGCGCACGCGGGTTGCCTTTCCTTCGAAATGTCGGCCGGCAAGCACCGCTTTATCATCAACTCGGGTTCGCCGAAGTTCGCCGGCAATCGCTACGTGCAGATGGCGCGGGCGACGGCGGCGCACTCGACGGTCACGCTCAACGACACATCGTCGAGCTCGTTCTCGCGCTCGGATTTTCTCGGACCCGTCATCATCAGCGGCGCGCGCAACGTCACCGTCGAACGATCGGAGCGCGAGGATGGCCGCGATGTCGTGCTTGCCTCGCACGATGGCTATCTTGCCTCCTTCGGCCTGCTTCATGAACGGGAGCTGACGCTGAACGCGAGCGGCACGATCCTGACCGGCCGGGACCGCTTCCTTGCCCCGGAAGGACGCAGCCCCGCGAAGGGCGAGCATCGGGCCTCGGCGCGCTTTCATGTCCATCCTTCCATCGTGTTGATTCAGAACGAAACCGACTCCGTGGTCATGACCGGGCCGGATGGGGAGACCTGGATGTTTACATCTCCGGGCAACGAGGTGCGGATCAGCGAGGACGTGTTCTTTGCCGATGCCTCCGGCATCCGAGCCTCGGAGCAGATCGAGGTGGCGTTCTCCATTGCGGAAAAGCCGGAGATCCGCTGGTTCCTGTCGAAACGGCGCTAAGAAATCCCAGCCGATTGCCTCGTTGAGGTTTCCTCCCGGGCGAAGCTATGCTAACGCGCCCTCAGGCCCGTAGCCAATAAATACCGTTGTGTTTTCGCCAGTGCATCCGAAGGGGATCGCCGGCGCAATCTCATGTTTTTCCCGCGCGCTGAACCCGGAGAAATCCCATGGCCGTCGTTTCCAAGAAAATTCCCGCACCCGACAAGGTGAAGGTCCGCACCGCTCTTCTCTCCGTCTCCGACAAGACGGGCATCGTCGAGCTGGCACGGGCGCTGAGCAAACAGGGCGTGCGCCTGCTGTCCACCGGTGGCACCCACAAAGCGATAGCCGCCGCCGGCCTTGCCGTCACCGACGTTTCCGCCGTCACCGGCTTTCCGGAGATCATGGACGGCCGCGTCAAGACGCTGCACCCGAAGGTGCACGGCGGGCTGCTCGCGATCCGCGATGATGCCGAGCACCAGGCGGCGATGAAGGAGCATGGCATCGAGGGCATCGACCTCGTCGTCATCAACCTCTACCCATTCGAGGATGTCCGCGCCGCGAACGGCGACTATCCGACGACGGTCGAGAACATCGACATTGGCGGCCCGGCCATGATCCGCGCCTCGGCCAAGAATCATGCCTATGTGACGATCCTCACCGATCCCGCCGACTACCCGGCGCTGCTCGAGCAGCTATCGGCCGAGACGGGCCAGACGGCTTATGCTTTCCGCCAGCGCATGGCAGCCAAGGCGTTTGCCCGAACGGCGGCCTACGACGCCATGATTTCCAACTGGTTCGCCGATGCGCTCGACATCGTCACCCCGCGCCACCGCGTCATCGGCGGCGTTTTGAAGGAAGAAATGCGCTACGGCGAAAACCCGCATCAGAAGGCAGCCTTCTATGTGACCGGTGAAAATCGCCCAGGCGTATCGACGGCGAGCCTGCTGCAAGGCAAGCAGCTCTCCTACAACAATATCAACGACACCGACGCAGCCTACGAGCTGGTTGCGGAATTCCGTCCCGAAAACGGGCCGGCCTGCGCGATCATCAAGCACGCCAACCCCTGCGGCGTCGCCACCGGCCCGAGCCTCGTCGAGGCCTACAAGCGAGCGCTCGCCTGCGACAGCACCTCGGCCTTCGGCGGCATCATCGCGCTGAACAGCCTGCTCGATGCGGAAACAGCAACCGAAATCGTCAAGCTCTTCACCGAGGTGATCATCGCGCCGGCCGTCAGCGACGAGGCCAAGGCGATCATCGCCGCCAAGCCCAACCTTCGCCTGCTTTCGGTCGGTGCACTGCCGGATCCACGCGCCGGCGGGCTTACGGCAAAGACAGTTTCAGGCGGGCTCCTGGTCCAGAGCCGCGACAATGCGCTCGTCGAGGATCTCGACTTGAAGGTTGTGACGAAGCGCGCGCCGACGGCGCAGGAGCTGGAAGACATGAAGTTCGCCTTCCGCGTCGCCAAGCACGTGAAGTCCAACGCCGTGGTCTACGCCAAGAACGGTCAAACCGCCGGCATCGGCGCCGGCCAGATGAGCCGCGTCGATTCCGCCCGCATCGCGGCGATCAAGGCAGAGGATGCCGCCAAGGCCATGGGGCTTGCCGAAGCGCTGACGCGCGGCTCGGCTGTCGCTTCCGAAGCTTTCCTGCCGTTTGCGGACGGATTGCTTTCGGCGATCGCTGCCGGCGCGACGGCAGTCATTCAGCCCGGCGGTTCCATGCGCGACCAGGAGGTGATCGCGGCCGCCGACGAGCACAACGTCGCCATGGTCTTCACCGGGGTCCGGCATTTCCGTCACTGACGGATATCCGCATACTTCAGAAGTATATCTCGGCCCGGCTTCCGCCTGGCCGAGCTTTTTTATTGGGCTTGGCGATCGGCCGGATAGGGCGTCGGTATGAGCAGGATGAGGCCGCCGGCGAGGAACAGGATCAGCGTCGCCATGCCGAGCCGCGCGGAACCGCTGCCATAGGTCATTGCCGAGAATAACAGCGTGCCCATGAAGCTCGTGGCGCGGCCGGAAAGCGCATAGATGCCGAAATAGCGACCGGCCTCGGAGACGTCGACGCTACGCGCCAGATAGGAGCGCGACGAGGCCTGAACCGGCCCGAAGGCGAGGCCGATCAGCAGGCCATAGAGGACATAGGCTCTTTCCGCCGCCGTGCCGAAAAGTCCGTTGCTGTCGGCGGTGGAGAGCGGCACCAGGCCGAAAAGCGTGAATCCCGGTCCGGTTGAGATGATGCCGACGGTGGCGACGAGCAGCAGGATGAGGCTGATGACGATCATCGTTTTCGAGCCGAGCCGGCGGTCGAGACGGCCAGCAATCAGGCAGCCGAAGATCGCCACGACATTGAGGATGATGCCGTATATGCCGATCTCGATGGTGGCCCAGCCGAACATGCCGGCGGCGAATGTGCCGCCGAGGATTAGGAGCGCATTGACGCCGTCCTGGTAAACCATGCGGGCAAAGAGAAAGCGCGCGATGCCGCGCCTTGCCTTCAGTTCGGAAAGCGTGGCGCCGAGCTCGCGCAGGCCTTCGCGGACGGCGGCGCGGAAGGGGATGCCGCGTGCGGCATCCGGCGTGAAGAAGAACATCGGCAGGATGAAAATGAAGTACCAAACCGCTGAGATCGGGCCGGTAATGCGGGCGTCCTCGCCGCTTGCGGCATCCAGGCCGAAGAGCGGCTGAAGGCCGAGAATGGTCTTGCCTGTATCGGGTTTGCCGGCGAGCAGCGCCACCACCGCGATGAGTACGATCATGCCGCCGAGATAGCCAAGCCCCCAGGCCGTATTCGAGAGGCGGCCGACCTCATCCTTGCTCACGAGCCGCGGCATCATCGAATCGTTGAAGACAATCGAAAACTCGGCCGAGACGGAAGCGAAAATCATCAAGACCACCGGCCAGATAATCGGCGAACCGGGGCTGGCGTACCAGAGGCCGAAGAGGCAGGTAATCTTGATAACGGCGAAGAAGCCGATCCAGGGTTTGCGCGCCCCGGACTGGTCGGCGATGGAGCCGAGCACTGGAGACAGAAGCGCTATAATGATGGACGAGATCGTCGCCGTGTTGCTCCATGCGGCTTGCGCGGCCACCGGATCGCTCGTCAGTCGTGAAACGAAATAGGGCCCGAAGATGAAGGTGGTGACGACCGTGAAGAACGGCTGCGCCGCCCAGTCGAAAAGCATCCACCCCCAGATGCCGCGCGCCGGCACCTTAGCCGGCGTGTCTTCATTCGAATATGCGATTTCCAAGCCCTGCTCCCGACACTCCGCCGGCGCATGACCGCTCTACCGATGTCACTCGGGAAAACCTCTGCGCACGCTCCTTGGCATAAAAAATTTGCAACGTCCGCACAACGCGCGGACGTTGCAAAAGACTGCGCGACTGTCTCACCCCGCCCGGTCGCGCGCAAGGTCGGTGAGCAGTCCGGCCGCCACTGTCATGCGCGCAAGGTTCGGATCGCCGCCCTCGCTGAGACCCGAAAGCTCCTCGGCGATACGATTGATCCGATTGCGGTCGCAGGCATGCCAAGCCTGGACCGGCTGCTTTTCCTTCGGGTGATCGCTAAGCGCGGAAATGACAATATCGCGGCGGGCGCCGGCGATCTGGTCGAGACTGCGCGCCAGCGCCAGGCTTTCGTAGTGATCGGCCGTGACGATGCGATTGCCGGAGGCAAGCAACCGGCTGATGCGGAAAGTCTGCGATACCGCGAAGTAGCTTTCCGCCGCACGCGCCAGCGCGTCGCCGGTGCGCTCGGCGATCTGCATGATCTCCGGCACGAGCATGAGTGCCGCAAGGCTGGCGACCTCACCGGCAAATTTTTCCGGCAGGCCTGCGGCGACGTACTCGGCCTGCCGCGCTGCGATCTCCGCGGCAAAATCGGCCGGCAGGTTGGCTAAAAACACCGGCCGCAGCTTCTTCGTGGCGCTCTGAAGCCGGCTAATGGTTTCCGCCATTTCACCCTTGACCATGCCCGTCTTTACCAGGAAGCGTGCAAGCACGACGTAGATATGGCCGATCTCGCCATAGATCCGGTTCTGCATCTGGCCGCCGACGCGCCCATCGAGAGCGTCGGTCTCGGTCCATAACCGTTCGAGGTCGAAGCCGTCCCGCGCGAGAACCGCGGCCTTGACGACGTCGGGAGCAGACGCACCCGTCGCATCCATCATACTGACGGCGAAGCCCGGGCCGCCGCGGTTGATCGCCTCGTTGGCGAGCGCCGTAGCGATGATTTCGCGGCGCAGGCGGTGGTTGGCGATGTCGGATGCGTGGCCGCGCTGCATCTTGACGGGGAAATAGCCGTCAAGCGTTGCGGTGAAATACGGATCGTCCGGCAAACCGCTCGCCACCAGTGCGTCGAAGAGAACAATCTTGGCGTAGGAAAGCAGCACGCCGATCTCCGCGCGCGTCAGCGGCTTGCCGTTGGCATAACGCTCGGCGAAGGTCTGCTCGTCGGGCAGCGTCTCGACTTTGCGGTTCAGTTGCTTGGCAGCTTCCAGCACGTTCATGAAGCGGGAAAGCTCCAGCCCGTTGCCAACGCCGCGACGCTCGGTCAACGAAATCGCCAGGGATTGCAAATAGTTGTTTCGGAGCACGAGTCCGCCCACCTCCTCGGTCATCGAAGATAGCAGTTGGTCCCGTTTGCCGCGGGTGAGCCGCCCGTCGTGCATGGCCGAGGCCAAGGCGATCTTGATGTTCACCTCAACGTCGGACGTGTTGACGCCGGCGGAGTTGTCGATGGCGTCGGAATTGCAGCGGCCGCCCTTCAATCCGTAGGCGATGCGTCCCTTCTGAGTAACGCCGAGATTGGCGCCCTCGCCGATGACGCGGGCGCGCACGTCCTCGGCCGTGACGCGGATTGGGTCGTTGGTGCGGTCGCCGACTTCCGTGTCGGTCTCGGCCGGCGCCTTGACGTAGGTGCCTATGCCACCGAACCAGAGGAGATCAACCGGTGCCTTGAGGATCGCCGTCATGATCTCGAACGGCGTCGCCACCGTCTTTTCGAAGCCAATGGCGGCCGCTGCCTGCGGCGTCAGCGTTACGGATTTAGCCGACCGCGAGATGATCATGCCGCCCTTCGACAGCAGGCTCTTGTCGAAATCCTGCCAGCTGGAGCGGGCCAGGTTGAACAGCCGCTGCCGTTCGGCAAGCGTCTTTGCCATGTCCGGATCGGGATCGATGAAGATATCGCGATGGTCGAAGGCAGCGATCAGGCGAATTTTCGGCGAGAGCACCATGCCGTTGCCGAAGACGTCGCCGGACATGTCGCCAACGCCGACGACGCTGAACGGCGTCGTCTGGATGTCGATGTCCAGTTCGCGGAAGTGTCGCTTGACGGTTTCCCACGCGCCACGGGCGGTGATGCCCATCTTCTTGTGGTCGTAGCCAGCCGATCCGCCTGACGCGAAGGCGTCGTCCAGCCAGAAGCCGGCTTCCTGCGCCAGCGCATTCGCAGTGTCGGAGAAGGTTGCGGTGCCTTTGTCCGCCGCGACGACGAAATAGGGGTCGTCGCCGTCGAGACGCACGGTGTCGGGCGGCGCCACGACCTCGCTGCCGGCAATATTGTCGGTGATCGACAGCAGCGTGCGGATATAGGTCTTGTAGGCTTCGCGGCCGGCGTTGAAGATTTCATCGCGGCTTCCGCCGACCGGCAGCTTCTTCGGATAGAAGCCGCCCTTGGCGCCGACCGGCACGATCACGGCGTTCTTGACCTGCTGTGCCTTGACGAGGCCGAGCACTTCCGTGCGGTAGTCCTCTGCGCGATCCGACCAGCGCAGGCCGCCGCGCGCCACCTTGCCGAAGCGCAGGTGCACGCCTTCCACCTCCACGCCGTAGACAAAGATCTCGCGGAAAGGACGGGGCTCGGGCAGCCCGTCCAAAAGCTTGGGATCAAGCTTGAAGGCAAGCATTGCCTTTGAGGTGCCATCGGGATTCTTCTGGAAGTAGTTGGTGCGCAGCGTCGAATCCACCGCGTTGACGTAGCGCCGCAGAATACGGTCGTCGTCGAGGCTAGGGACGTCGGCCAGCGCCGTTTCGATCGACTGATGTTGCTCGGTGAGCTTCTTGATGCGCTGCTTTTCGCCAAGCTTCGGATCAAGCGTGTCGTGAAACAGCCGGAAGATCGCGGCGGCAATAGCTGGATACTTATCGAGCGTGGCGGCGATATAATTCTGCGAATAGGGAATGCCGGCCTGCTGAAGATAGCGGGCATAGGCACGCATGACGTTGACTTCGCGACCGGAGAGGTTTGCCGAGACGATCAGGCGGTTGAAGCTGTCATTGTCGATCGTGCCGTCGAAAGCAGCGAGGAAGGCATCTTCCAGCGGCTGGCCGTGGCGGGCAAGATCGATCGCGACCCCGCTGCGCGCCTCCAGCTCCATGTCATGAAGGACGACATGCTCGGTCTCGCCATTCTTGCCCGCGAAATAGATGTCGAAAGTCCGTTCGCTCAGCACGTTGAAGCCGAGATTTTCGAGAAGCGGCACGCGGCGGGAGAGTGCCAGGTTGCCGCGCCGGTAAAATACCTTGAGCGAAAGAATATCGCCCTCCGGGCTTTTGCGCAGGTAGAAGGCAATGCGGATCGGTCCCTCCTTGGCGGCGGCGATCATATCCGGCAAATCAGCGACGGCTTCTTCGGGCGTAAACGCCTCCTGGAAAGCGTGGCTGACGGAAATTTGCGGCGCTTTCGGCCCTGCGAGCAGAAGGAAGCGGTCGTCCCAGCGCGCGGTGATTTCCCGGATTGCATCTTCCAGCTTCGCTTGAGGAATGCGCGGGGTCTTGCCGGTCGAGCGACCGATGATGAAATGAACGCGGGCCACGCCGCCTTCCGGGAATGCCGGATAGTAGGCGGACACGCGCCCGTCGTAGATGGTCTTCAGGTAGTCGGCGATCTTTTCGCGGACGACGGAATCGTACTCCTCGCGCGGTACATAAACGAGGACCGAGACGAAACGGTCGAAGTGGTCGATGCGCGGCAGGACCCGCACGCGTGGCCGGTCGGACAAGTCGTTGATCTGTTCGCAGAAGCTTGCCAGCAGCGACGCATCGATCTGGAAGAGGTCGTCGCGGGGGTAGGATTCAAGGGTGTTCTGCAGCATCCGTCCCGAGTGGCTGGTGGGGTCGTAGCCGAGCTGGTCGGTGACCTTCTGCACCTTGGCACGGAGCAGCGGAATGTCGGATGCGGCGGCAGTGTAGGCCGTCGAGGTGAAGAGCCCGACGATGCGCAGTTCGCCGGTGACGTTGCCGTCGGCGTCGAAGCGCTTGACGCCGATGTAATCCATGTAAGCGCGGCGATGCACGACCGATTTGACGTTCGCCTTGGTGACAATCAGGAAATCCGGTCCATCGAGGAAGGCGAGAATTTCAGGCGTGGTCGTCACCGCATCTCGGCCCTGACGTAGCACCCGGACGTCGGGATCCGAGAGAATGCCAAGTCCAGCGCCGCGGTCGCGCTCCACCTTGGCGCCGGCGCCGCGGCCGGAATAGACGTATTCGCGCATGCCGAGGAAGGTGAAGTGGTTGTCGCGCAGCCAGGTGAGGAAAGCGATCGCCTCGTCTCGGTCGGCCTTGCGGCGACCGGCATCATGGGTGGTCAGCTCCTTGATGACCGCATCGACCTTGGCAAGCATCGGCTTCCAGCCGGAGACCGTTTGATGCGTCTGTTCCAGCAGCGTGGCTATCCGCTTTCTGAGATCGTCAGCCTGCGCGGCGCTGAGCGGCGCGAGATGCAGCTGGATGTAGCTGACACGGTGGGCTGGATCGCTCGGATGATCGGCGGAATAGAGCGTCGGCTCCTGCCCTTCCTCGATGACAAGGATCGGATGCACGGCCATATAGAGATCGCGGTAAGTGCTCGTCACCTCGCCCATCGCCGATTCGTATAGGAAGGGCATGTTGTGATCGATGATCGACAGCACGGAAAGCGGCGTTCCGTCGAGTTCGATGCCCGCGATGGTCTCAAGGCTGACAAGCGGTGCCGTACCATTCCAGGCTGCGAGCTGCCGCGCCGCATGGATTGCGGATAAAGCCAGCATTTCTGGTGTGTAGCGCTCCAGGTCATCGTTGCTGGCACGGCTGAACAGGATCTCGGGATCGAGAAAAGCGTCGCCGGCTGCAAGTTTGCGTGCCGCCTCGATCTGCTTTTCCCTCTTTGGATTTGTCTTCGCCATGTAATCCTCCCGGAATATCAAAAAATGGGCTCAAATGAGCGGAAATTTTGCGGAATTGGCCAAAAACGATGCGAATCCCGCCGCGTTCGGTTCACAAACAGATATTTTTGGGCATTTTTCAATTAGATTCGTCTCAGCTTGTGAAAATTGCGCTCCCGGCGTCACAATGCCGCGCAGGCACAGTTTCATGGTTGCATGAAGCGCAGTTGACACGGCGGTAGCAAGCCCGCATCAACGCGCAGGTCACTGAGGGGAAGCATGCACCATGTCGGGCACTTCGGCGAGCGCCGTCATCGTTATTTCGAGCCATGTGATGCGCGGTTCGGTGGGCAATCGCGCCGCCGTCTTCGCGCTGGAGACGCTCGGTCATTCCGTCTGGGCTGTGCCGACCATCGTGTTGCCGTGGCATCCGGGGCACGGGCGCTCGACACGGCTAACGTTCGATGAGGCCGAGTTCGAAAAGGCGATGGACGACCTTATAGCGTCCCCCTGGATCGGCGAGGTCAAGGCGGTGCTGTCGGGCTATTTCGCCAACGCCGCCCAGGCCCGCTCGGTAGCGCGCCTGGTGACGGCGCTGAGGGAAAGGACCCCGGATCTCATTTATGCCTGCGACCCTGTCATCGGCGACCTTGGCGGCCTCTACGTCGCCGAAGAGACGGCAGAGGCGATCCGCGACCATCTCATTCCCCTCGCGTCGCTCGCTACCCCCAATCGCTACGAACTCGCATGGCTCTCGGGCGCGGCGCTGGAAGACAGCAACGCCATCATGGCGGCGGCGCTTGCACTCGGTCCGCCCCGGATGCTCGTGACCTCGGCGATCTCCATGATAGCGGGCGGTACCGGCAATCTTTATCTGAGCGGCCGTAGCGCCCTACTTGCCGAACATCGATCGGTCGACAATCCCCCGAACGGACTTGGCGACCTACTGTCTGCCGTCTTCCTGTCACGGCTTCTTGGCGGCCTCGAAGAGGAGCGGGCGCTACAGTTGGCGACGGCCAGCGTCTTCGAAGTCGTCGCGCGCGCGGTCAAGCGCGGCAGCGACGAGCTGACACTCGCAGCCGATGCCTCCAGTCTCTCGACCCCCATGGCGATGGTGCAGATGCGTCGCCTCCTGCATCCCGCGCAACGGCCGAAGAAATAGCGTGGCGGGCCGCAACGGTTCATTTTGCACTGCAACAGTTGAATTTGTCGCCGACAGGCTGTAATTCAAAGCCATGCAGCGTTTTCCAAACAATCTCCTGAACGGCTATCGCAATTTCATGAGTGGACGCTATGCCCACGAGCGCGATCGCTACCGCAATCTCGCCGAGGAAGGGCAGAATCCGACAACACTGGTTATCGCCTGCAGCGACTCGCGATCTGCGCCGGAAACGATCTTCGATGCCGGTCCTGGCGAACTCTTCGTCGTTCGCAACGTTGCCAATATGGTGCCTCCTTACGAGCCCGACGGTCATTTCCATGCGACATCAGCGGCGCTGGAATTCGCGGTGCGGGCTCTGAAGGTGAGCGATATCGTCGTCATGGGTCACGGTCGCTGCGGCGGCATCCGCGCAGCGCTCGACCCGAGCGCCGAGCCGTTGTCTCCGGGCGACTTCATCGGACGCTGGATGGCCCTGCTCAAGCCGGCCGCCGAGCAGATCCAGCTGAACGACGTCATGACGGCTGCCGAACGGCAGACGGCGCTCGAGCGGGTCTCGATCCGCAACTCGATCGACAATCTGCGCAGCTTCCCCGATATCCGTTCGCTCGAGGAAACGGGCAAATTGCAGCTGCACGGCGCCTGGTTCGACATTTCGACTGGCGAATTGTGGGTCATGGACGCCAAAACACGCGATTTCATCCGTCCGGAAGCGTAGTTCCAGACTTTATTTTGACTCCCTAGGCTAATCGCGTCGTGGCGGACGTGCGTTGGGCAAGATCCCATGAAAAACGCCGGCGCGTTGCACCGGCGTAAGTCTGGCTCCAAATATGGAGCGGCAAAACAATATCGTTATTTAATGCCGTCGATCCGGGCGCCGATATAGGCGATGGCCTCTTGATAGACGCTTGCGGCGTTCCAGCCGGCAATGGCGTTGAAGTTCGGTTCGCCGGGCTGATAGCCCTGACCGGGCTGCCAGCCGTGGCCGCGCAGGAAGTTGGCGGTCGAAGCCAGGGCATCGGCACGTGAGCCGACCAGGTCGATCCGGCCGCTGCCGTCGCCATCCACGCCGAAGTTCGCCACATTGCGCGGCAGGAATTGCGTCTGGCCGATTTCGCCATGGGCCGCGCCCCGGGCGGTTGGGTTCAGATAGCCTTTGCCGACAAGTTCCAGGGCGGCGTAGAGCTGATCGGTGAAATAGTCTGTGCGGCGGCAGTCATAGGCGAGCGTCGAAACGGCCGAAAGCGTGTGCTCCTGGCCCATGTAGCTGCCGAAGCCGGTCTCCATGCCCCAGATCGCGATAAGCGGGCCGGCCGGCACGCCGTAGCGGCGCTCGATGCTGGCAAAAAGTGCGGCGTTTGACTGCTTCATCGCCTTGCCGCGGGAAATGATGGTCTGGCCGCCGCGCTTTTTCATGAAGTCGTCGAACGACAGCTTGAAGCTCTTCTGACCTCGGTCGGCGCGGATGGTCGGCTGGTTGTAGTGCACATTCGCAAAAGCGCTATCGAGAACCGAAGGGCTGATGCCCCGGCCCGCTGCCTCCTGCTTGAAAGCAGTAAGCCACGTCGCAAAGCCCGCCGACCCGTTGCCGCATTGCGCGGCATTTGCCGAAAACGGCAAGGCAAACAGCAGGCCGCACGTCACGAGAGCCGCCAATCCAGACTTCTTCAAACGCATGATTATCCCCGATCCTCGTTCCCTGGCCGAGCGCTCTCGGCCAGCGATGTTTTTCCACGATTGTATTGCGGTGTTTTCGCAGGCTCTTTAACTATGCAACCGGCTAAAATAAGGCCGGCAAAAGCCCCGCGTCCCATTCCGGAACGCGAGGCTTGTAAGCTGTAATCGTTTATAAACCGTTTTTGCGGTTGCTGCCGGCCTATGCTGCCTGCTTGCGCGGCTTGATGAGGCCACGATTAATCAACAGCTCGGCGATCTGAATGGCATTCAGAGCCGCGCCCTTACGCAGGTTGTCTGAAACGACCCAAATGTTCAGTCCGTTCTCGACCGTCGCGTCCTCGCGTATCCGCGAGATATAGGTCGCGTCTTCGCCGGCCGATTCATAAGGGGTGATGTAGCCGCCGTCCTCGCGCTTGTCGATGACGAGGCAGCCCGGTGCCTCGCGCAGGATATCCCGGGCCTGGTCGGCGGTGATCTCGTTTTCAAACTCGATGTTGACCGATTCCGAATGGCCGATGAAGACCGGCACGCGCACGGCCGTGCAGGTGACCTTGATCTTGGGATCGAGCATCTTCTTGGTTTCGGCAAGCACCTTCCACTCTTCCTTGGTGTAGCCGTCCTCCATGAAGGTGTCGATGTGCGGGATGACGTTGAAGGCGATGCGCTTGGTGAACTTGTGCGATACGATCGGATCGGCGACAAAGACGGCGCGGGTCTGGTTGAACAGCTCGTCCATCCCGTCCTTGCCGGCGCCGGAAACCGACTGGTAAGTGGAGACGACGACGCGCTTGATCTTGGCGAAGTCATGCAGCGGCTTCAGGGCAACGACGAGCTGCGCGGTCGAGCAATTCGGGTTGGCGATGATATTGCGCCTGGTGAACAGCTCGATCGCATCCGGGTTTACTTCCGGCACGATCAGCGGCACGTCCTGGTCGTAGCGCCAGGCCGAGGAATTGTCGATAACGACACAGCCCTGCGCACCGATCTTCGGCGACCACTTCTTGGAAACGTCGCCGCCGGCCGACATCAGGCAGATATCGGTGTCGGAGAAATCATAGTTCTCGAGGTTTGCGACCTTCAGCGTCCTGTCGCCGTAGGAAACTTCTGTGCCCTGCGAGCGGGCGGAGGCGAGCGCCACGACCTCATCGGCGGGAAACCCACGCTCGGCCAGAATGTTGAGCATTTCGCGCCCGACGTTTCCGGTCGCTCCGGCAACTGCAACTTTGAAACCCATTTCTCAAGCTCTCTTTCTCTTCTCTCCTCTGTCGTGAGGGGGAACCGCCAGCCAAAACGGCGGGTTCCTGTCCCCGACCGAGCCGGGGAGAGAGCGGCAGGCCAGAGACGTCAGACGGTTTTCGTCGTCGTTTTGGCCTTGGTTTTGGAAGAAACCGGAAAACGAAAATCCCGCCCGGCCGCTGGTGCCAGGTGATCGTTCATGCTGATCGCGTCGAAACGAACCATGGGATGTAAATCCTTTTCCGCCGCCGGTAATAAGTGGTTTTGCGCGAGAGTCAAGGCGGGCAGTGGCAATCCCGCGCCCGCGCCACCTTCAGCGGTTGTCCCGGCGGGTAGCCTCGAAAAGGAACCAGGTCCGCCGCTCGGTCTCGTCGAGCCAAACCTCGAGAAGGCTTGCCGTGGCGATATCCTCGTGTTCCTCGCAGACGCCATGCATCGCGCGAAGCTCCGACCCCAGATGCAGATTGTCATCCCGCAGTTCGGCAAGCATGTCCTCCGGCTCGACGAACTCGGCATCGTTGTCCTCGATGCGCTGCTGGCGGGCGATGTGGCCGATCGATCTCAGCGTCGTGCCGCCAATCTTACGTGCCCGCTCGGCCATCGGGTCTGTCATGGCGAAGATCTGCTCGGCCTGTTCGTCAAGCAGCAGGTGGTAGTCGCGGAAATGCGCTCCGCTCATATGCCAGTGAAAATTCTTCGTCTTGAGATAAAGGGCAAAGACATCCGCCAGCAGCGCGCTGAGACCGGCCGAAACGTCGCGCGTCGCCTCCTCGCTGAGGTCGGTTCTGGTTCCGAGCTTCGATTTCGTGGTGGCTTTCATGGTGAAACACTCCCAGAGGACAGAGATGGAGAGAGGCGGGGATTGGGCAAACAACAGCTACCAACGCGCGGGGCCGCTTTCGGTTCCGTGCAAACTTTGGCGCGACATTCGCCGTGAACTGGGTGCGGCCGCCGCCGTATCGATCGTAAAGGACTGATTGCGTTAGACTAAAGTCATAAGTCCAAAGCATCGCAGCGGCGCCCAGTCGTTTCTGTCACACTCTCGAGAAGCGCGTCGCGTCGGTAGGCGGACCTGGGGGAAATTGGGTCGGGCGCGCTAGATCATTCTGTGGGAGGACAGACAATGGCAAATGCTACAACGGCGGGTCACACCAAAGCAGGCCCAATGACCAGCGAGGAGCGCAAGGTCATCTTCGCCTCGTCGCTCGGCACCGTTTTCGAATGGTACGACTTCTATCTCTATGGGTCGCTGGCGAGCTTCATCGGCGCGGCCTTCTTCACCCAATACCCTGAGACGACCCGCAACATCTTTGCCTTGCTTGCCTTTGCGGCAGGCTTTCTGGTTCGGCCGTTCGGGGCTCTGGTGTTCGGCCGTCTCGGCGATCTCGTGGGCCGCAAGTATACCTTCCTGATCACCATCGTGATCATGGGTCTTTCGACCTTCCTGGTCGGCCTGTTGCCCGGAGCCGCATCGCTCGGCATTCTCGCGCCGATCATTCTGGTCGCGCTACGCCTGCTGCAGGGCCTGGCGCTCGGCGGCGAGTATGGTGGTGCCGCGACCTATGTCGCGGAACATGCGCCGCATGGCCGCCGCGGCTATTTCACCTCGTGGATCCAGACGACGGCGACGCTCGGGCTATTCCTGTCGCTCATCGTCATTCTCCTGGTCCAATATCTGATGGGTAAGGAAGCGTTCGCGGCCTGGGGCTGGCGCATTCCCTTCCTCGTCTCCTGCCTTCTCTTGGCCGTGTCCGTCTGGATCCGTCTCAAGATGAACGAATCGCCAGCATTCCAGCGCATGAAGGCCGAGGGCAAGGGTTCGAAGGCACCGCTGACGGAGGCTTTCGGCCAGTGGCGCAATGCCAAGATCGCCCTGCTTGCGCTGTTCGGCGCCACCATGGGCCAGGCAGTTGTCTGGTATTGCGGCCAGTTCTACGCCTTGTTCTTCCTGCAGAACGTGCTGAAAGTGGACGGCCAGGCTGCCAATATCATGGTTGCCGTCGCTCTCTTCATCGGCACCGGCTTCTTCGTCTTCTTCGGTGGTCTGTCGGACAAGATCGGCCGCAAGCCGATCCTGATGGCTGGCCTCCTGCTCGCAATGCTCACCTACTTCCCGTTGTTCAAGGCCATGACCTGGACGGCCAACCCGGCACTCGCTCAGGCGCAAGCGACGGTGCGAGCAACGGTGACGGCCGATCCGGCCGACTGCAAGTTCCAGTTCAACCCGACCGGCACCGCAAAATTCACCAGTTCCTGCGACATTGCCACCGCGTTCCTTACCAAGAACTCGGTGCCCTATGACGTCGTGCCCGGCCCCGTCGGCCAGCCCGCGACGGTCAAGATCGGCGACGAAACCGCGGCCAGCTATGATGCGGTTGCCGCGGGCGACAAGGCCAAGGGGCTGAATAGCGCCTTTGAGAAGAGTCTCAATATCGCCCTTCACGACGCTGGCTATCCGCTGGTGCGCGGTGCTGCCAAGGTGCCGGACGTCAAGCTCGATGCCTTCGTCGCCGCCAATCCGGAACTTGCGCTTAATGCCGACGCGGTGCGCGGCGGCGAGAAGGCGGTGGTACCGGTCGACAAGCTCGTCGCCGACAAGTTGATCACCAAGGACGATGCCGGTGCTCTAACGGAAATGCCTGTCTACACGGTCGCCAAGGCCGGCACCTTTACGATGGTTGCTGATCCGGCCAACGTGAACTGGATCGGCACGATCGCCATCCTCGTCGTGCTCGTCATTTACGTGACGATGGTCTACGGCCCGATCGCGGCGCTGCTGGTCGAACTCTTCCCGACCCGCATCCGCTACAGCGGCATGTCGCTGCCCTACCATATCGGCAACGGCTGGTTCGGCGGCCTGCTGCCGGCCATGGCGTTTGCGATGAGCGCCGCCAAGGGCAATATCTACTACGGCCTCTGGTATCCGATCGTCTTTGCCGGCATCACCTTTGTGATCGGGATGATCTTCCTGCCGGAGACCAAGGATCGCGATATCCACACGATGGATTGATGCGGGATCAACCGGGCGGGCAACGAAAGGAAACCGGCGCTCAGGGCGCCGGTTTCTTTTTTTGGGTATTTCACGAGATCGGCCGTTTCATTGCCGGCCAGCCGTCCTCGCCGATGCGGAAAAGCACGCCGTAGCGGGAATAGACCAGGGCGACCATGAACGAGAACCAACTCCCGAGAGCAAGACCGGCGACGACATCGCTCGGATAATGCGCGCCGACCATGACGCGGGTGGCGCCGAGCCATAGCGCTGAGGCGGCAAAGACAAAGCGATGGCGGGGGAAAAGAAACGCGAGCGCGGCAAAAAAGGCCCCGATCGTCGTGGCATGTCCCGAGGGAAAGCTCGCAAAGCTGGCGTGGCCGGAAAAAGGCGAGAAAGCAAAACTTCCAAGATCGTCGAAATGCTCTGGACGGGCGCGCCCGATCGCGCGTTTCAAGAGATTGGCCGCAATGCCGGAAAGCGCGATCGTAAGGAGCAGATAACCGCCGATCCGGCTTATCTGCACTGCCCGGCACCGGCAGCGCGCCGGCTGCGTGAGCCGCGCTCTCGCCCATCCCTCGAAGAGGAGGAAAGCGCTTACGGCGATGAGCCAGCCGGACTGCCCGACATCCGTGAGCATCCGTCCGAAGAAGTGGATCGACGGATCAAGACGACCGATCCCGGCGCCGAGAGGCACATCGAGGAGG
This sequence comes from Rhizobium sp. RAF56, assembly GCF_052113965.1. Lineage (NCBI taxonomy): Bacteria > Pseudomonadati > Pseudomonadota > Alphaproteobacteria > Hyphomicrobiales > Rhizobiaceae > Rhizobium > Rhizobium sp. RAF56. The sequence goes on from NZ_JBFRDU010000005.1 coordinate 105,988, forward strand.
AGCGCCGACAGCAGCACCATATTGCCCGTCATGAAAAGACAAACCTGCCAACGCAATGGCGCGCATCCGACTGCTCGTCGCCGCCGCTTGTCGAGAGATCGCAGGATCGCTTGCATGCCAGTCCCCCAGCCCGCGTTGATCGTGAGCGCTTGCCGAGCGATAGCAGTGCTGTGCTACGGTTTTTTTACAGGCGCGCCGGGGGGCTTCCTCGTCAGCCGCGAGATCAACGAAAAGCCGCCGCGCCGCTGCAGCGGAACGGCGGCTTTTTCAGCTTCGCGTGGGGTCAGGCGGAGAGTGCCTTGAATTCCGCAAGGATCGCGTCGCCCATTTCCGCCGTGCCGACCTGCCTGCTGCCCTCGGCCATGATGTCGCCGGTGCGGATGCCGCTGTCGAGAACATTGGCGATCGCCTTTTCAAGGGCGTCGGCTTCCGCGACCAGGTTGAAGGAGTAGCGCAGGCACATGGCGAAGGAGGCGATCATGGCGATCGGGTTGGCGATGCCCTTGCCGGCGATATCGGGAGCGGAGCCGTGCACCGGCTCATAGAGCGCTTTTCGCTTGCCTGTCTTGGCGTCCGGTGCACCGAGCGAGGCGGACGGCAGCATGCCGAGCGAGCCTGTCAGCATGGCGGCCACGTCGGAGAGCATGTCGCCGAACAGATTGTCGGTGACGATGACGTCGAACTGTTTCGGCGCGCGCACCAGCTGCATGCCGCCGGCATCAGCGAGCATGTGATCCAGCTGCACGTCGGAATATTTCGCCTTGTGCGTCGCCGTCACCACCTGGTTCCAGAGCACGCCGGACTTCATGACGTTACGCTTTTCCATCGAGCAGACGCGGTTGTTGCGGGTGCGCGCCAGTTCGAAGGCGACGCCGGAGATGCGCTCGATTTCGTAGGTGTCGTAGACCTGCGTGTCGATGCCGCGCTTCTGGCCGTTGCCGAGATCGATGATTTCCTTCGGTTCGCCGAAGTATACGCCGCCGGTGAGTTCGCGCACGATCAGGATGTCGAGGCCTTCGACGAGTTCGGGCTTCAGCGAGGAAGCGTTGGCAAGTGCCGGATAGCAGATGGCCGGGCGCAGGTTGGCGAAGAGTTCCATGTCCTTGCGCAGGCGAAGCAGACCGGCTTCCGGGCGCACTTCGTAGGGAACGCTATCCCACTTCGGGCCGCCGACGGCGCCGAAGAGCACCGCGTCCGCCGCCATCGCCTTGGCCATGTCGGCCTCGGAGATCGCCGCGCCGTGGGCGTCATAGGCCGAACCACCGACGAGGCCTTCGTCGGTGACGAAGCCTGCATTCTTCGACGCGTTCATAAAGGCGATGATCTTGCGGACCTCGCCCATGGCTTCGGGGCCGATGCCGTCGCCCGGCAGAAGGAAAAGATTGCGCACAGTCATGGGAAATCCCTTTGCTAGTCAGATGTCGGGCGCGTTCTTAGCGCAACTTCCATTCAAGTGAAATCATTTCGACGAAAGATTTGTGCGCCTCCACCGCCTGGATCAGACTGGATCGTAGCAAAGGCTCCACTGCGGGGACCAGAACCAGCAGCGTCTTTCATCGGCCTCCCTTCCCCAAACGAGGCTTCTGACCGCATCGGCGCCGGGGGAGCTCAGGGCTTGGCGCAATCGTTCGAGATCGCCGCGGTTGCCCGGCTGCGTTAGGCCCTCCCCTTGCACGAAAGCAACGGAACAGAGCCGCGAGGCGGAAAACCCCTCTTGGCGCCGCTCGAACATAAATGCCTCTCCGTGAGAAAATCTAGGAAACCCGTAATCCGCATCCGGCACGCCCAAGGGAAGAACCAACCGCGCGCCAGGGGCCAGGCGTTCGATCCATAGGGGCATCGGCGCGCTTCCCGCGAAACTGACATAGATGCGGTCGGTCGCCTCCTCGGGCCAGAGACCGGCATCGGCGGCCATGACCCTGATGTTCTGCCGGTCCGCGAGGCAGGTCCGTGCCTTATCCGCGAGCAGAGGATCGATTTCGATCGCCGCGACTTGGCCTTCCGGCCCGACGAGTTCTGAGAGGATGGCGCTGTAGTAGCCGGTCCCTGCACCGAGATGGACGATAGTTTGGCCCGGCTGCGGCGCGAGCGCGTGCATGAGACGGGCGTGAAGGGAGGGCGAGCCGTTGTTGACGCCGCGGGCAAGGGAAAGAGGGAATAGAACGTCCTGATAGACGCAGGCCGGATCACTGACCGGGGCGGAGCGGGAGCCACGGCCGGTATCGATCGGTCGCCAGGGCGGCGATCCCAGAAAATCCTCGCGGTGGACAGCCGCGAATGCCGCCTCCAGGCGGGCGTCGCCGCTCGCATTCGCCGACGCGACGATTTTTCGGGCATAGACTTGCCGAAGCGATTGCAGCTCTGCCTCGCGCACCGCGTTATCCCTTCCGATGAAAAGGATGCGGTAGGATGGCGCAGTTTTTTGCCTTTGATATGGCAACGGCAGGTGAGATTGGGACGCTAAGTCGCCCGCGGCCCAGACATTCCGGCGGGTCAGCGCGCCTTCAGCGCGGTCACTTCGATTTCGACCAGCATTTCGGGCCGGATCAGATCGCAGACGATCATCGTGGCGGCGGGGCGGATCTCGCGGAAGGCCTCTCCGAGGATGGGAAACACCCGGTCGGCGAAGGCGGCGTCGGTGATGTAGTAGTGATTGCGCACCACGTCGGCGAGTGAGAAACCGGCTTCCGCCAAGGCGCCCTCGATCGTTTTCAGGCAGTTGCGGGTCTGTGCCTCGACCGTTTCCGGCATGGTCATGCTGGCGTAGTCGTAGCCGGTGGTACCGGAGACGAAGCACCAGTCACCCTGGACCACCGCCCGAGAATAGCCCGCCGTACGTTCGAACGGCGAGCCGGATGAGATCAGTTTACGCGGCCCGGGCATGGCGATATCAGGCCCAGGGACGAGAGGCTGCGTTCGCCTTCTCGAAGCTGTCGATGGCAGTTGCCTTCTCCAGCGTCAGGCCGATGTCGTCGAGGCCGTTCAGCAGGCAGTGACGCTTGAACTCATCGAGGTCGAACTTGATCATACCGCCGTCCGGGCCGGTGATTTCCAGGTTCTCCAGATCGATCGTCAGGATGGCGTTGGAGCCGCGCGAGGCGTCGTCCATCAGCTTGTCGAGATCCTCGTGGCTGACAGCGATCGGCAGGATGCCGTTCTTGAAACAGTTGTTGTAGAAAATGTCGGCGAACGAGGTCGAGATGACGCAGCGGATACCGAAGTCGAGGAGCGCCCAGGGCGCATGCTCGCGCGACGAGCCGCAGCCGAAATTGTCGCCTGCGATGAGGATCTTGGCGTTCTGGTAGGCCGGTTTGTTGAGAACGAAATCCGGGTTGATCGTGCCGTCTTCATTGTAGCGCGCTTCGGCAAAGAGGCCCTTGCCGAGACCGGTGCGCTTGATGGTCTTCAGATAATCTTTGGGAATGATCATGTCGGTGTCGACATTGACGACCGGCAGAGGGGCTGCGACGCCCGTGAGCTTGGTGAATTTGTCCATGACCTGGCCTCCAATTTCGGCAGATGGGATATATGGATCAGCGTTTAGTGCAGTTTCCTGCCGAAATGAAGGAAAATTTGCAAGGCGAGCCAGCCGCAGCGGTGGCGGCGGCTGGTTCCGGTCGCGACTAGGATTTTTTTGCCGGGGAGTTGATCGCCCAGAGGACGCCGAACGGATCGCGAAGCTGGCCATAACGGTCGCCCCAGAACATCAGCTCGACCGGCATGACCACTTCCGCGCCAGCGGCGACGGCCCGCTCCCACCAGAAATCTATGTCGTCGACGACCAGTTGCAGGGAGAAGGATTGCGGCTTCGTCAGCGGATGGCCGTGCTCCGGATAGGCGTCGCTCAGCATGAGGGAACTGTTGTTCACGTAGAGGTGGACATGCATCGTACGCCCCTGCTCGTCGACCGGAACCCGGAAGGCTTCCTCGGCGCCAAACGCGCGCTTGTAGAATTCCGCGGCCTTCACCGCGCCATCGACCGTCAGATAGGGCAGAAGCCCGTTCTTGACGGGCGGCATCGCATTCCCTGCTTCTTGCGTCTCTGAAACCATCTTCGTTATCCTTCTTTCTCTTAAAGGGTAGCGAGCTCAGCCCGCTCTCCCATAGGACGCCGGAGATCAGCCCCAGCCGACAACGTCGGCCGGTTTTTTCGAAGGAACGAGATCAGAGGTCGATGATGGTGCCGCGGCCGTCGTTCCAGATACGCATGTTCTGTTGCGAATTGGCGCGGGCGCGCACCGGCTGCGGCTTCATCTTCAGCGATAGTGCACGGCCGACCATCAGCGCGGTCAGGATGCCGCCGACGGCGAGCGTGAGCGAGACGGTAAACAGCGCCAGTCCGGCAAAAACGGTGATGGCGGCAAGGGCGAAGAACAAAGAACGGACGTTTTGCATGGGTGTCACCTTTCTGGACGTAATGTCGTCCTTCGCCTCCTCCTCTTCAATGGCAGCGTGGCATTTTGGTGGATTTGGCCGGCCACGGGTACAGTCGGTCCCATTCCTAGGGAACGCGGACGCGGGTCTGTGGTGCAGGGCGAAAAGACGTCAGGAAAATGAGGCCATGCCTTGTTTTCTTGTCGTTCCGATACGCTAAGGCTTTGAATAGGCGTTCTGTTTTCTTCAGAGAAGTGATTTCGAATTCGAGAATAATAGTCTAGTCTCGCCCGTATGAGCAGACAGACCCCTCTCCGTTCCGCCCGCCTGCGTCGTTCAGTGTTGAGCGTCCCTGCGATCAATGGTCGCGCCCTTCAGAAGGTTCACGATCTTGATTGCGACGGGGTCATCTTCGACCTCGAGGATTCGGTCGCGCCTGAGAAGAAGGCCGAGGCACGCGAAAACCTCAAAGCCTTCTTTGCCGGCAAGCCTCTCGGCAAAGAGACGATCATCCGCGTCAACGCGCTGTCGACTCCCTTCGGCCGAGACGACCTCGATCTCGTGCTTCGACTCAACCCCGATGCGGTGCTTCTGCCGAAGGTCGATGAGCCGCAGGATGTCTTAGGCGTCAGCGACCGGCTGGCGGAGGCCGATGCGCCGGAGGAGCTGCGTATCTGGGCGATGATCGAGACCCCGCGCGGGGTGTTGAACGCGGCGGCGATCGCCGAAGCCGGCCGCACGCCTGGAAGTCGTCTCGACTGTTTCGTCGTCGGGCTTAACGACCTGCGGAAGGAAACCGGAGTTCTGCAGCAACCCGGCCGCGCCTATCTCGTGCCGTGGCTGATGCAGGTGGTACTTGCGGTCAGCGCCTACGGGCTCGACGCGGTCGATAGCGTCTTCAATGATTTCAAGGACCAGAAGGCTTTCGCCGACGAATGCCTGCAAGGCCGTGCCATGGGCTTCGACGGCAAGATGCTGATCCATCCGGCCCAGATCAAGGCAGCCAACCGTCATTTCGGGCCGGACGAGCAGGCTGTAATGGAGGCCGAGGCAATCATCGCAGCCTTCGAGGATCCGGCAGCGGCCGGTCTCAACGTCGTCAATATCGGCGGCCGAATGGTCGAGCGCCTGCATCTTGTCCAGGCGGAGGCGCTGGTCCATAAAGCGCGCCTGATCGCGAAACGCTCGATAGCGTCAGCCTGATTACGAAAGATTGCTGGATGAAACTCTACCGCTTCCTGACCGGTCCGGACGATGCTTCCTTCTGCCATAAGGTGACGGCCGCCTTGAACAAAGGCTGGTCGCTGTCGGGTTCCCCGACCTATGCCTTCAACGCGGCAACAGGCGCGATGCAATGCGGCCAGGCGGTGGTGAAGGAAGTCGAAGGGAAGGATTACGATCCGGAGATGAAGCTCTCCGAGCAATAGGAGAATTCCAGGAAAGCTTAGCGGTCCGTCGCTTCCTCGGCGCTTTCCTCGATCCGCTCCATATCCTCGTCGCTCAGGCCGAAATGATGGCCGATCTCATGGATGAGGACGTGCGTGATGATGTCGCCGAGCGTTTCTTCGTTTTCCGCCCAGTAGTCGATGATCGGGCGGCGATAGAGCCGGATGCGGTTCGGCATTTCGCCGGTTTCGAGGGTAAAGCGCTCCGAGATGCCACGGCCTTCGAAAAGCCCGAGCAGATCGAAGGGCGTTTCCAGCGCCATGTCTTCGAACACGTCGTCGTCGGGGAAATCCTCGATCTCGATGATGAGGTTGCCGGTCAGCGCCCGGAATTCTTCCGGCAAATGGCTATAGGCCTCCGCGGCCAGAGATTCGAATGCGCTGAGCGTGGGGGCGTGGCGGTCCCGCCAATCCTCGCTCTGATCAATGCGGGCCATAAATGCTTCCTTCCTTTCCGCCCATATAGAACCTTTGATGGGGTTTTTCGAGAGCGGAATCAGTCAAAGGAATAAATTCATAGAATTGGTTGTTGACTCTTCTCTCAAGCTCTGGAATCCATAAGAACATAACAAGAACATTAAATCAGGAGCACCGTCATGGCCGAGAAAGCCGTGGCGCGGGAGACGCTTTTTGCCCTGCGCGAGACCATTGCCCGTCTGGAAGGCAAGCCGGTTCCGGCCTTGGCTGCTGCCGCTCATGAGGCCTTTGCGGTTGGCGGCGAGACGGCGGCGCAAAAGGCGCGCGGCTTTTCGCGAGATGAGCCGCCGCCTCTTTCTACCGGCATCGATGCCGTCGATGAGGCGCTGGAAGGCGGCTTGCGGCGCGATGCGCTGACCGAGATTCGATCGCAAAGCCTGCGCGATGCGGGTGCCGCGAGCGGTTTCGCGCTGGCTTTGACCGCATGCATTCAAGCCGAGGAAGATGCCGGGCCGGCTCTTTGGATCGGCGACACCGTAGCGGGCTTGGAGGCGGGTCTTCCCTATGCGATCGGGCTCAGGGATTTCGGCATCGATCCGCAACGGTTCCTGCTGGCTGCACCGCGCAAGCTGGAGGAAGCGCTATGGCTTGCGGAGACCGCGCTTTCAAGCGCCGTGTTTGCGACAATCATTTTGGAAGTGCGGGGCAACCCGGCTCGTTTCGGGCTGACCGAGAGCCGACGGCTGGCGCTCAGAGCCAAGGCGGCGGGGCGGCCGCTGTTTCTTCTGCGCCAGGCGGGAGAAGAGGAGGCGAGCAGCGCCTATCACCGCCTATGCATCGAACCCGCGCCGGCTCCGGCGCGGATTTTGCTGGATGGACCCCTGCTTGGCGGCAGCATCGGCAATCCGGCCTTCCGTGTCGTTCTGGAAAAGAGCCGCAATCCGGCTCCCCTGTCTTTCGTTCTGGAGTGGAATGCCCATGGCCGCCGTTTCCTTACCGCTTCTGACCGGCAACAGCCTGCCCTTCCCGGGGCAAGGGCAGCGCGTCCTGGCGTTGGCCTTCCCGCATTTGCCGACCGACCGGGTCGCCCGCAAGAGATGGGGTCCCTCCTGGCGTTCGGCACGCACCGCCGGCACGCTTAAGACGCCGCCTCTGGTGAGCGCCGGCCGCTCGAGCAATACCATGCGGCTGACGGCGCTTGACGAGAGGGCAGAGGCGCTGGGGCTGAAACGGGGCCAGGGCGTGGCGGAAGCGCGCGCCATCTGTCCCGCCCTCGACGTGCTGGAGGAGGACAAGGCCGCCGACCGCCGGTTTCTGGAAACCGTCGCCGACTGGTGCGACCGCTATACGCCGCTGGTGGGGTTCGACGGCGATGACGGGCTGTTTCTCGATATCACCGGCTGCACTCATCTTTTTGGCGGCGAGGCAGCGTTGCTTGACGATATTCTGGCGCGCCTTTCCCGGATGGGCATGGATGTGCGGGGTGCGATTACCTCCTCGCCCGGGCTGTCGTCTGCCGTTTGCCGCTTCGGCAGAGGCGGCGTCGTCGCCGACGAGGCGATGGAGACGGTTTTGGCGCCGCTGACGGTCGCAGCCTTGAGGCTCAAGGAAGAGACCGTGACGGCCCTGCACAAGCTCGGCCTCAAGCAGGTCGGCGATATCATGACGGCGGCGCGGGCGCCGCTTGCCCGCCGTTTCGGCGCGTTCCTCCTTCTGCGCCTCGACCAGGCGCTTGGCATCGATGAGGAGCCGGTTTCGCCGCGCCGGCCAGTGGCAAGCCTGTCGGCCGAACGACGGCTGGCCGAGCCGGTGGAAAGCGAGGAAGATATTCTTGCGCTGGCTGGCCAGATCGCGATCTCGCTGAAACCTTCGCTGGATGCACGCGGCGTCGGTGGACGCGCCTTCGAGCTCGTCCTCTTCCGCGTCGACGGGGCGGTCTTCCGGATAACGGCCGGCACCTCGCAGCCGCTCAAGGACCCGAAGCGGATCGCCGACCTCTTTTCCCGGCGCCTGCAGGCCGTTCACAACGATCTCGATGCCGGCTACGGCTTCGAAATCCTGCGGCTCAACGTCCTGCGGCACGAGCCTTTCGAGGGTATGCAGGCGAACTTTGACGGTGACCGCGAAGCCGAAACGTCCCTCGCCGCCTTCGTGGACGGCGTCTCGGCCCGGCTCGGGAAGGATTGTCTGCAGAGCTTCGATATCCGGGAAAGCCATGTGCCGGAGCGCGCGGCGGTCGCGGTTCCGGCGATTGAGGGGTTCGCGTCAGGCCGTGGGACCGGGCAAGACAGGATCCCGCCCCCTCGGGGCGAGCGCCCTTTGCGGCTTTTCGCCGTGCCGGAACGGGTGGAAACCCTGCTTGCCGAAGTGCCGGAAGGCCCGCCGCAGAGCTTTCGCTGGCGGCGCCTGCAGCATCGGGTATCGCGAAGCGAAGGCCCGGAACGCCTTGCCATGGAATGGTGGATCGACGGGGCGGAGGCCCCCACGCGCGACTATTTCCGCATCGAGGACGATGCCGGCCGCCGTCTCTGGATGTACCGCGAAGGGCTTTACGGCGAAGACCCGGCACCGCGCTGGTTCGTGCACGGCGTTTTCGCATGAGCGCGGCACCTCAATTTTTCGAGATTGGTACGAGGACAAATTTCTCCTTCCTGGAGGGAGCTTCGTCGCCCGAGGACATGGTGCTGCAGGCGGCGCTTGTCGGACTTGCCGGACTGGGGATCGCAGACCGCAATTCGGTCGCCGGCGTTGTCAGGGCGCATATGCAGGCCAAGGAGATCAGGAAGGCCTTCGATAAAGATGAGAGGCCTACGCTCCATCCCGTCCGTGTTCAGCCGGGCGCGCGGCTCGTCTTTTCCGATGGAACCCCGGATGTTCTCGCCTATCCACGGAACCGAAGGGGATGGGGGCATCTCTGCCGCTTGCTGAGCGCTGGAAACCTGCGAGCGGAAAAGGGCGCCTGCATCTTGAAGGAGGCGGATCTCATGGAATGGGGAGAGGAGATGATGCTCGCCCTTAGTCCCGATCCATACCTCGCCGACGACGCCTCCCGCGGCCAGGCGCTGGACGGCTGCCTGGAACGGTTGACCCAACGGTTCGGCAAGGCCGTCTATCTGGCCATGACGCCCGCCTATGACGGTCGCGACAGCCGGGTTTTCGCCCTTCTGGCGCAGCTTGCCACCCGCCATCGCGTGCCGTTGCTTGCCACCAACCAGCCGCTCTATCACGAGGCCGGGCGCCGCCCCCTATCGGACGTCGTGGTTTCGATTAGGGAACATGTGCCCATCGCCAGGGCGGGGTTTCTGCTCGCTCCCAATGCCGAGCGCCATCTGAAGGATGCGCGCGCGATGCGTCGGCTTTTTCGGAACTATCCGGATGCGATCGAAAACGCCGGAAAATTCTTCGCCAAGCTGTCCTTCACGCTCGACGCGCTGAAGCACAATTATCCTGCCGAGAACGACCCGGGCGAAACACCCTACGAGACCCTCGATCGCCTGACACGAACGGGAGCGGCGAAGCGCTATCCGGGCGGCGTTCCCGCGGCCGTCGCTGCGAAGATCGATTACGAACTCGATCTTATCCGGATGAAGCAATACGAATCCTACTTCCTGACGGTTCACAAGCTTGTCTGGCATGCCCGCTACGAGTTGGGCATTTTATGCCAGGGGCGTGGCTCGGCCGCCAATTCGGTCATCTGCTACTGTCTGGAAATTACCGAAGTGGATCCTCAGAAAAGCACGCTGCTTTTCGATCGTTTCATCTCCATGGATCGCGACGAACCACCCGACATCGACGTCGATTTCGAGCATGAACGACGCGAGGAGGTCATCCAGCATATCTATGAGAAATACGGCAAGGAGCATGCCGGGCTGACGGCGGGCGTCATCACCTATCGCACCCGTTCCGCCGGCCGAGAGGTTTCCAAGGCCTTCGGACTCTCTGAGGACGTGCAGTCGGCGATCGGAAGTCTGGTATGGGGCTGGTCGGAAGACAAGCTGTCGGAACGCGATGCAAAGGCTGCCGGTCTTAATCTTGCGGATCCAGTGACCCGAAACGTCCTGAAGTATGCTTCCGCTCTGCTCGGCTTTCCCCGCCACCTCACGCAGCATGTCGGCGGCTTCGTCATCACCCGTGACAGGCTCGACGAAATCGTGCCGATCATGAAAACGGCGATGCCGGGCCGGTATATGATCGAGTGGGACAAGGACGACCTCGACAATGTCGGGCTCCTCAAGGTCGACGTGCTGGCGCTCGGCATGCTGACCTGTCTCAGAAGGGCCTTCGATCTCCTTCGCCTCCATTACAATGTAAAGAAATCCCTCGCCGATCTCGGCAACAGGGAGCATGGCGAGGAGGGTAAGCCGGTTTACGACATGATCTGCCGGGCCGACACGGTCGGGGTCTTTCAGATCGAAAGCCGGGCGCAGATGAGCATGCTGCCGCGCCTTCAGCCACGGAAATTCTATGATCTGGTGATCGAGGTGGCGATTGTGCGGCCGGGGCCGATCCAGGGCGACATGGTGCATCCCTATCTGAAGCGTCGGGAACTGCGAAAGCAGAACATCCCGATCGACTATCCAAGCGAGGAACTGAAGGCTGTCCTGGAACGAACACTCGGCGTTCCCCTGTTCCAGGAGCAGGCGATGCAGATTGCCATCACCGCCGCCGGCTTCGAACCGGCGGAGGCCGACCGGCTACGGCGGGCGATGGCGACGTTCAAGAGGACCGGCACCATCGGCAATTTCGAGAAGCGCTTCATCGAAGGAATGACCTCAAAAGGCTACGCGCTCGAATTTGCCCGGCAATGCTTCAACCAGATCAAGGGGTTCGGCGAATACGGCTTTCCGGAAAGCCATGCAGCCTCCTTTGCGCTGCTCGTCTACGCCTCCTCCTGGGTCAAGGCATACTATCCCGACGTCTTCTGTGCCGCGCTTCTCAATTCCCAGCCGATGGGTTTTTATGCGCCGGCACAGCTGGTGCGGGATGCGCGCGAGCATGGGGTCGAGGTCAGGCCGGTGGATATCAATTTTTCCGAATGGGACGCGACACTTGAAGAGACCGAATTCGACCATGCCGAGGTCCACCGGAGACATGCGGACTTATGCTGCGTCATCAAGACGGGGCGGGCCGTTCGCCTTGGCTTGCGGCAAATCAAGGGACTGTCGGAAGCCGCCGTGTGCGACAGGCTCGTCGCCAACAGGGCCGGCGGTTACAGTTCGGTGCGCGATCTCTGGCTGCGCTCGGGCTTGCAGAAGGCCGAGATCGAGCGGCTGGCCGATGCCGATGCCTTCCGTTCCATAGGGCTTGCGAGGCGCGAGGCGCTGTGGGCGGTGAAGGCGCTCGATGCCAGGAGCGCTGCGGAAAAGTTGCCTCTCTTCGAACGCGCCGATCGCGCCGATCTGCAAATCGAGCCCGAGGTCGCGCTGCCCGCCATGCTGCCCGGCGAGCAGGTGATCGAGGATTATCGCTACCTGTCCCTGTCGCTGAAGGCCCATCCAGTTTCATTCCTGCGCACCGAATTCTCGCAGCTGGGTATCACGTGCAACGGGGCGCTTGCCGACGTGCCGAGCGGCAGCCAGGTGACGGTCGCCGGCCTCGTGCTCGTGCGCCAACGTCCGGGATCGGCCAATGGCGTGATCTTCATGACGCTGGAGGACGAGACAGGCGTGGCCAATGCCATCATCTGGAAAAAGGCCTTCGAGCAATACCGCTCGATCGTGATGGGCGCTCGGCTCGTCAAGATCTTCGGCCAGCTGCAGAGCGAGAGCGGCGTCATCCATGTCATTGCCCGCCATATCGAGGACATGACCCCCGCCCTCGGCCTGCTGCAGGGTGAAGCCAGGCGGTTCGGCGCCAATGAGCGGGCCGACGAAGCGCTGCGGCCGACGATGGATCATCGTCAGAAAAAGCAGGTGCAGGCGGCCGAGCGCCTTGCGCGCAATCGCCAGGCAACGGAAACCGGCCAAAGCCAAGCGGCCGAAGCCGCAAACGTCATGCCGCGCGGGCGAAACTTCCATTGAGGACATAGCCCTTGCCTAAAGGACAATTGCGAGGAGTCGATTCTTTCTTGACAAACTTCGTCTTCTTTAGCATTAAACAGGATACATAAGGTCATGTTTGACGGACTGAACGATGCTGGTCTGCAGCTGCAATTACATCACCGATCACGAAATCCGGGAAGTCATCAACAACTTCCTCGATGAGGATTGCTGGCAGCTCATCGTTCCCGCCAAAGTCTATCATGCCATGGAGAAGCGCGGCCGGTGTTGCGGCTGTTTTCCGAATGTCGTCGACATCATCATCCAGACCACCGAGGACTATCACGCCCGCCGCCACTCGACGGAGGATGAAATATTTGATTTTATGTCCCGCTTGAGACAGTTCCACGAAGAGAACAGGAGAGCGGACATTGAAAGGCGACAAAAAAGTCATCGAGCGGCTTAACGAGGCGCTTTTCCTCGAACTCGGTGCAGTCAACCAATATTGGGTTCACTACCGCCTTCTTGAGGATTGGGGTTACACCAAGCTTGCTAAGAAGGAACGCGCCGAATCCATCGAAGAGATGCATCATGCCGACCGTCTGGTCGCCCGCATCATCTTCCTTGAAGGTCATCCCAACCTGCAGACGTTGGCCCCCCTGCGCATCGGTCAGAACGTCAAGGAAGTGCTGGAAGCGGATCTTGCCGGCGAATACGACGCCCGCACCGCCTACAAGGCCTCGCGCGACATCTGTCATGACGCCGGCGACTATGTTTCGATGAAGCTCTTCGAAGAGCTTCTGGCGGACGAGGAAGGTCATATCGACTTCCTCGAGACGCAGCTCGATCTATTGAAGTCGATCGGCGAAACGAAGTATGGCCAGCTCAACGCCGACTCCGCCGACAACGCCGAATAAAACGGCATGACGCCTTGGTAACAGAGGTGTCACTCGTTAAGGGATTTTCAGCGCCTCGGGATGTCGGCTCGACACGCGGGGCGCTGCGAATGGCAATCACCGAGGTGAAGCCCGCCGCCGTTCCGGCCTTATGGAGCCGGCAGCCGCACCTGCTTTAAAATTGCTCTTTCCCCACCTTCAGTCTTCCATCGCCGGCAGGTCGGCCAAATGGTGGAATTCCGCGACGACCGTCTCGTAGACCTGGCGCTTGAAGGCGACGATCAGGTTGGGAAGTTCCGGCATGGGCTTCCAGCCCCACGCATCGAATTCCGGCTCATGTCCGCCGGGCGGCGGGTTGATGGCGATCTCACTCTCGTCACCTTCGAAGCGGAATGCGAACCAGCGTTGCGTTTGGCCCCGATATTTGCCCTTCAGGCCGATACCGATGAGATGTGCGGGGAGATCGTAGTTGATCCAATCGCGCGCTTCGGCAAGCAGCGTGACGCTGCGCATGCCCGTCTCTTCGTAAAGCTCGCGATAAGCGGCTTCCAGCGGATCCTCGCCGCCGTCGATGCCGCCCTGCGGCATCTGCCAGAGATGCGGCGAACCGTCATACTCGGAATTGCCGATCGCCACTCGGTGGCCCGCCCAGACGAGGCCTTGCCGGTTCAACACCATGATGCCGACACAGCGGCGATAGGGCAGATCCTCTGCCTTTACAGGTGATGGGCTCTTGCTCATGGCTACCTCTTGATTTCAGGGACGCTTGGGGTCGTCGACCAGCGCCGAGACCGCAACGATCTCGATGCCGCGCATGGACGCCTCCGTGCTCCATTTGCCGATCGCATCTATGCTTTCATCGAAGGCGGAGGCGACGCCGATCGCCTGGCCGTTGCGGCGCGCTATGCGTTCCAGTTCGTCGAGCTTTTGAAGGATGGCGTTCGTCTGCAACTCGCCGTCAAGCTGGAGATCGGCAAAGGCGTGGGGTGCCTCGACCGCTTTGGCGATGATCTTCGACTTGGATTGCGCCGCCGAACCGTCATCGAGAAAGAGAAGGCCGCGTTTGCCGATGTCGCGCAGAACCGGCTCGAGAGCGCTGGAACTAGAAAGAAAGCGTCCGCCGAGGTAGTTCATGATACCGGTATAATTGGTGATTTCGCCCATCGCCTTGTGCAGATCCTCGACATTGCGATCGGCGGAATGCGACGTCAGCAGAGTTTCGGAGCCAGGATTATTCGCCGGATAATCAAAGGGCTCAAGTGGCACCTGCAACAGGATTTCATGCCCTCCCCGGCGCGCTTCCTGCATCCAACGCTGCAAGCTGTTGCCGCTGGCGGCAAAGCCGAACGTAATTTCCTCGGGCAAAGCTTCGATGGCGCGCTGCGTCCCTGTCTGGCTGAGGCCTAGCCCGCCGACGACGATGGCTATCCGCGTGCCGCGTGCGCCAGACCAGGGGCGCGCGTACTGATCCATGGGGCGCAATCCGCTTGGCCCGATGATCGGCAGGCGGCCGAAAGGCGAATCCTCCAACAATTCGTCGTTCGGTAACCCGGCCATGCGCGGATCCTGACCCTTGCGGTTGGCGTCGATCAGAACGGGGCCGTCACCGTTGCGCGTGCCGGGGCTGAATGTGGTTACCACCGAGCCATCGCCCGTGACATTTCGCTGGACGTTGGCGCCGGAATTTGGGGTAGAATGGGGCATGGTATCGTCAGGCACCGGCGGCGCTGTCGTATCGGTAGGGGGTGCCTTGCTGGCGGTTTCGGCGGGGACCGTCTTTTGCAGGGTGTCCTTGGTCAGCGCTCCATAAAGCGAGAAACCTGCAACGACGATCAGGCAGAGGCCGGCAAGACCGCGGCCGAGGGGCAAGCGCCGCCTTTTTCGGCCAGAGGGTTTGTTCTGACCCAACGGTGCATGCAGATTAGTATCCAAGTCTCTCCCCGCCCGCCTACTTGGGAAAATTGCTCACGCTCGGTCCTCGCCTCGCGCGTCACAAGATGAATCGCGGCCGCGTATCCCAACGGTTGAATTGTCCGGAAAGGTACCAGCAGCGCGTCAAAGAAGCGCCGGGTCTGTTTCCAGCCCGGCGCCGATTTCTTATTTTGCGACGACCGCTTTATCCGGATTCGGCGGGAAGGCCGCATCCTTCTTGACGCCACGAAGCAGGTCGAGCGCGTAGTTCAGCTGAACGTCGTCCTTCACCTCAGGCGGCACGTAAGCGACAGAACCGGAGCCTTCGTCCGTCTCGCTCTGACCCTTGATGTGGCCGCGCAGGCTGGATTCGCCCTCGGTGGTGAGCTTGCCCTTCAGGTCTTCCGGCAACGGCTCGTCGACCTTGACGTCAGGCTCGATACCGGTGCCCTGGATAGAGCGACCCGACGGCGTGTAGTAGAGCGCCGTCGTCAGGCGCAATGCGCCGTTCTCGCCAAGCGGGATAATCGTCTGCACGGATCCCTTGCCGAAGGAGCGCGTGCCGAGCACGGTCGCCCGGCGAAGGTCCTGCAGCGCGCCGGCCACGATTTCTGAAGCCGATGCCGATCCGCCGTTGATGAGAACGATCATCGGCTTGCCGTCGGTGAGGTCGCCTGGGCCGGCGTTGAAGCGCCGGGTTTCGTCCGGATTGCGGCCGCGGGTCGAGACGACCTCGCCGCGTTCCAGGAAGTCGTCAGCGACGTTGATGGCCTGGTCGAGAAGACCGCCCGGATTGAGGCGGAGGTCGAGGACGAAGCCCTTGAGCTTGTCGGCCGGCACTTCCTTCTTGATCTTGGCGATCGCAGCTTCGAGATCCGGCGTCGTCTTTTCGGTGAACGAGATCACCCGGAGATAACCGATGTCGCCGCCTTCGATGTGCGACTTGACAGCGGCCACCGCAATCACGTCACGGATGATGGTGAGCTCGATCGGCTTATCGGCACCCTTGCGCATCAGCGTCAGCTTGATGGGCGTCTTGACCGCACCGCGCATCTTTTCGACGGCGTCTTCGAGCTTCAGGCCGCGGACGGACTGGCCGTCGATGGCGGTGATGTAGTCGCCGGCAAGCACCCCGGCCTTGGCGGCAGGCGTGTCGTCGATCGGCGTGATGACCTTCACGAGGTCATCTTCCATTGTCACTTCGATGCCGAGGCCGCCGAACTCACCCTTGGTCTGGGTGCGCATGTCTTCGGCGTCCTTCGCATTCATATAGCTCGAATGCGGGTCGAGCGAGGTGAGCATGCCGTTGATGGCGGCCTCGACCAGCTTGTCTTCCTGCGGCGGCGTCACGTACTGCGCGCGCACGCGCTCGAAGACGTCGCCGAAAATCGACAGTTCCTTGTAGGTCGAAGCACTGGCGGCTTCCGCCGGTACCCCCGCCGAGTAAATGACGCTCATCGCAGTCGCGCCCATCAATGCGCCGACGAGAACGAGAGATGCCCTACGTATCATTGCGTGCCTTTCCAGTCTCTTTGGGGGTCCACCAAGGTCGGGAATCGACTGGCTTTCCATCTTTTCGAAATTCAATGTAAAGCGTTGGCCTGTCCGTTTCCAGCGCCAAAGCGGTTGCGCTAGCGACTCTTTTTGCGCCCATCACAGCCAGCGGTTCGCCGGCAAAGACGAACTTTCCCTGCCGCGTCTTGATCGCGTCCATCCCGGAAAGCACCATGTGATAGCCACCGCCCGTATCGAGGATGACCATCTGGCCGTAGCTGCGAAATGCGCCGGCGAACACCACCAGGCCATCCGAGGGCGCGGTAACCAGCGCGCCAGCCCCGGTTGCGACCGTCGCGCCCATCGCCTCATGCCCGGTGCCGTCATCATCGCCGAACTGACGTAGGACATCGCCGGCCACAGGCAGTTCCAGCTTCTGCTTCAAGTCGGAGAAAGCATATGCTGGCGCAATGCGGTTTTTATCAGGCACCCCGCCTTCCGCGAGCGCCTTTGCCTGCTCCCGCTGCTGATCCGTCAAGAGCCGCTGGCGCTCTTCCTCGGCGCGGGCCGCAGCCGTGGCATCACGGATCGAGCCGATCTGGCTTTCGAGGGATGCAACCAGTCCCTCGAGGCTGGTTGCTTGGCTCGCAAGCTCCTCGGATCGCTTGCGTTCGGCCTCCAGCTCGGCGCTGTTCAGCTTGCCGTGCCGGTCGTTTTCGGCAATCAACAGGTCCATGCGCCGCTCCTCCTCCAGACTGTTCGTCATGGTGGTGGTGAGGTTTGCTTTTTCCGCATCGGCGCTTGCTTGCAGCGCAACGAGTTCGGCAAGATCAGCGATGAGCTTGTCCGTTTCCCGGCGCATGCCGGGGACGACGGCGCCAAGCAGGATCGCGCTGCGCACCGAGGCTAGCGCGTCTTCGGGCGTGACCAGCAGCGCCGGCGGGGGGTTGCGACCCATCCGCTCCAGCGCCGCGAGCACCTCGGCCAAAAGGCCTCGCCGTTCGTGCAGCGAGCGGCGAATGCCATCTTCCTTGACTTTGAGATCGGTGATCTTGGCTTCGCTGTCGCGAATCTCTCGGTCCATCGCCTTGCGGCGGGCGGCGGAGTCGATCAGCGCCTGGCGCAGGCTGGCATTGCTCTTATCGAGGGAGGCAATGCTATCCTGAAGCTGCTTTGCTTTCTCGTCGGAAAGGCTGAGCGTCTGGGAAAGAGCTTCCAATTCGCGGCGGGTCTGGTCGCGCTTCTCGGCAAGGTCCTCGGTCGGATCGGCAGGCGGTTGGCCGGATGCGGCAGGCGCCGGGGCGGCCAGATCGGTCTGCGGCTTGGTTGCGTCCACCTGAGGCGGAGCGGCAGGCTCCTGACCGAAGGCGAATTGATCCGAAGTGAAGAGGCCCGAGAGAAGAACAGCCGCGCCGAACCCTGCAGCCAGCGGCGTCAGGATCGGTCGCGAAAGCGTGGTGGCGGCTCGTTTCATTCAGGTTTCAATAGGAGGCTCAGTGTGGCGCGGACCCTAAGCGAATTTTCGACGATTGGCCAAGGATCATTGTCGTTCTTGCGTGAGAATCAAAACAAGCCTGCGTGAGCGGCTATACACTAGACGCGATGATAGGGGTGTCCCGAAAGGATGGTCACGGCGCGGTAGAGCTGTTCGGCGATCAGGATGCGGACGAGCTGGTGCGGCCAGGTCATCTTGCCAAGGCAGAGCGTCGTGTCGGCGCGCTCGTAAAGGGCGGGATCGAGCCCGTCTGCACCGCCAATGGCGATAACCATGTCGCGCTTGCCCTGGTCGCGGTAATCCCTGATGAGGCCTGCGAAGGTTTCGCTGTCGAACGCCTTGCCGCGTTCGTCGAGCAGAACGAGGACGCACGTATCGGGAAGCGATTTTACGAGAAGAGCAGCTTCCTCGCGCTTGCGGGTGTCGCTGTTTGATGCGCGGCTTTCGGCGACCTCGGAAACCTTCGACAGCTCGAGGCCGATGGCGGGTCCGGCTTTGGCGAAACGGTCGAGATAGCGGGCCGCAAGATCCTTTTCAGGGCCTGCTTTCAACCGGCCCACCGCAAAAAGACCTATTCGCATCCCCACTCCTTGCCGCGGCGCCAACCGCGGCGGCCAAATTTCAGCACTGCTGGAAGATTGCCTTCAGCAGCATCCAGTCCGCATGCCGGTCCGGGATCTAGGAACCGGTCAGTGCAGCGTGTTCTCTTCTATATCCGGCGCGGCCCACATCTTCTCGATGTTGTAGAACTCGCGGATTTCCGGACGGAACACATGGATAATGATGTCACCGGTGTCGATCAAGACCCAGTCGCCGCCATCGAGGCCTTCGACGCGGGCATTGCCCCAGCCGTCTTCCTTGAGGTCGGTCGTCAAATGGTCCGCGATCGCCAACACGTGCCGGCTCGAACGCCCCGAGACTACAACCATGTAGTCACCAAGCGCGGATTTTCCGGCAATGTCGATGGTAACCATATCTTCAGCTTTGGAGTCCTCGAGACTGGCGAGGACGGCGTGCAGAGCTCGGGCGGCGGCATCGGCGCCACGTTCCAGACTCTTCGGGAGCGCGATGGCCGCTCTCCCCTTGGCGTGTACTGTTGTCAGTGCTTTTCCTTTCGTCGCAGTAACAGAACAGGCGCGTCCATGATTTGAAATGAATTCAAATCACCTGATAAAGATAGGCACCAAACCCTCACGGTTTCAAGACATGGGCCCCGAAAGTTACCCGCAGATCGCCAATGCAAACACTATTTATTGCAGCGTGGCCGTCCCTAGCCCGTGTTTACCCAATTCTCAGGCAACGCTTGCCCGTGTTTGCCGCTGATCATTTCGGCGGCTGTATACAGAACACGGCCAGGCGCGTATAGACGGAGGACTATCCGAGCAGTCACCGCGCCACCATGAGCAAGCCTATCCAGCCTCTCGCACCTGTCCTTCGCATCGACTTTCCGAGGGGAAGCCGGCTCGGGCGCGGCAAGATGGAACTTCTCGAACACATTCGCGAGACCGGCTCGATCTCCGCTGCCGGCCGTGCGATGGATATGTCCTACCGCCGAGCCTGGCTTTTGATCAGCGAACTCAATGGCATGTTCGATGAGACCGTGGTGGAATCCCAGCGCGGTGGGCAGAAGGGTGGCGGTGCCATATTGACCCCCTTCGGCGAGGAGTTGCTGGCCCGTTTCCGGGGCATGGAGGCGGCGATGCGCGATGCGCTCGCGAGCGATCTCGCCTGGCTGCAGGCACATAAAAATCCCGACCTAGACATAGACACCGAGAAATGACGGAACGACAGAAGCGCTGAATGCCGGCGCTTCACGCCTCAAGGGCGACTGTCTTGATCACTGCATAGACGGGCTTTCCGACGACAAGGGCAAGCCGCTCCGCCGAAAGCTGCGTGATGCGCGCTAGCACCGGATCGCCGCCGCAATCGACCCGGACCTCGACCATCCCTTCGCCGAGGATGCCGATCTCGGTAATTACTCCGTCTAGAATGTTAAGCGCGCTCAAGCCCTCCGGCTTCACTGTCGCGAGCATGACATCGCGCGCTGGGATATGGACGCGAACACCGCCGCCCGGCGGGAGCGACTTGCCTGGAACGTAAAGCCTCGCGCTTCGCAATGCGATCACGGTCAATCCGTGCGTGCCCGTAGAACTTTCGACATGCCCTTCGATGATCGCTCCGGCTTCGCGCCGGTCCGAAGCCTTGGCGAGAGCCGGTCGGCTGAGGAGTTCCACCGCCGATCCTGCCGCCTCGACCTTGCCGTCCCGAAGGATGACGACGCGATTAGCCAGCCGCGCCACCTCCGCAAGCGAATGACTGACATAGACGATCGGCACCTTGGTCTCGTCGCGCAGCCGTTCGAGATAGGGCAGGATTTCCGCCTTGCGTGCATCGTCCAGCGCGGTCAACGGCTCGTCCATTAAGAGCAGGCGCGGGGAGGACAGAAGCGCGCGACCGATCGCGACACGGCTCTTTTCTCCCCCTGACAATTTCCCCGGGCGCCGGTCCAGCAGCGCGGCGATACCGAGCATGTCGACGATCCGATCGAGGCTCTCGACGGGTTCTGTCTTCGGCGCGAACCACGCGCCGTATTGCAGGTTCTGGCGCACCGAAAGGTGCGGAAACAGCCGTGCTTCCTGAAAGACGCAGCCGAAGCGGCGGCGATGACGCGGCACGAAGATGCCGTTTTCGGTGTCGACCAGCGTTATGCCGTCGAGCGTCACGCGGCCACTGTCCGGTTTTGCCAGGCCCGCGATGATTCGGATCATCGACGTCTTGCCCGAGCCCGACCGTCCGAAGAGCGCGGTTACCCCACCTTCTGAGCTGAAGGCTGCATCGAGCGTGAAGTCGCCGAGCCTGTGGCGGATATCGACTGCAAGCGTCATTCGAATTCCACCCTGCGGCCGATGAGGTGGGCGATCGCCTCGGAGGCGAGAAGTGCGGCCATGGAGATGACGATCGAGACGATCGTCAGTCGCCAGGCGCCGGCATCACCGCCAGGAATCTGCGTGAAGGTGTAGATTGCCGCAGAAAGCGTCTGCGTCTCGCCGGGAATGTTCGAGACGAAGGTGATGGTTGCACCGAATTCACCCATCGCCTTGGCGAAGGAGAGGATCATGCCGGCGATGATGCCGGGAAGCGTCAGCGGCAGCGTGACGGTCAGGAAGACAAGGAGGGGCCTCGCGCCGAGTGTTCCAGCGGCTTCCTCCAGCCTCTTGTCTATTGCCTCGATCGAGAGGCGGATACTTCTCACCATCAATGGGAAGCCCATGACGGCGCAGGCAAGTGCCGCGCCCGTCCACCGGAATGAGAAGACGATGCCGAAATGCTCGTCGAGAAACGCGCCGATCGGCCCCTTGCGCCCGAACAGGATGAGGAGGACGAAACCCGTGACCACCGGCGGCAGGATAAGCGGCAGGTGGATCAGGCCGTTGAGCAGCGCTTTGCCGGGAAACCGACCGCGCGCCAGCAGCAGGGCGACGACGATACCGACCGGCAAGCTCGCCAGCATGGCGACCGTCGAGACGCGCAAGCTGAGCAGGATTGCTGTCCACTCGTCGCTGCTCAAGCCCAATACGCTCACTGCATGCCTCTCATTTTCTGTGGCCGAAGCGCCGCCGCTTCAACCGATGTCTTGATGTCTCGAGTGCAGGGCGTTCGCCGTCACTTCAGAACGGTGAAGCCCTCATGCTCGAAGAATGCCGCAGCCTTAGCCGATTTCAGAAATTCGAAATAGGCGCTTGCGTTCGGATTGCTGCTGCTCGTCAGCAACGCGGCAGGGTAGATGATCGGTGGATGGCTATCTGCGGGGAACGTGCCGATGACGGCAACGCCGGTATCGGCGGCGGCGTCGGTCTGGTAGACGATGCCGAGGGGGGCTTCGCCGCGCGACACGAGCGCAAGCGCCGCGCGCACGCTTTCAGCGCCGGCGATCTTGTTTTCGACCGAGGGCCAGATGCCGAGCGATTCGAGCGCCGCCTTGCCATATTTGCCAGCCGGGACCGACTTGACTTCGCCCATGGCGAGACGACCGTCACCCAGCAGGGCGGCCAGGTCCAGGCCCTTTTCGATCTTGACGGGTTGCGCCTTATCCTTGGCGGCAACAAGGACGATACTGTTTCCGAAAAGGTTGACGCAGCTGCCCTCTTTGATCAGCTGCTTCTTGGCGACGTAGTCCATCCAGTCGAGATCCGCGGATATGAAGATGTCGGCCGGCGCACCGCTTTCAAGTTGCTTGGCAAGCGCGGAACTCGCGGCGTAGGAGACGACAACCTCGTTGCCGCTCTCTTTCGTCCAAGCCGCGTTGGCGTTGTCGAGCGCGTTCTTAAGGCTGGCGGCTGCGAAAACCGTTACCTTATCGGCAGCGTAAGCCGGTGCGGTGACTGCCGTAAAGCTTAGCCACAGGACCGAAATCGCTGCGCCCAGTAGTTTGATCCATGAATGGCGATGAGCCATGGCGAATGATCCCTATAAGTTGCCGAAATATCGCAAGGAATATAACGATCGGCTGGCCGTGACTAGGGGATATATCGCGAAAAATACATCGATAACTCTATGAATTTTATGGTCTTTGTCGAAGGCCAACATGCATTCGCCAGCTGCATGGCTCACTTCTGGTTCAGGCGAGGACCAGTGTATTAGTTGGAGTGCAAATCGATTTGGGTGGATAAACTCAGCCTGATATCCAAAGCTTTCGTTGAAATGTGTGGAATTTTTTGCGCGTCAAGCAGCCTGACGAGACGTTTTTGTGCAGAGATTCCCAGCGCTATGCGCATTGTGCATTGCTGCATTGCACTATCTGCGCTTCCCTCCGTCGGCGGTTATGGTAAAACAAAGCATCGAAACGACGATCTCCTCCTCCCAAAGTCGTTTCGATTGGATCGGCAACACTCCTCCTCCCAGTTGTCGATCAGGTTTGAAGGCCCGACGGATCTCCTCCCCCGTCGGGCTTTTCAATTTTGGGCTATCCAGACATTGCAGGGACGCAATTGGCGGGCGCCAACTCAATGGCGCGAGCAGGAGTCAAATCCTGGCCATATGCTCTCTTAGCCCGGCGAGAACCGACGGAAAATCTTCGGAAGCACCAGCGCCAAATGGCTCTGCCTCGGGGCCGGACGCTTCGACGAAGAACGTAACGCGGCAAGTATCCTGCGATAGCTGCTCAACCCTGTGATTGACGCGCACCACGTTTTCACCCATTCGCGTTTCGTCAATGAAATACTCTTGCTGCCTCACCTCGATCAGCTGGCTGCGAATGGTATCGTCGTTGGGAAACGTCATGGTAAACCACGTTCCATCAACAAACGCGCCCTGGACATCGACCGCCTTGACGCCGGCGTTCCACCGCGACCAGTTCGGCGCATCAGTCAAAACCTCCCAAAGCGCCGGCAGCCGGCTTTTGATGTCCACGCTGTAGGAAGTGTTCCAAGTGGCCATGAGGCGTTCTCTTTCACATAGAGGAAGTTGGCAGGCACTGATCTTACATCTGAGCAAGCTTGTGCGGAATTAGAGCGGCGTTGCGAAGCTGCAATACACGGGCGACTACTGCGCGGCGCGCAACTCCGTCGAGCTCAGCGCGGACCTTCGCCCATGAATGAAAGTCCAGGCGGGGGCCGGCTTCTTCCAAAGTGCGCGTGCGTCGTCCTCGTCGACACGGGCGTAATCGAAGGTCTTGGCCATCTTGGCGGAGAGATAGGTGAGCGTCGAACCGGGGCGATCGACTACGGCGATTGGAAAGGTGGAGGCGATCTCGTGCCACTTTTGCCATTTGTGGAAGGTGCCGAGGCTGTCGGCCCCCATGATCCAGATGAAATGCACATGCGGATTACGGGCCTTCACGAAGGCGAGCGTGTCGGCCGTGTAGCTGGTCGAAAGCGCCTGCTCGAAGGCGGTGACCTGGATGCGGGGATTGGTCGTCAGCGCCTCGCTTAACGCTATCCGCTCGGCGAGCGGCTTCAGTTCATTGCGGCTTTTCAGCGGATTTCCCGGCGTCACCATCCACCACAGCCGGTCCAGACCGAGCCGCCGCAGCGCAATCTCGGCGACCAGAGCATGACCGGGATGCGGCGGATTGAAGGAGCCGCCGAACAGTCCGACCACCATGCCCTTTTCGGCATGCGGCATGCGAAGGTAGCGGGCGTCCAGCAGATCTCCGGTCACGTCAGGGCCGTATCTGTCCGTTGCCGTGCACGCGGTATTTGAAGGAGGTCAGCTGCTCGACGCCGACCGGTCCGCGCGCATGCATCTTGCCGGTGGCGATCCCGATCTCGGCCCCCATGCCGAACTCGCCGCCGTCGGCGAACTGTGTCGAGGCATTGTGGAGGAGGATTGCCGAATCGATCTCGGTGAAGAAGCGTTCGACCACCGCCGGATCCTCGGCGATCACCGCCTCCGTGTGATTGGAGGAATACTTGCCGATATGGGCGATCGCGCCGGAAATGCCGTCGACCACGGCGATCGATATGATCGCGTCAAGATACTCCGTCGTCCAATCCTCTTGGCTTGCCGGCTTGGCGCCGGAGATATGGGATAGTACCTCTTCAGAGCCACGGATCTCGCATCCGGCTTCAAGCAGCGCTTCTGCGATCGGCACGAGGTGGGTGGAGAGAGCGGCGCGGTCGATCAGCAGCGTCTCGGCGGCACCGCAGATACCGGTGCGCCTCATCTTGGCGTTGACGATGATCCGTCGCGCCATTTCGAGATCCGCAGATCCGTCCACGTAGACATGGCAAAGCCCTTCAAGGTGGGCAAAGACCGGAACGCGCGCTTCGTTCTGCACGCGGGCGACCAGGCTTTTTCCACCACGCGGTACGATGACGTCTATCGCGCCGTCGAGGCCGCGCAGCATCGCGCCGACGGCCGTTCGATCGCTGACGGGCACGAGCTGGATGGCATGCTCCGGAAGCCCGGCCTTCTTCAGCCCCTCCACCAGGCAGGCGTGAATCGCCGCGGACGAACGCCGCGAATCCGAGCCGCAGCGCAGGATGACGGCGTTGCCGGCCTTGAGGCAAAGCGCGCCGGCATCCGCCGTGACATTCGGCCGGCTTTCGAAAATCACGCCGATCACCCCGAGCGGCGTCCGCACACGCTCGATCTTCAGCCCGTTCGGGCGGTCCCATGCCGCGATGACCTCGCCGACAGGATCCTTAAGCGAGGCAATGGCGCGAATGCTGTCGGCAATATCGGCGATGCGTTGGTCGTTGAGGGTCAAACGATCGACGAAGGAGGCAGGCATCTCGGTGCCCTCGACCTCGGCAAGATCGAGCCTGTTTTCCGAAAGGATGTGGTCCTTGGCAGCGATGATCGCGTCGGCCATGGCGTCAAGCGCCTTGTTTTTCGCTTCGCTCGAGGCAAAGGCAAGCGGCCGCGCGGCCGCACGCGCCTTCACGCCCATGTCCTTCATCAGGGCCTCAATGCCCTGATCGGCCGCAACTTTCTCAAGCATGGGCTTCATCCCTTGCCGGCACATCCAGGCCGGTTCTCGTGGCAAGCGTCATTACCATGTCGTCGCGATGAATCATGGCCGCGCGACCCGCGTAGCCGAGGATCGCCTCGATCTCCGCCGACTTGCGGCCGGTTATCTGGCGCGCCTCGTCGGCGTCGTAGCCAGCAAGGCCTCGGGCGATTTCGCGGCCCAGCGGCCCAATGATTGCAACCGTATCGCCGCGGCTGAACTGTCCCGCAACCCGCCTTACGCCCGCAGGCAGCAGGCTCTTGCCGGCGCCAAGTGCTGTCACCGCGCCTTCGTCGACATGCAGTTCGCCGGCCGGTTGAAGCTGACCCGCGATCCAGGTCTTGCGCGCCGTCACCGGCGCTTTCGACGGCGCGAACCAGGAGGAGCGCGCGCCTTGCTCAATGGCCGACAGCGGCCTTTCAGTCTTGCCAGAGGCGATGATCATGGCGCAGCCAGCGCCAGTGGCGATCTTGCCCGCGTCGATCTTGGTGCGCATGCCGCCGCGCGACAGTTCGGAAGCCGCCCCACCCGCCATCGCCTCTATATCCGGGGTTATCTCGGCGATCGTATCGAGGAAGGCGGCATTCGGATCGAGATGCGGCGGCGCCGTATAAAGGCCGTCGATATCCGACAGCAGGATCAACAGATCGGCGCCTGTCATGGTGGCGACGCGCGCGGCCAACCGGTCGTTGTCGCCATAGCGGATTTCGCTGGTGGCGACCGTATCATTTTCGTTGATGATAGGCACGGCGCCGATCTTCAGCAGCTGATTGATGGTGGCGCGAGCGTTGAGATATCGTCGGCGCTCTTCCGTGTCGCCGAGCGTCAGCAGGATCTGGCCGGCCACGATCGCGTCATGGGAAAGACTTTCCGACCAGGCGCGCGCCAGCGCGATCTGGCCGACGGCAGCGGCGGCCTGGCTTTCCTCCAGCTTCAGCGCGCCGGAAGGCAGATCAAGCACGGAGCGCCCAAGCGCGATGGCGCCGGAGGAAACGACCAGCACGTCGACGCCCTTGGCCTTGAGCGCCGCGATGTCGGCACTCATCCCGTCGAGCCATGTCTTCTTAAGGCCGCTTGCGCGATCGACGAGCAGGGCCGAGCCGATCTTGATAACGATGCGACGGTAGCGTTCGAGCGGCTTGCGGCTGGTCATCCCTGCTGTTCCTCGTCGTCGGCCTCGTCTTCAGCTGCCGCAGCTATGTCGCGATGGCGAAGTTTGGGCGCCTTTGCGAGTTTTTCGCCGGTGTTGTTGGCGTCAACGATGATGTCGCGCAACGCGCGCTGGATCTCGGTCATGCCACGACCGGTGACAGCGGAAATCTGGAAGGGGGTCTTGCCGCAGGCGCGCGCCAATTCACGTGTCTTCTTCTTCAGCGTCTCCTCGTCGAGGACGTCGATCTGCGACAGCGCAACGATCTCCGGCTTGTCGGTCAGGTCGTTGCCATAGGCTTCGAGCTCGTGCTTGACGGTCTTGTAGGCCTTGCCGACCTTTTCCTCCTGGGCAGAAACGAGATGCAGCAGCACGCGCGTGCGCTCGACGTGGCCGAGGAAGCGGTCACCGATCCCCACGCCCTCATGCGCGCCTTCGATCAGGCCCGGAATGTCGGCGAGCACGAATTCCTGCCCGTCGACGGTTGCAACGCCGAGATTCGGATGCAGCGTTGTGAAAGGATAATTGGCGATCTTCGGCCGCGCGCGGGTGACCGCGGCAAGGAAGGTCGATTTTCCGGCATTGGGCAGCCCGACAAGGCCGGCGTCGGCGATCAGCTTCAGCCGCAGCCAGATGGTCTTTTCGACGCCCGGAAGCCCGGGATTGGCCCAGTCCGGCGCCTGGTTCACCGAAGACTTGAAATACGCGTTGCCGAAGCCGCCGTTACCGCCCGCCGCCAGCCGGAAGCGCTGGCCCTCCTCGGTTATGTCGCAGATGAGCGTTTCCTTGTCTTCCTCGAAGATCTGCGTGCCGACCGGGACTTTCAGCGTGACATCGCTGCCATTGCCGCCGGTGCGGTTGCGCCCCATGCCATGCGTGCCAATCGTCGCTTTGAAATGTTGCTGGAAGCGGAAATCAATGAGTGTATTCAGCCCGTTGACCGCCTCCACCCAGACGTCGCCGCCGCGTCCGCCGTCGCCGCCATCCGGGCCGCCGAACTCGATGAATTTCTCCCGGCGGAAGGAGACGCTGCCGGCGCCGCCGTCACCAGACCGAATATAGACCTTTGCCTCGTCGAGAAATTTCATTTTACTTCGCTCGTTCGGTTCGGCGCATGGTCCCGAAATCAATTCAGATTTGGGAAAGCCTGATGCGCACTATTCCACAATTACCGCGTCGCTCGCACGTCCGCTAGGATATGCTGCGTGGGAATGCGCTATGCCGCCTTCGATATAGGCGGTTGCTTCGGAGGTCAAAGAATATCGTGAAGTTGGCAAGCTATAACATCCAGTACGGTTTCGGCCTCGATGGCCGGTATGATCTCAAGCGCATCGTCGACAGCATCGCGGATGCCGACATTATCGCCCTGCAGGAGGTGACCCGCGGCTTTCCGCGCAACGGCGGCGTCGACATGGTCGAGGCCATCGAAGCGCTGCTGCCGGAACATTTTTCCGCTTTCGGTGCCGCCTGCGATATGCATGCCGAGACCGTCGTTGAAAATGGCCGCAAGGTCTCCCGCCGCTTCCAGTTCGGCAACATGGTGCTGTCGCGCTGGCCGATTCTCTCGACCCGCCTGCTTCTCTTGCCGCGCAGCCGCACCATACGGAAACTCAACCTCCAGCGCGGCGCGCTGGAGGCGGTGGTCGACACGCCCGCCGGCGCGCTCCGCGTTTATTCCGTTCATCTCGACCATACCTCTCTGGATGAGCGCATTGCGCAGATCCATCACCTGAAGGAAAGGGTGAACGCCTATGCGCGAGAGGGTGGATCGCTCACAGGTGGGCGTGAGATCGGGGTCAGCGATACGCCGATTGGTGACGACTATGTCCTGATGGGCGATTTCAACATGGTGCCGGAATCGCCGGAATACGTCGCCTGCGTCGGAAGCAAGGACAGTTACTACGGCCGCGTCGCCCGTCTCGATACGCCGCTCGATGCACTCGATCTTTGCGGCTGGCACAACCCGGACAGCTATAGCTGGATGGATCCCGCCAACCGCGAAAAACGCCTGCATCTCGACTACGCCTTCGTCAGCGCCGGCCTCGAGGGCCGGCTGCGGTCGGCCCGCGTGGACACGGATCCTATCGGCTCCGACCATTTTCCCGTCTGGATCGAGATCGGGTGACGTGGCCACCGCCGCCAGGCGGCGATGGCCAATGTCTCAAGCCGCTTCGAAAAGCCGCAATGCTCCTGGCTCAAGCACGGTCTCGATGTGGGGGACCATGGTGTTGCGCGCGAAGCTGTAGACTTCCGCGCATCCGGTCACCTGGAAGCCCAGCCGTTCCTGCAGCTTCAGCGAAGCGGGATTGTCCGCAAAGACGCCAGAATGAACCGGCATCTCCGGCATTCGCCGCAGAAAGCGATCCACTGCGACCGCGACCGCTTCGGACATGATGCCTCGCCGCCAGAAATGACGGTTTAGCCAGTAGCCGAGATGCCAGCGCCCGTGGCGAAGCTCGAGAGCGACGACGCCGAGGTGGACATCGTCGCCCTCGGTGACCGCGAACGCCCAGTCGTTGGTAACGCCTGCGGCGCGCGGCACGAGCCAGTCGAGGGCATCCTGCCGGTCATAGGGTGCGGGCACCCGTGCCAGCATTCGCGTCACGGCGAAATCCGACAGCGAGCCAGCGATTGCGTCGGCATCGGAAAGCCGGTGCGGACGCAGCGTCAGCCGCGCGGTTTCGATGACGGGAACCGGACCCGGCGTCAGCGGCAGGGTTTTTTGACGTTGCAGCATGGCGGCGTTCATTTCAGAGCCCCCCAGCTTCTCAGCGACATCCACGTCTTGCGGTCCAGCCTGAACCACTCGACCGACACGTTACTGCCAAGCGCGAGCGAGGCGGCAAGGCCGGTTCCCTGGAACTGGAAGCCGCACTTTTGCAAGACGCGCCTTGAGGCGACGTTGGTTACCCGGCATCGCGCATCGATTGTTTCAACCTGGTCGCGGGTGCGAAAAACCATGTCGATCAGCGCATGCGCGGCCTCTGTCGTGTAGCCGCTGTTCCAATGGGGCTCGCCCAGCCAATAGCCGATCTCGACGGCTAGAGGATCCGCCGTCGGCTCGATGCCGCAGCAGCCGAGAAATGCGCCGTTGTCGGCTTTCGTGATCGCATAGACGCACTTGCCAATCTCGCCAAGTTTCGTGCGTCGCACGAAATCGGCGGCGTCGTTCACCGTATACGGGTGCGGCATACGCGATACCATTGTGGCGACATTGGCGTTGTTGGCGAGATGGGCAAGGGCGTCAATGTCTTCCTCGTGCGGCGCGCGCAGAACGAGCCGTTCGGATAACAAGACGGGGCAATCGGTCCTTGACCGTTCCGGCCTCAGCCGTTCCTGGGAAGACAGTTGGTCTTCCCGGAGAGACCGTGATTGGCCCTCCCTCAACAATTCGACTTGCATGGTTCAGTCCTCCTTCTGGTTGAAAAGGCAAAGAAAAAAGGGGAGATGGCGCCCCATCTCCCCTTTTTTCTGACTGAACCTGATGCGGTCGGCCGGGTCGATGAGACGCCGGCTGTTTTAGAGCGCTACCGGCTTATTCCGCTGCTTCCGCTTTCGGCATTACAGACACGTACACGCGGCCATTGGCCTTCGTACGGTAGTTCACATTGCCGGCCGTAAGTGCAAAAATCGTGTGGTCCTTGCCGAGGCCGACGTTCGAACCCGGATGCCACTGCGTACCGCGCTGACGCACGATAATGTTGCCTGCGAGCACGACTTCGCCGCCGAACTTCTTCACGCCAAGGCGCTTGGATTGGGAATCGCGACCGTTGCGCGACGAACCGCCAGCTTTTTTATGTGCCATTGGTGTTCTCCTTTAAAACCTTAGAATCCCGTAATCTTACTTGGCAGCCACGATGTCCGTGATGCGGACGACCGTGTGATGCTGGCGATGGCCGCGCGTACGCTTCGAGTTCTGGCGACGGCGCTTCTTGAAGGCGATGACCTTCTTGCCGCGATTGTGCTCGACGACTTCAGCCTTGACGGAAGCGCCGTTAACGAACGGAGCACCAATCGATGCGTCGGCGCCTTCGCCGATCACGAGGACTTCGGTGAATTCTACGGTGCCGCCGGCGGCGACTTCAAGCTTCTCGATGGTCAGCACATCGTTGGCTGCCACGCGGTACTGCTTACCGCCGGTCTTGATGACTGCGAACATTTTTTATCCTTTCATGTTCGTTCCGACTCAACTCGTCTTCAAGGACAAGCGGCCGTCTTTTTATCAGTCGAAGTTTAGCAGCGATTTCAAAGCATTGATGCTTCGATCTCGAACTGCCGGTGGAGCTTTGCGCAACGACAAAGCGGGCAAGGCGCGGATTGCTCCACGTCTACTCGGGCGTTCGGATACGCGAGGGCGGAAAATCTGTCAAGGCAAAAGGATGAAAACTCTGCACATTCGCCCTTGCCAGCCCTCGAAACACTCGCTAATAGAACGCCCGCGCCGCAAAGCGCCGACCAAGACCGCGGAGAGGTGGCAGAGTGGTCGAATGCACCGCACTCGAAATGCGGCATACCTGCAAGGGTATCGTGGGTTCAAATCCCACCCTCTCCGCCACTATATCTGTAATTTTTTGAAAATGCAGCGCAATCTGCTGCAATCAAGGTTGAATTTGCATTGCTGATTGCACTTTGGTTCCCGCCATTGATTTTGCGGAAAGCCTGCATCTAGGCGGGTAGGCTGTGGGTCTTTCTTTAGATCAGCCGGTCCGATTTCAGCGTGGAACGCGTTCTAATTCATACACCCTTCCAAAGTTGACTTTAACTATGGTGCCGGGGTGCTCCTTGATTACTTTGTTTTGAGATGCTTAGTAGAATAATCAGATGGAGAAGGTGAGCACGATTGCGCCTATTAGAACTATCATATGCGGAGCTTGTCGGAACGCCACGCTACTGGCGACTGCATCCGATGGAATTTCAACAGATTAATCTCATTGTCGGGCGAAACGCGTCCGGGAAATCGCGCTGTTTGAATGTGATAAATGCGATGGCGCAGTCACTCACCGGCGTTCGCGCGGTTCCGACAGACGGTTTGTTTGACGTCAAGTTTTCGAGCGAGAGCGATGTCTGCCGTTACAAGGTAGAAATCTCAGCTGGCGAGGTTACGAGTGAAATCTACACAAAGAACGATACACCGCTGCTTGAACGAGGAAGTGGCGGGTATGGATCGATTTATGCGCTCGAACTTGATAAAAACATTTCGTTTCAAACACCACCAAACATGCTGGCAGCCATCTCGCGCGTTGACATGGTGCAACACCCTTTCCTGTCGCCCCTCATCGAATGGGCAAAGGGCCTCTTTTATTATCCGTGCCATACCGACTTAGGCAAACAGACAGTTATTATGCTTAGACCGGACGGGCCACCAATTAATCCTAAGGACGCGAACCAAACAAACGGAGTTTATAGAGAAGGTAGCAAAAAATTTGGCCCGGCATTCGAGGAGACCGTAATTCGCGACATGGGGCGTGTTGGGTATGCAGTCGAGAAGATTGGGATAGGTAATCCCACCACAGTTCAGATCAGCGGAATGGGCGATATTGAGACGATCTTTGTAAAAGAGGAAGGCGTTGATGGCAATATTGATGCGTTTTCAATGTCAGTCGGCATGTTCCGCGCGTTAGCGGTCATCATCCATCTCAACTACGCTCTTCTAAGCAAGGAAGCGCAGACGGTGCTTATCGACGATATTGGTGAAGGTTTGGATTTTGACCGCTCCAGTAACTTGATCAAACTAATCGTTGATAAGGTTCAGTCATCGGAAATGCAGATGATCATGACGACCAACGATAGGTATGTCATGAACGGTATAGATCTGGAGTACTGGAGTGTCTTGGACCGCAAAGGACCGGAGGTATGGTCGTACAATTCCAAGAACCGACCAGAGGAATTTGAAGAATTCAGATTTACAGGGTTAAGTAATTTTGACTTCTTGGCGCGCGATTTTTTGTCGAGTAAGTGACCCGTGCAAAAAATAGCGATTTTTTCCGAAGGGCAGACGGAGCAACTATTCGTTGCTGACATAATTCGATTTCTTGCCGCCGAAAAGAATTTCTACATTACAAAGGAAAAACTTCTCGGCGGTCGCCGTTTTCCAATGATAACGATGGCAGTAGACGAGGCTGAGGGCGCCATCGACAATTGCGATTTCTATTTTCTGTTGGTCGACTGCGGCACTGATGGCCGCGTTGTTTCCGAAATCAGCGAACGCTACAATGGGCTCGTCGACAGCGGGTTTAGTACAATTATCGGCATGCGAGACCTAGCCCCCTCATTCAAGCGCGAGGAACTTGACAAGCTTTTAGACAATTCGAAGAAATATCTTCCGACTGGGGTGGTCAATACTCTTCTCGTGGTTGCGGTCATGGAAGTAGAGGCGTGGTTCATTGCAGAGAACACGCACTTCACTCGGATCGATGAAAAGCTTACTGCGAAGAAAATATTGGACGAACTCAGCATCGACGTAACGGCCGACGCTCATATGTTAGATCGCCCGTCCCACGAGTTGTCGAAGATCTACGGTTTAGCAGAAATATCCTATGGCAAGTCCAAAACTGAGATTGAAAGAACCTTAGGTGCGTTAGCGATGGCGGAGTACCGGGATGAGGCTGCCTTTCAACGCGCAGAGAGCGTAAAGCCACTATTTGAGCGATTGAGGGCTATATTTACCGGCCCGCTTGAAGCTCAACCAGCGGAATAAGTGGCGGCCACACGGCCAGTTCGGTATTGTAGGACGGCGGCAACCGCCGCGCTGGGCAAGCGGGAGATCGAGCGCAGCGGAGCGATCTAGTGGCACGGTTTCCCTTCTTGCTACCCTGCCGCGCCTGCTACTTGCAGCACGGATCGCGGGAGGCATGCGCGAACGCGAGAGAAATTATCGTCAAGATGTGATGACATTGGCTAGCGTCCGTGGGACTAGCACGCTCACCGATCATTCGCTGTAGATGATGCTTTGCGGCACGAAGTTTGGCTTCCCGATCTCCAAGTACTCCGTTGCACAGCTGGGCACTCTTCAGCACCAATGACGTTTCGTAATGGCAAACACCTCGAAAATGCTGGGTTCTTATCGATTTATGTCTCTTAATGTCAGAAGAGTACGGCGGACACCCTCTCCGCCATTTGCTACCCTGTCCCAGGTCCCCGCGCAATCTCCAGCTTCATTGGAGAGCCTGCGGCAATCGGCGCATTTCCAAAACTGCATCTTTTTAAAATCGCAGGAGGCCTATATTGTCGCGGCCGGCCCTTATTCAGTCCGGCCTGTCTTGCAATTCTTCGGCGACCGCCCGGTCGGAGTTCTATTTGATGCCCTTTACCGCCTCCAGCAACGATGCTCCGACTTTTGGGGCGATCGCCTGCGCCGATGCCAACATGCTGCCCGCAGCCTGCTGCGCATTGCTTTCCATCCACAACAATCTCAGCAAGGTGAAGGTCAGGCTTTTGCTTCTCGCGATCGGTGCGGGGGATAAGCAGGTCAGGGATATCGAGAGCTTTGCGAGCCGGCATTCGATCACGATCGAAATTCTCGGCGATCCCACTCCAAAGGCGGAGGAACCCGCGTTCGGCCGTTGGTCTCGCGCCACGCTGGCACGGCTCTATATGGATCTCACGGTGCCCGAAGATATCGATCGGCTGCTTTACATCGATGCGGACGCGGTTGCCGTTGCACCGCTCGACATGCTTTTCCAGGTGGACCTCGCCGGCAGCGCGCTTGGCGCGGTCGACGACTATCTGATGGCCTTTCCCGAAAAGATCGGACGGCGCCAGCGGCGAATTGGCCTCAAACCCGGCGGACGCTATTTCAACGCCGGCGTTCTGCTTTTCGACTGGCGCAAATCGCTCGACAATGGGCTGATCAAAAAGGCGCGCGACACGTTCGAACGCCAACCTGAACTTTATGAGGCGCACGACCAGGACGTCCTCAACATCGCCTACGAGGACAATTGGCAAGCGGTCGATGCGCGGTTCAACGCCCAGACCGGTATTCTGCCCTTCGTCGGCAAGCCGGCGATCGTGCATTTCACCGGCCGCAAGAAACCATGGCAGGCCGTTGTGCCGTGGACGCACCGGCGGATGAAGCCGTTCTATCGGGAGGCACTTGCCGGCACGGACTGGGCCCCGTTCTGCAAACCATCGTCGTTTCCCGATAATCTCGCGAGCTTCGCCGGCCACTATTCCACACTTTTGACGACCCCCGCGAAGATTGCGAGCGCCCGCGCCTATTTTCGTTGAGGCGGGATGCCGCGCGTTTGCGGCGACAACAATTCATAAATGCCTAAATTAGAACATTATTGATCGCATCCTATGGAATCGTCCCAGGATGCGAGGAACGATGTCAGATCAAACTGCGCGAATTTTTGTCGGCTTCGATTCCAAAGAAGTCGTCGCCTACCATGTCCTTTCCCAGAGCATTATCGAATACTCTTCCATTCCGGTGGAATTTTCGCCGATCGTTCTCAACCATCTCGGGGGCATCTTCACGCGCGAGCGCAATCTGCTGCAATCGACGGAATTCTCGTTCTCGCGGTTCTTGGTTCCCTATCTCAGCAACTATGAGGGATGGAGCCTGTTCATGGACTGCGACATGCTGGCGCGGACCGACATTGCCGAGCTTTGGGCTCTGCGTGACGAGCGCTATGCGGTGATGTGCGTGAAGCACGACTATCAGCCGAAGCTGGAAACGAAGTTTCTCGGCCAGACCCAGACGAAATACGAAAAGAAGAACTGGTCGAGCCTCATTCTGTTCAACAGCGCCAAATGCCGGGCGCTGACGCAGGACTATGTCAACACGGCGACCGGCCTGCAGCTCCATCAGTTCAAGTGGCTGGAGGACGACAGCCAGATCGGCGAGCTGCCGGTTGTCTGGAACTATTTGGTGAACGAATACGATCGCCGCGAGGACGCCAAGATGGTGCACTTTACCGACGGCGGACCCTATTTCGAAGAATACCGCAACGACGACTATGCCGACGAATGGTTCGCCATGCGCGATCGCATGCTCTTCGTTCAGCAGAAGTAGCCGGCGGAGACGAATCCTTGTCGTTCGAGGGCGAGACTTTGGAAAAGCAGACGCCGCCGGGCAGCACCGACGCGCTCGCGACCAATGCGGAGTGGAAAGCGCTGCTTTCGCGCTACTCGCATATCGTGCTGGTGGCAAACAGCGACGCCGTCGACCTCGCCAAGCTTCGGCGGGACATGCCCGACACCGCGCTCTTCGTGTTTTTCAACAAGGTCTACAAGGTCCTTTCCGAGCCCTTTCGCGGTAATGCGTTGCTGGTGGCGCGCAGCGGCACAATGGGCGCCAATATCGTGCACCGGCGCGAGGTCGGCGACGTACTGAAATACTTCCCCAATGCGGGTTTTCTCGGGCTCCTCAACATCCGCGTCGACGCCGGGGAGGGGTTGAGCCCGGCGGCCGACTTCGAGGGCGCACCGGTCGGCCATCTCGATCTCGCCGAGTATTTCAGCGATTTCTATCCGGCTCGGAAACTGGCGACGAGCGGCTTTGCCATGGCGCTTTGGCTGAGCGAGCTGCAACTGCCCGGGGCGATCGTGCTTGCGGGCTTTTCGGCAAGGCGCAGCGAGAAATGGAAGGTCTTTTCGGTTCACGACTGGACGTTCGAGCAGGTCTTCCTGCGGCTGTTCTCGCGGCTCGGGAAGATCGTCATCATCGGCGGCGCTGAAGCCAGTTCCTATGCGGGGCTCGCAAAAAAGTTTCCAGGCGTGCCAGCGGCCGAGATCGCGCTCGTCGCCGCCGAGGTTCTCTCGGAGCGGCTGGAGAACACCGACAATCAGATCGACCGCCTCATGTCGGTGACGAAGGGGCTGAGGAGCATCGACAATTTCTTTCGTCGCCTGAAGCCGAAGACGCGCAAGCAACGCTACCTTGCCAAGTTGCAGGAAAAGGACGGATGATCGGTCGATCATCCTCCCTTGCCTCACCCGCCGGCACTGCCGAAGAAGGCTAGCCTGGTCATCAGAGTGTAGGTCGATTCCGACATCATCATCGCCACGAACACCAGCACGATGACCGGCGGAATCACGATGGCGCAGACCAGCGCCAGCCGCTCCCAGGCCATATGCATGAATATGGCGACGATCAACCCGGCCTTCAGCATCATGAAGAGCAGGATCAGGAACCAGCGCGGATAGCCCTGGATGCCGAGATAGTCGACGAGATAGGAAAACGTGCTGAGCACGAAGAGCAAACCCCAGACTACGAGGTAGAGCTTTATCGGGTGTTGCTGAGAATGGGCCTGTCCATCTACCGTTGCCATGACACACTCCTCACCACAGATAGAAGAAAGCAAAGATGAAGACCCATACCAGATCGACGAAGTGCCAGTAGAGCCCGGTGATTTCCACGATCTCGTACTGGCCCTTGCGACTGGTGAAAAAGCCACGCTTTTCCTGTTCGAAATCACCGCGCCACACTTTGCGGGCGATGTTTAAGAGAAACAATACGCCGATCGTCACGTGCGTGCCGTGAAAGCCGGTGATCATGAAGAAGGACGATCCGAACTGTGCCGCCCCCCACGGGTTTTCCCAGGGACGTACCCCTTCCCTGATCAGCTTCGTCCATTCGAAAGCCTGCATGCCCACGAAAGACGCGCCGAGCAAGGCGGTCAGAAGCATCAGGGCAGCCGTCTTGCGGCGATCCCGGCGGTAGCCGAAGTTGACCGCCATCGCCATGGTGCCACTGCTCGAGATGAGGATGAAGGTCATGATGGCGATCAGGATCAGCGGGATGTCCTTGCCGCCGATATTGAGGGCGAAGACCTCGCTGGGATTTGGCCAGGGAACCGTCGTCGACATTCGCGCCGTCATGTAGGCCAGAAGGAAGCAGCCAAAGACGAACGTGTCGCTCAACAGGAAGATCCACATCATGGCCTTCCCCCAGGAAACGTTCTTGAACGCCCTCTGGTCCGAGGCGATGTCCGCAATCGCCCCCTGCAGGCCGACGGGCCGCAAAAGCGATTGACCGGCATGGGTTTGGGCGGTTTCATCCATCGGTTTCATCTCCCAACCGCACGGCTTGAGGGCGCGCGGCACGCAGCCACAGTCTCAATCGGACATTGACTCCTCGCAAACAGCGAGCGTCAGGTAATCAGCGCGCGGCAGAGCCCCGCGAATTCGTTTGCCCAGCCGGTCAACAGCGCGAAGAGAACCAGCCAGACCACGAGCATAAAATGCCAATAGACAGCACAAAGATCGACGCTGAGGCTTAGTCGCTCGCGTCGGACGCCGCTGAAGGCGCGTGACGTCGTCCGGCCAAGCGCTGCGAGACCGCCGAGAATATGCAGACCGTGCAGGCCCGTGATCATGTAGAAGAAGCTGTTCGACGGATTTTCGGCAACGACGTAGCCCGCGGCGACCAGCTGCCGCCAGGCGAGAACTTGCCCGCAGAGAAAAAGCACGCCCGCCACCAATCCGATGACGAGAGCGAGCTGGGTCGCCTCTATGCGTCCGCGCCTGACTTCCGTCTTCCCCCATTGCAAGGCGATGCTGCCTGCTGCCAGCACGGCAGTGTTCACCCAAAGCAGCCGCGGAACGGGGATCGACCACCAATCCGAGGCATCCATGCGCGTCAGATAGGCGCTGATAAGGAGTGTGAACAAGGCGCCGACGACTGCGAGGAAGATGCCGAGCCCGACCTTTACCGCAGCGACCGGCGATCCCTGTCGACGTGGCAACTCGCCGATATGGCCGGTCTCCAGCCAAGGCTTCGTCGTCAGGCCCTGATGCGCCATCCACCAACCGATGATGACGGCAAGGACGGCCATGAAGACCAGGATGGCGATCATGCGACGACCCCGCGCATCGGTGGCTCCAGGGACGGCTGGTTCTGGGGAATGAAATCCTCCGGCGCGCCCGGCACGCTATAGTCGTACGGCCAGCGGTAGACGATCGGCAGGTCCTTGCCCCAGTTGCCGTGGGCGGGCGGCGTCTGAGGCGTCTGCCATTCAAGCGTTGTTGCGCGCCACGGATTGCCGCCAGCGGGCTTGCCGCGATAGAGGCTCCAGACAAGGCTGAAGAGGAAGAGCACCTGCGCCGCCCCGACGACCAGGGCCGCCACGGTGATGAACTCATTGAGAGTATGGGCCGATGCGGGAATGAAGGCGGTCTCGCCGAGTTCGTAGTAACGCCGGGGAACGCCGACCAGGCCGAGATAGTGCATCGGAAAGAAGATCGCGTAGGTTCCGAGGAAGGTGACCCAGAAGTGGATCTTGCCCATGGTTTCATCGAGGATGCGGCCGGTGACCTTCGGATACCAATGGTGGATCGCGCCGAAAATGACCATCAGCGGCGCCACGCCCATTACCATGTGGAAGTGGGCGACGACGAACATGGTATCGGAGAGCGGCACGTCGACGACGACGTTGCCGAGAAAGAGGCCGGTCAGCCCGCCGTTGACGAAGGTGACGATGAAGGCGAGTGCAAACAGCATCGGCAGCGTCAGATGTATATCCCCGCGCCACAGCGTCAGCACCCAATTATAGACCTTGATCGCCGTCGGCACGGCGATGATCAGCGTCGTCGTGGCGAAGAAGAAGCCGAAATTCGGGTTCATGCCGCTGACATACATATGATGCGCCCAGACGATGAAGCTTAGCGCCCCGATAATCAGGATCGCCCAGACCATCATGCGGTAGCCGAAGATGTTCTTGCGCGCATGCGTGCTGATCAGATCGGAAACGATGCCGAAGGCGGGCAGGGCAACGATGTAGACCTCGGGGTGGCCGAAGAACCAGAAGAGATGCTGGAAGAGGATAGGGCTGCCGCCGCCGGGTTTCAGCTGTTCTCCCATCTCGACGATCGCGGGCATGAAGAAACTGGTTCCAAGCAGCCGGTCGAAGAGCAGCATGACGCACGCGACGAACAGCGCCGGAAAGGCAAGCAGCGCCATCACGGTCGCCGTGAAAATGCCCCAGACGGTCAGCGGCAGGCGCATCAGCGTCATGCCGCGGGCGCGGCCTTGCAGTACGGTCACCACGTAATTGAGCCCGCCCATCGTGAAGCCGATGATGAAGAGGATCAGCGAGGCGAGCATCAGGATGATGCC
Organism: Rhizobium sp. RAF56; assembly: GCF_052113965.1. Lineage (NCBI taxonomy): Bacteria > Pseudomonadati > Pseudomonadota > Alphaproteobacteria > Hyphomicrobiales > Rhizobiaceae > Rhizobium > Rhizobium sp. RAF56. Next base: position 145,658 of record NZ_JBFRDU010000005.1, read on the forward strand.
CCAGTCGCGGCCGCCGGGCGTGCCGGACAAAAGCACCTGTGGCGGATAGAGCGTCCATCCAGCTCCCGTCGGGCCGCCCGGCGCGAAGAAGCCCGCGACAAGCACGAGGACAGCGAGCAGGTAGAGCCAGTAGCTCAGCATGTTCGCATAGGGAAACACCATGTCGCGGGCGCCGACCATCAGCGGGATGAGGTAGTTGCCGAAACCGCCAAGGAAGAGCGCCGTCAGCAGATAGATCACCATGATCATGCCGTGCATGGTGATGAACTGATAATAATGCTCGGGATCGATGAAGGAGAAATAGCCGGGAAATCCAAGCTGCAAGCGCATCAGCCAGGAGAGCACCATCGCCACGACGCCGATCGAGATCGCGGTCACCGAATATTGCACGGCGATGACCTTGGCATCCTGGCTGAAGACGTATTTGGTCCACCAGCTATGGGGGTGATAGAGTTCCACATCCTCCACTTCGGCGGGATGGATCACCTCCCCGGCGCCAGCTCGAATGTCGACCATCTTACGCATCCTCCCATCATGCGGGCGCGATCGCCGATCGTCCCGCTCAGTTTGTCGTTTTCGGCTGTTCTCCTGATGCCATCGTCTGCGCGAACGTCGGCTGTTGCTGCAGCCAGGCCCGGTAGGCATCCTCATCGTCGACGATGACCGTGCCACGCATCTGAGGATGCCCGACGCCGCAAAGTTCGGCGCAGAGTATGTCGAAGGTTCCCGTACGCGTCGGCGTGAACCAGAAAAAGGTGACCGAACCCGGGATCATGTCCATCTTCGCGCGGAATTCGGGCACATAGAAATCATGCAGTACGTCGATGGAGCGCAGAAGCACGCGTACCGGCTTGCCAATCGGCAGATGCAGCTCGCCGCCGTTGATGACGACATCGTCGAGACTCGCCGTATCGGTGCGGATCACGCCGAGCGGATTGTCGGCTGCAACGGTGCGCGTATCGGCCCGCCCAAGCCGCCCGTCGGCACCGGGCAGACGAAAGCTCCATTGCCACTGCTGACCGACGACCTCGATTTCGCCGGCATCGGGTGGAACGGTAATGAACTGCTTCCAGACGACGAGACCCGGCGTCAACATTGCGGCGACGCCGAGCGCGGTTCCTCCGGCGAGCCACAGTTCCAGCCGGCGGTTTTCCGGCTCGTAAGCGGCCCGGCTGCCCGGGCGATGACGGAAACGCAGCAGGCAATAGGCCATGAACGTCACCACCGCCACGAAGACGATGCCGGTGATCCAGAAGGTGATGCTGATGGTATTGTCGATATACTGCCAATTCGAGGCGATCGGCGTCCACCACCATGGGCTGAAAAGATGGAAGGTGACGGACGCGATCACCAGCAAAACGAGAATCAGCGCAACAGCCATCTCTTGCTCCCAGACCCTTGGTCCGATCGCGAACATGCCCGCGACACGCCCATTGGTCTCTTTTAGTATGTCATGAACAGCTAATATCAGCAATTGCCGACAGGAATGGCCCTTTCGGCAACGTTTGCAGGAGTTCAGCGCGGCAACGACCGAAGCGCGAACAAATCGTCCGCCGCGCCATGTACTCCTTGCCGGCCTATTTCGAGTATTGCTTCAGGTATGCGAAGAGATTGGTGATCTGCGTGTCGTCCTTGAGCCCGACGAAGGTCATCTTTGTTCCCTTCACCTTGGCTTTCGGATCATGCAGATAGTCTCGCAGCGTCGTCTCGTCCCAGACGAGACCAGCCTTGCCGGCCGCCTGCATGGCGGGCGAATAGCTGAAATTCGGATGCGTTCCGGCCGTGCGGCCGAAGACACCGTTCAGCGATGGACCGACCTTGTTGGTGTCGGTCTCCGCGACATGACAGATGCCGCATTTTGTAAAGACGATCTTTCCCGCTGCCGCGTCTCCCTCCTGGGCGAGCGCGGCTACCGGAAAAAGAACAGCAATAGGTATGAGAAGCGCACGAAATGACATGGCAATCCTTATCCTCCTAAAGGTTGCCCCGACACATGAACAGGGCGATCAGTTTTGTCCCCCGTCGCCTGCCTTCACGTCGCGCCTTCGGCCGCGGTTGCATTTGGCGTTTATGCGCGCCTACGAAAATTAGACCTGCATGATAATAAGTCAATCAATCTGAAAGGAGAGTGCGCTCGAACGTGCAATTGTGCTGGTCATTTCGCAATTATCCACCATCAGAGGACCACAAAACCCGGCTGCCGGCGGCGTGCGATTGCGATGACAGCGTACCTCGTTGTAAATATCTCCGTCCGCGTGATTTTTAGAGGAGACGCAGCATGGACCGGTTCACGGGCGGTTGCCTGTGCGGCAACGTCCGAATTGTGGCGTCGGGTCGGCCATACCGGGTCGGCCTTTGCCACTGCCTCGATTGCCGCAAGCATCATGGAGCCCTTTTTCACGCATCCGCCGTGTTCCCTCGGGATGCGGTGACGATCGACGGCGAAACCCGCGACTATGCCGGGCGGTTTTTCTGTCCCCGTTGTGGCTCGCCGGTCTTTGGAAGCACCGCAGACGAAATCGAGGTGAACCTCGGATCGCTGGATGCCCCTGACCAACTGAAGCCAACCTACGAACTCTGGACCATCCGTCGCGAGTCCTGGCTGCCGCCGTTTCCGCTCACAAGACGATACGACCGCGATCGTGACGCCACGGGCCGCTTTGAGGAGTAGCTTGGAGCGAGCCGCGTGAAGGCGCTGTTACGACGTGACTTCGATGTTTGCCTCGACCAGCATTTTAACGAAATGTCTTAAAAAAAGAGCCTGGGACCAGATTGTGATTTCGCTTGATATCAGTCGATCGAGCCGGTTTCCGTGTCTTTCGCGCCGCTTAACGCTCTCCTATGGCCCGGTTGGCCTTGCATGTACCTTCTTCGGGGCTGGCCTCTATCATGCAATCTCCGCTTTATTAAATCGGCAGCTATGCAGGTGTTTGTGCCCGTCTGTTTGTACAGTCGAAGATCAGTCGTCCTCGTCTGCTGCCCCAACTGCGCCTTGGACAAGGCCTAGAGCTGGTCGGTATAAGAATGGAACGCGCCACATTTTACCAAACTTCTCAAAGAAGCCAGCCTCTTCCAGATCAGCGATTATCTTCGATGTTTCCGTGTCATTGAGATTCCACAGTGCAGAAAGACTCTGTAGGCTCTGAGTGGCTCGTTGCTCCCTTAGTTTTTCTACAAAGGGCTTTAGGCGCGCATACTCCGCATAAAGCGTTTGTTCTAGTCGTGTTTGAGATACACTCGGAAGAGCATCTTTGAACGAGGTCTGCTCGAACAACCGGGCTTCAGAGGGCACTTTGTCGCCACGCTCAAGTTTCTTTATCTGCTCATTTCTCAATTCATTGAGCATGTGAATCAATTCACGCGGTGCAGCGGCTTTCGAGGCGTCACTCGTACGGGTAATAAGCCACTTGAGTGTGTCTGGCTTATTGGGCCCTGAATCAACTTGCGGCGGCGAGACTTTGTAGAATAGCGCCGTTTGCTTATCAGCGTCGGCTAGAACTGGCCCCTTATCAACGCCATAGTACTCAACTATCTTCGAATTCGATAGTAAGCGTCTAACTACCAGATTGAGAATATCTTCACTTCGCCAAGTTATAGTTAGTGTTTTCTCTAGGTGGCTCGCTTCCCGAAATCCGTCTTCGACGATGTCCCGCCAAATATCCGTTCTCAAGAATATCTTTGGCCTTATGGCTCCCAACTGCTTGGTATCTAGATAGTACTTAAATAAAGCCCGCAACGCGCTCGCTTCGAGTTCCGGCATATTTGAGAAGGCGACATCAAGGCGATCAAGTAAAATCCAGATTGTTAAGCCTTCTTCCTTTAGGGCGGCATTAGCGGTGTCAAGAAGCTCGTCAATTGAAACTGCTCCCAATTTCGCTGCAGCAGCCGAAGGTTCTCGCAGAGAGATTTTTCCAGTCATGCTGGGGATTGAAGTTGCTGGATCGACGTTCAGCCCCCTTCCACGGATTCAATTCTACGCGCCAAAGCTTTCACGTAGTCGAGCGCATACTTTAGGGCCTTGGCCAAAGTGAATGAACGCGGAAGTAGGTTTGCCTCTTGGAGGGTGTCGACCACCGCGCGACACTTATCGTTTTGAAGGTCGTAGTCTTTGAAAGACTTACCGCAGAGCGTCAGGATATATAGTTTCCAGAGGCTAACAAATTCAAATTCATCTCTTGGTGGATCGTCTCTGAGAGATTGGAAAGCAACAGCACCCTGAGGATTCTCACCGGGAATAGCCAAGATGTTGCGGTCAAACAGGACGCTCTCGTTCTTCACGACCAAGCTGTAGATGGCACTTTTGCCGCTGCCCTTTGGTCCGTATACAATGTCGACCGCGCCCTCGAAAACTCGCCTCCAGTGCTCCGTCTCAACAAAATACTGAGATAGCTGCTCCACTTCCTCTTCAGCTGTACGCTGCCCAAATGATGACTGCCGCAGGACTTCAAGCGCGCTCAACTGTGAATTCATTCTATCGAACCTTTCCCGAAATACGTGCCTACAAATTACTCTGATTCTACTCGAAGTCGAGTTGCAGAGCCGATGGATGCACAACATTTGGAAAGCGCTAGGCGGGAATTGTGGAAGATGCGACCGACGATGCTGGAAGAGTCCAGTGATGGCCTCTGCCGACGGTATGATGATCTTCTGGTGTAATAGATTCACATATGGAGCAAATCAATGATTTGGCTGGGGAACCTGGATTCGAACCAAGATCGACGGAGTCAGAGTCCGCTGTTCTACCATTGAACTATTCCCCAACAGGCGGCCTTTTGAGGCAGGCCGTCGCCGGTGCGGACGTCATATAGCTAATTTTGCAGGCGATGCAAGCGCCTTTTTGGCGAGGCGAGGGTTGATCGTCATTTCTCCGCGGAGCGTCGTGGTTTTCCATTTCTCAGTGTCGCGAGCAATAGTCCAGGCGGCCTTTAGATCACCGGCACCGTCAAGAGGTTATCGGCGCTCTGCCCTTTTTCTGTCCCTTGAAGTCGGTTAAGTCTCCTTCGCGCAACGGATTTAAGGAGAATGCTTGATGTCTGAAGAAACCGTGCTTGTCGTCGGGGGTGCCGGCTATATCGGTTCGCACACCTGCCTCGAGCTTGCCAGCAGGGGCTTCAAGCCGGTCGTTTTCGATAACTTCTCCAATGGGCACCGGGAATTCGTCAAATGGGGGCCGGCCGAAGAGGGCGATATCCGCGATCGCGGCCGTGTCGACGAGGTTCTGGCCAAGCACAAGCCGGCCGCGATCCTGCACTTTGCGGCCCTGATCGAGGTCGGCCAATCGGTCGTTGATCCGGTGTCGTTCTACGAGAACAATGTCATCGGCACTCTGACGCTGCTGTCGGCCGCCCAGGCCGCCGGCATCAAGGCTTTCGTCTTTTCCTCGACCTGTGCGACCTACGGCTTGCCCCAATCGCTGCCGCTCGACGAGACGCACCGGCAGGTGCCGATCAATCCGTACGGCCGCACCAAATTCATCGTCGAGCAGGCGCTTGCCGATTATGACCGCTACACCGGCTTTCGTTCCGTCTGCCTGCGCTACTTCAATGCCGCAGGTGCGGATTTCGAAGGCCGCATCGGGGAATGGCATAAGCCGGAGACGCACGCCGTGCCGCTGGCGATCGAGGCGGCGCTCGGGCGGCGGCAGGGGTTCAAAGTGTTCGGCAGCGACTACGAGACGCGCGACGGCACCTGTGTCCGCGACTATATCCACGTGCTCGATCTCGCCGATGCCCATGTGCGCGCCGTCGACTATCTGCTTAAAGGCGGCGAAACGGTTGCGTTGAACCTCGGAACCGGGACCGGCACGACCGTCAAGGAACTGCTCTCTGCGATCGAGGACGTGACCGGGCGGCCATTCCCGGTCGACTATGCCGAGCGGCGGGAGGGCGATTCGCCGACGCTCGTCGCCGACAACGACAAGGCGCGCGCCGTCCTCGGCTGGGTGCCGCAATACGATCTCTCCGATATCATCAGGACGGCATATGAGTGGCATTCCAAATCAAACCAGCATTGAGCGGGCCAGACGCCCGAATGTCCTGCTGATCACCGCGGACCAGTGGCGGGGCGACTGCCTTTCGGCGGTCGGCCACCCTTGCGTGCGCACGCCGAATGTCGATGCTCTGGCGCGGGCAGGGGTGCTCTTTCGACGTCACTATGCCGGTGCCGCACCCTGTTCACCGGCGCGCGCGACGCTCTATACCGGCCTCTATCAGATGAACCATCGCGTCTGCCGCAATGGTTCTCCGCTTGATGCCCGGTTCGACAATCTGGCGCTTGTCGCCCGGCGCGCCGGCTATGATCCGACCTTGTTCGGCTACACCGACACGGCGCCCGATCCCCGTGGGCTTGATGAGAACGATCCGCATCTGACCACATACGAGGGCGTGCTTGCGGGGTTCAGCGTACGCCAACTTCTCCCCGAGCACGAAGGCCCATGGCTTTCCTGGTTGAGGGGTCGCGGCCATCAGAACGCAACGAGCCGCGACGTGCATATTCCGGTGGGTGCCCATCCGGGTGAGATTTGCAACGCCCCGACCTCCTATTCACGCGACGAAACGCAGACCGCGTTTCTCGCCGGGGAGTTCATCCGTTGGGTCGGTGAGCAGGACAAGCCTTGGTTTGCGCACATTTCTTTCCTCAGGCCGCATCCGCCGTTCTGTGCGCCTGCGCCTTATAACGCGATGTTCGCACCCGATGACGGCCCCCCCTTTGCTCGCGGGCCGAGCGGCGATCACGAGCAGGGGATGCATCCCTATCTCGCCTACGCCATGCCGCAGGTTTCCAAGGCGAGCTTCGTGCACGGAGGCGAAGGCCCGATCAGCGATTGGTCAGCGGAGGATGTCGCTGTTCTCCGCGCCATCTATTACGGCATGATCGCTGAGGTCGACGCGCAGCTCGGCCGGATCTGGCAGGCCTTGCGGGATGTCGGTGCCTGGGAGGATACGGTCATCGTCTTCACCTCCGATCATGCGGAAATGGCCGGCGACCACTGGACTTTCGGCAAGGGTGGCTTCTTCGATGGCAGCTATCACGTGCCGCTCGTCATCCGCGATCCCGCGACGTCGGGCAGCGGCGGTACCGTCGATAGTTTCACCAGCGCGGCCGACCTTTTTCCGACACTCGCCGCCCGGCTTGGCGCTACCCCGATAAACCACGTCGACGGCGTGTCGCTGCTGCCTTTCCTGCAAGGGGAAGAGCCCGCAGGCTGGCGGAAACAGGCTTTCTGGGAGTTTGATTTCCGCGATGTCGCGCATGGCGAGCCGGAGCGGCATTTCGGCCTCACTTCGCGCGAATGCAATCTTGCCGTCATCCGCGACGAGCGTTTCAAATATGTGCATTTCGCCGGGCTGCCGCCCTTGCTCTTCGATCTCGAGCGCGACCCGATGGAACTCGTCGACCGTGCGGGGGATGCCGACTACATGGCCGTTCGGCTCGCCTTGGCGGAGCGGCTCTTGTCGCTGCGCGCCCGGCATCTCGACCAGACGCTCGCCTTTACAGAGCTGACGCCCGAAGGGCCGGTATCCATCGGGCATTGATCCTGCGTCGTTTGGTAGTTCCGACCACCGGCGGCCGGTTGGCTCAGGTCGTCATCAACCGAACGAGCCGAGATAGTCCCGCTTGCCGACGGCCACGCCGGCATGGCGGAGAATGGCATGCGCCGTTGCGATATGAAAATAGAAGTTCGGAAGCGCGAAGGTGAGCAGGTACTCGTCGCCCCGCATGCTGACTGACGTGCCGCCGAGCGAGATCGTGACGGTGCGGGCCTCGGCAGTCTCGAACTTTTCCGGCGCAACGGTCGCGAGAAAGGCTTCCGTTTTGGCGAGGCGTTCGCGCAGTTCGGCGATCGTCTGTTCGGTATCCTCGAAGCGCGGCATCTCGACGCCCGTCACGCGCCCGATCGTGAGTTTCGCCGTATCGCTGACGCGCTGATATTGCCCGGAAAGCGGCAGCATATCCGGCGCAAGCCGTGCGCCAACCAAGGCGTCGACCTCCGTGCGCGTCTCTTGCGCAAAAGCCTCGGTCTTGTCGAGGTACGTCGACATCACTTGCAAACCGCGCTGAAAGACCGGGACGGAAAGGCGGAACATCGAGACAGTCATCTGTTTCTCCTAGAAAGCTCCGTATCGGAGCGATGCGTTGCCGGCGACGTTGGTGGAAGCGGTAATTCGTAATGTCGATATGATGGAATATTCATTCCATTGCGCGTGCGCTTTGGCCGCCGGCCGCAGATACCTAGCACGGATTTCCCATACGTCACGCGGCGATCTCGGCTGTCGGAGCAAAGATGACATGGGGGTTGACGCCGTGCACGGAAAATGGAATAAATATTCCGTCAAGCCAAATTCACGGTTTGTTTGTTCCGTTTCCCGGTTTCGTCATGGAGACAATGACGACCGGCGTCGCGATATGGCTCCGCGGCAAAAGCCCCGGAGTTCCGGCGTGAGGAGGGTGTAGCCGGGCACCGCTTTTGGAGGAGAAAATAATGAAAAAGCTTATCCTGGGCTCCGCGCTGGCGCTGATGCTTTCAACTGCCGCGCATGCCGAAACCGTCGGCGTCTCGATGTCGAAATTCGACGACAACTTCCTGACCGTACTGCGCAACGGCATGATCGACTATTCGAAGACCCTGCCTGGTGTGACGTTGCAGGTGGAGGATGCGCAGAACGATGTCGCGAAGCAGCAGAGCCAGATTCAAAACTTCATCGCTTCCGGTGTCAGTGCGATTATCGTCAATCCCGTCGATACGGACGCAACGACGGCGATGTCGAAGCTTGCCGCCGACGCCAAGATTCCACTGGTCTATGTCAACCGTGAACCGGTCAACGTCGACAGTCTGCCCGCGAACCAAGCTTTCGTGGCGTCGAACGAGCAAGAGTCCGGTACTTTGGAAACCAAGGAAATCTGCCGCCTGCTGAAGGGCAAGGGCAAGGCCATCGTGATGATGGGCGAGCTTTCCAACCAGGCGGCGCGCATGCGCACCAAGGACGTCCATGATGTCCTTGCTACGGACGATTGTAAGGGCATTGAGATCATTCAGGAGCAGACGGCCAATTGGCAGCGCACCGAGGGTTCCGATCTCATGGCCAACTGGCTCTCCAGCGGCATCGAATTCGACGCGGTCATTTCCAACAATGATGAAATGGCGATCGGCGCAATTCAGGCGCTGAAGGCGGCCGGAAAGGATCTCAGCAAGATCGTCATCGGCGGCGTCGACGCGACCCAGGATGCGCTCGCCGCGATGCAGGCCGGCGATCTCGACGTCACGGTGTTCCAGGATGCAGCCGGTCAGGGCAAAGGCTCGCTCGATGCCGCGCTGAAACTCGCCAAGGGCGAGAAGGTCGACACGAAGGTGTATATTCCCTTCCAGCTCGTGACGCCGGAAAACGTCAAGGACTTCGTCAAGAAGAACTGACGATCTCAAGATGATGGATGCGGGCCGTCCGCTCGCATCCACATCATGATCCGATAGGTCCCTCGGGAGGAAATGATATGGTTGTCAGCCCGTCCACCATGGCCGCGGTGCGTGCCAGCGGTGCCGTTCCGAATGCGGAGTTTCTGCTCGCCGCCGAGGGCATCCGCAAGGAGTTTCCCGGCGTGGTCGCGCTGGATGACGTCCAGTTCAAGCTGAAGCGCGGCACCGTGCACGCGTTGATGGGAGAGAACGGCGCCGGCAAATCGACGCTGATGAAGATCCTCGCCGGCATCTATATTCCGGATCAGGGCGAAATTCGCCTCAAGGGCGTCGGTATTCGCCTGAAGTCACCGCTCGACGCGCTCGAAAACGGCATTGCGATGATCCATCAGGAGTTGAACCTGATGCCGTTCATGACCGTTGCTGAAAATATCTGGATCCGGCGCGAGCCGCAGACGCGTTTTGGCTTCGTCGATCATCGAACCATGCGCGAGAATACGGAAGAATTATTTCGCCGGCTCAATATCACGATCGACCCGGAAATCGAGGTCCGCCATCTCTCTGTCGCCAACCGGCAGATGGTCGAGATCGCCAAAGCGGTCTCCTACAATTCCGATGTGCTGATCATGGATGAGCCGACCTCGGCGCTGACGGACCGGGAGGTGGCGCATCTATTCGACATCATCCGCGGTCTCCGCTCGCAGGGGATCGGCATTGTCTACATCACGCACAAGATGAACGAGCTGTTTGAGATCGCTGACGAATTCTCGGTGTTCCGCGACGGCAAGTATATCGGCACGCATGCCTCGACGGATGTGACGCGCGACGACATCATTCGCATGATGGTCGGCCGGGAAATCACGCAGATGTTTCCGAAGGAAGAGGTTCCGATCGGCGACGTCGTTGTCTCGGTTAAGAACTTGTGCCTCGGCAACGTCTTCCATGACGTCTCCTTCGAAGTGCGTGCCGGTGAGATCCTCGGCGTCGCCGGCCTCGTCGGTTCAGGGCGCTCCAACGTCGCGGAAACCTTGTTCGGAGTGACCCCGGCATCTTCCGGCACGATCGAACTCTTCGGCAAGCCGGTTGACATAACCTCGCCGACGGTTGCGATCCGGAACCGCATGGCATTTCTGACCGAGGATCGCAAGGAAACCGGCTGTCTCTTGATCCTCAGTGTGCTTGAAAACATGCAGGTCGCGGTTCTGCACGACAAATTCGTGAAGGGCGGTTTCGTTCAGGAAGGCGCCATCGAGGCGGCGTGCGAGGACATGGCGCGCAAGCTGCGCGTCAAAACGCCCAGCCTCGACGAGCGCGTGGAGAATCTTTCCGGCGGAAATCAACAGAAAGTACTGATTGGTCGCTGGATGCTCATCGAGCCGCGCATTCTGATCCTCGACGAACCGACGCGAGGCATCGACGTTGGCGCGAAGGCGGAGATCCACCGCCTCGTGAGCGAAATGGCACGCAACGGCGTGGCGGTCATCATGATTTCATCGGAAATGCCAGAAGTGCTCGGAATGAGCGACCGCATCATGGTGATGCACGAGGGCCGGGTGACCGGCTTCCTGGGTCGCGCCGAAGCAACCCAGATAAAGGTGATGGAACTGGCGGCTCAATGACACCGCGGCGCCCGCAAAGGGAAATTGAACATGGCTAAACGGGAGATTGGACATGGTTAGCAAAATTGCAGAAGCGGCGGCGCCGATCGCGGACCGCCCCAGGCGCCGTCGCATACCGCCCGAACTCAGCATCTTTCTCGTCCTTGTCGGCATCGCGCTCGTCTATGAGCTGCTGGGCTGGATCTTCATAGGCCAGAGCTTCCTGCTTAACCCGCAGCGGCTGACGATCATGATCCTGCAGGTGTCGGTGATCGGCATTATCGCGGTCGGGGTGACGCAGGTGATCATCACGGGCGGCATCGACCTGTCGTCCGGCTCGGTGGTCGGCATGACGGCGATGATCACCGCGAGCTTTGCGCAGGCTTCCACATGGCCGCGCGCAATGTATCCCTCGCTCACCGATCTTCCCTTCTTCATCCCGGTCGGCGTCGGCCTACTGATTGGCCTTGCTGCCGGCTTCATCAACGGCCAGCTCATCGCCAGAACCAAGATTCCGCCGTTCATCGCAACGCTCGGGATGATGGTGTCCGCGCGCGGCGTGGCGAAATGGTACACGAAGGGACAGCCGGTGTCGGGTCTTACCGACCAGTTCAACTTCATCGGCCAGGGCATCTGGCCTGTGATCGTCTTCCTGGTCGTCGCATTTATTTTTCACATCGCGCTGCGCTACACACGCTACGGCAAGTTCACCTACGCGATCGGCGCAAACGTCCAGGCAGCGCGCGTGTCCGGTATCAACGTCGAGGGGCATCTCATCAAGGTCTATGCGATCGCCGGCCTGCTGGCGGGTCTTGCCGGCATTGTCACCGCGGCCCGTGCCCAGACGGCGCAGGCGGGGATGGGCGTGATGTATGAGTTGGACGCGATCGCCGCGACCGTTATCGGCGGCACGTCGCTGACGGGCGGTGTCGGACGCGTCACCGGGACGGTCATTGGTACGATCATCCTCGGCGTCATGACCTCCGGCTTCACCTTCCTCCGCGTCGACGCCTACTACCAGGAGATCGTCAAGGGCGTGATTATCGTCGCGGCCGTCGTGGTCGACGTCTATCGCCAGAAAAAGCGCACCAAGCACTGACTTCATAAGAGACGAAGCCGGAAAAAGCGGGGCATGTCCCCGCTTTTTCAATGGGTGGACGCCACTTGCGCCGAGCACCTAAGCCCTTGAGATCCGATGCGATCCGGATCATGCCGCATGGCTTGCAGCTTGCCTTACACGTCGCATGCGGCTCCAAGCGATTTTTTTTGATTAGGGATGGCGAATTTGCGCAGCTTTCTTATGCTGGCGACTTCCGATTTGCGCCGGCGTGCCGCGTAGTCGGAAAACTACATGCCACTTCCATGCGTGAGCGGCGGATCTACGAGTTGCGGTCTCCGCATCGCCATCCGCCTGCCACGAGCCCGCAGGACAAGAAATGCAGCTGGTATTCGACGGCCACAACGACGTTCTCCTCAGACTTTGGACACATGCTCGCGACGGCGCCGATCCGATCGCAGAATTCCGCAATGGCTCCGCAATCGGCCACATCGATGGACCGCGCGCCAAGGCGGGCGGGCTCGCCGGGGGGCTCTGCGCGATCTATGTACCTTCGGGCGACCTGGTGTTTGCCGAACCTGACCGCAACGGCCACTACGTCACGCCGATGGCGGCGCCGCTTGAACCCGCGCCGTCGCTCGACATCGCCAACGGCATGGCGGCGATCGCGCTTCGACTGGACCGCGCCGGCGCCTGGAAGCTTTGCCGATCGACCGCGGACATCCGAGCCAGCATGGATCAAGGCATCTTTGCCGCAGTCCTGCACATGGAAGGCTGCGAGGCGATCGGCACCGACCTTGCGGCGCTGGAGGTTTTCCATGCGGCAGGCCTGCGCTCGCTCGGGCCTGTCTGGAGCCGGCACAACATCTTCGGTCACGGCGTGCCGTTCGCCTATCCGATGTCGCCCGATACGGGACCGGGGCTAACCGACGCCGGCTTCGCGCTGGTGCGCGAATGCAATCGTCTCGGTATTTTGATCGACCTTGCGCACATCACGGAAAAGGGCTTCTGGGATGTCGCGAAAACCACCGACCAACCGCTGGTCGCCAGCCATTCGAACGCTCATGCGTTGACCCCGGTCGCACGCAACCTCACCGATCGCCAACTCGATGCGATCCGCGAGAGCCGGGGAGTGGTTGGTGTTAACTACGCTACCGCCATGCTGCGCGCGGACGGCCGTTCCGACGCCGACACGCCGCTGTCGGATATGCTGCGCCATATCGACTATCTGGTGGAACGCGTCGGTATCGATTGCGTGGCGCTCGGGTCCGACTTTGACGGCGCAACAATTCCGGGAGAAATTGGCGACGCGGCCGGCAACCAGAGGCTGATTGTTGCGCTCAGGGACGTTGGATATGGTGACGTGGAACTTACGAAGCTGGCGCGGGAGAACTGGCTTCGCGTTCTTTCCTCCGCCTGGAAGGAAGAGGGCCGCACGGCCTCGATATGAATAGCAAAAAAACTCAAAAAGGGAACGAATACAAAATGCTGAACCGAGTTAGCCAATCTTCCCGCGTGCTCGCCGCGGGTGCCGCGCTTTCCCTGCTGATGATGGCGGCGCCTGCCGCCTTCGCAGAGACGCCGAAGGATACACTGGTCGAGGGCTTTGCCATCGACGACATCATCACCATGGACCCGGGCGAGGCGTTCGAGCTGTCGACGGCCGAAATCACCGGCAACACCTACAGCCTACTCGTCCGCCTGGATATCAACGATACGTCGAAGGTGAAAGGCGATCTCGCCGAAAGCTGGACCGTCTCCGACGACGGCCTGACCTACACCTTCAAGCTCAAGCCGGGCCTGAAATTCGCATCCGGCAACCCGATTACCGCCGAAGACGTCGCCTGGTCGTTCGAGCGTGTCATCAAGCTCGACAAGAGCCCGGCTTTCATCCTGACCCAGTTCGGCCTTAACGGCGACAATGTCGGCGAAAAGGCGAAAGCTGCCGATCCGAACACTTTCGTCTTCACCGTCGACCGGCCTTATGCACCGAGCTTCGTGCTCAACTGCCTGACGGCAACCGTCGCAAACGTCGTCGACAAGAAGCTGGTACTCGAGCACGTCAAGCCGGTGACCCCGTCGGCCGAATACAAGTATGACAACGATTTCGGAAATGATTGGCTGAAGACCGGCTATGCCGGCTCCGGCCCTTACAAGCTGCGCCAGTGGAAGGCCAATGAAGCGGTCGTGCTGGAGCGCAACGACAATTACTACGGTGACAAGCCGAAGCTTGCCCGCGTCATCTATCGCTACATGAAGGAAAGCGCCGCCCAGCGTCTGGCGCTGGAGAACGGCGACATCGATATCGCGCGCAACCTCGATCCGGGTGATCTCGACGCGATTGCCGCGAAGGGCGACCTTGCTTCGACCAGCGCGCCGAAGGGCACGGTGTATTACATCAGCCTCAACTCGAAGAACCCCAATCTGGCCAAGCCTGAAGTCCAGGAAGCCTTCAAGTACCTCGTCGACTATGACGCGATCGGCAAGACCCTGATCAAGGGTATCGGTGAAATCCACCAGACCTTCGAGCCGAAGGGTGTGCTTGGTGCGCTCGACGAAAATCCCTTCAAGCTTGACGTGGCCAAAGCCAAGGAACTTCTCGCCAAAGCCGGGCTGAAGGATGGCTTCACGGTGACGATGGACACGCGCAATAGCGAGCCGGTCACCGGCATTGCCCAATCCGTCCAGCAGTCCCTGGCTGAGGCGGGCATCAAACTGGAAATCATCCCCGGCGACGGCAAGCAGACGCTGACGAAGTACCGCGCCCGTACCCACGACATCTATATCGGCCAGTGGGGCATGGACTATTGGGATCCCCATTCCAACGCGGAAACCTTCACGACCAATCCGGACAATTCCGATGCCGGCAAGAGCAAGACGCTCGCCTGGCGCAATACCTGGGAAACGCCGGAACTGGACAAGGAAACGAAGGCTGCCCTTCTGGAGCGTGATGCCGACAAGCGTGCTGCCATGTATCAGGAGATCCAAAAGAAATTCCTGACGAACAGCCCGTTCGTCGTCATCTTCCAGCAAACGGAGGTGGGCGGCTACCGGAAGACCCTCAAGGATTTCAAACTCGGTCCGACCTTCGACACCAACTTCGTAAGCCAGATCTCGAAGGAATAATCCGGTAGGATTGGTTCGTTGAGCATCGTCGAACGGAAAATGGAGGTACGGCCCGTCAAAGGCCGTACCGCACCTGTCATTCATGCCATCCTGCGATTTCTGGTCGTTGCCGTCACGACCTATCTCGGGCTTCTGGCCGTGACCTTTTTTATCGGCCGCGTTGTGCCGATCGATCCGGTGCTCGCCATCCTTGGCGACCGGGCGCCGGCGCATGTCGTCGAGCGTGTCAGGCGTGAACTCGGCTTCGATCTGCCGCTCTATCAGCAGTTCTTCATCTATCTGAGAAGTGTGCTTTCCGGCGATTTCGGCACGTCCGTGCTGACCACGAACCCGGTCATGGACGATATCCGCCATGTCTTTCCAGCGACAATGGAGCTTGCCAGCTTCGGTACGCTGATCGGCGCGGTTTTTGGAATTCCGCTCGGCGTGCTTGCGGCGGTCCGTCGCGGCAGCATTGCCGACCAGGTCGTTCGCGTGATCGGCCTCATCGGCTATTCCGTGCCGATCTTTTGGCTGGCGCTGATCTCGCTGGTCGTCTTCTATGCGAGGCTGAAATGGGTGGCCTTTCCCGGCCGCATCGACATTGCCTATGAGTATACCTTCGAGCCGAGTACCGGCTTTTTCCTTCTCGACAGCGCCTGGCAGGGCGAATGGGATGTCTTCTGGGACGTCTTTCGCCATATCATCCTGCCGGCCTCGCTGCTTGGCTATTTTTCGCTCGCCTATATCAGCCGGATGACGCGTAGCTTCATGCTGAACGAGCTCGGTCAGGAATATATCGTTGCCGCCCGCGCCAAGGGCCTCACGGAAACGCGGGTCATTTGGGGCCACGCGCTGCGCAACGCCGCCGTACCATTGGTGACGGTCATCGCGCTGTCCTACGCCGGCCTTCTCGAAGGATCGGTGCTGACCGAAACCGTCTTTTCCTGGCCGGGGATCGGCTTTTACATCACCAACTCGTTGCAGAACGCCGACATGAATGCGGTGCTCGGCGGCACGATTGTCATAGGCACGGTCTTCATCGGCATCAATCTTCTGTCCGACCTGCTCTATCGGACGCTCGACCCAAGGACACGGCGCAAATGACGGGCCAGACGACAGCGGCGCGGCCGCAAAGCCGGCGCGAATGGCTCCTGTCCGACCGGCCGCAATCGCGGCTGCAGGCTCGGCTCGGTCGCGCCTATGTGACGTGGCGGCAATTTTCCGCCAACCATCTGGCCGTGCTCGGTCTGATCATCATCCTGGCGTTGCTTGTGATTGCGGCTTGTGCCGGTCTCATTGCCACCCATTCGCCCGTCATCGGCGATCTCGCCAATTCCCGGCTGCTGCCGCCGGGAACACCGGGTTACATTCTCGGAACCGACGACCAGGGGCGCGATATCTTCTCGCGCCTCGTCTACGGTTCGCGGCTGACATTGCTCGTCATCGTACTGGTGGCTGTCATTTCGGCGCCGATCGGCCTTCTCATCGGGACGGTATCCGGCTATGCCGGGGGCTGGGTCGATGCGGTGCTGATGCGCATCACCGACATCTTCCTTGCCTTTCCGAAGCTGGTGCTGGCGCTTGCCTTCGTTGGTGCGCTCGGCCCCGGTATCCAGAACGCGATCATTGCGATCGCCATCACCTCCTGGCCGCCCTACGCCCGCATTGCCCGTGCCGAAACCATGACGGTGCGGCATTCGGACTATATTTCGGCGGTGCGGCTGATGGGCGCTTCGCCGCTCCGGATCGTCCTCCGCCACATCATGCCGCTTTGCCTGTCTTCGCTGATCGTGCGCGTGACGCTCGACATGGCAGGCATTATCCTGACGGCGGCGGGTCTCGGCTTTCTCGGTCTCGGCGCACAGCCGCCGCTGCCGGAATGGGGCGCAATGATTGCGTCCGGCCGCCGTTTCATCCTCGATCAATGGTGGGTGGCGGCCATGCCCGGTATCGCGATCCTCGTCGTCAGCCTCGGCTTCAACCTGCTCGGCGACGGCCTGCGCGATGCGCTCGATCCTCGGGAGAGCGGCCAATGACGCCGATGTTGACCGTCGAAAACCTCAAGGTCAGTTATCCGACCCGTACCGGCGTCATCGAGGCGGTGCGCGGGGTCTCCTTTACGCTCGGCCGCGAGCGGCTCGGCATCGTCGGCGAGAGCGGCTCCGGCAAGTCGCAGACAGGCCGCGCCATCATGGGGCTAACGCCGCCGCACGCCATCGTCACCGCCGATACGCTGAATTTCAGCGGCATCGATCTCCTAAGTGCCTCGAAGGCGGAACGTCGGGCATTGCGCGGCAAGCGCATCGCCATGGTGCTGCAGGATCCCAAATACTCGCTAGACCCGGTCATGAGCATCGGACGCCAGATCGCCGAAACCCTGCGCACCCACGAAAAAGTCGGCAGGGGCGAGGCGCGCGAGCGGGCGCTTGCAATGCTGGAGGCGGTCCAGATCCGTGAACCAAAGCGCGTCTACGACCTCTATCCGCATGAAGTCTCCGGCGGCATGGGCCAGCGCGTCATGATCGCCATGATGCTCATTGCCGACCCTGAGTTGCTGATCGCCGACGAGCCGACATCAGCTCTCGACGTAACCGTGCAACTCGATGTGCTGCGCATCATGGACACGCTGGTGGCCGAGCGCGGCATGGGGCTGATCTTCGTGTCGCATGATTTGAGGTTGGTTTCCTCGTTCTGTGACCGCGTGCTCGTCATGTATGCGGGACGCGTCGTCGAAGAATTGTCGGCCGCTGAGCTTGCGAACGCACAGCATCCCTATACCCGTGGCCTGTTGAACTGCATGCCGCAGATAGGCGAAAGCCGCCATCCGCTGCCGGTCCTCGACCGCAAGCCGGAGTGGGCTCTATGAGCGCGGCCTTGACGATCGACAGCTTGAGCGTCGACTATGACGGCCACCGCGCGCTCGATGCGGTCAGCATCGAAGTGAAGAAGGGCGAGACGTTCGGGCTGGTTGGCGAATCCGGCTCCGGCAAGTCGACGCTCTTGAGGGCAGTCGCCGGCCTTGCACCGGTGAGCGCCGGCACGATCCACGTGGACGGAGAGGCGCTGACCGGGTCGAAGCGCCGCAAAGCCTTTTATCGCGCCGTCCAGATGGTGTTCCAGGATCCTTACGGTTCGCTGCATCCGCGCCAAACGATCGATCGGCTGCTCCAGGAGCCGCTGGCAATCCACCGAATAGAAGACGGCGAGCGGCGCATCACGCGCGCGCTGGACGAGGTGGGGCTCGGCTCCGGCTTTCGCTTCCGCTATCCGCATCAGCTGTCCGGCGGCCAGCGGCAGCGCGTCGCCATCGCGCGCGCGTTGATCCTTGAGCCTTCGGTGCTGCTTCTCGACGAGCCGACTTCGGCGCTCGATGCCTCCGTGCAGGCCGAGGTGCTCAATCTGCTCGAACAGGTGCGGCGCGATCGCAGCCTCACCTTCATTATGGTCAGTCACGATCTAGGCGTCGTCACCCATATGTGCGACCGCCTCGTCGTGATGCAAAACGGCGCGATCGTCGAGCGGCTGACGGCGAAAGACATGGCCGAAGGCAAGGTGGCGGAGGCCTATACGCGCAATCTCATGGTCGCCAGCAAGGGTTTCGTCCGCGCCTGAGTGCGCCGCCGCAAGGGGCCAATTGTTAAGTAGGCGTTAAAAGACGACCAATCGTATAGAGTATTGACAGGTGCCTTATTTCTGTCATGATCCCGTTAACGGCCGTTAGTTTTCGTGATCGTACGAGGTGGAGGCAGGCATGTTTTTTCTGGGCATGACCATGGGGTATCTCCAGCCGCCGGTCCCCATGAAACGGGATCAGGCCAAGGTAGCGACTCTGCCGGCGGAGAAGGATCGACGCCAGATCGAGACCACCGCGCCTGCCCCAAGAACGGCGTCCGCGGATCGTCCGCTGATTTGGGCTTGGCGGATTCTTTGCTGAGCCTGGAACTTTATCCCTATGGGTTAATTTTCCCTAATCATGCCTATGGACGAAAATTCATCTCTACCTATTTGATAGAGAATACCTGAAGATGATGCGGATATTTGGTCCGCATCGGTGCGACCATCGAAGACATTGGACGGAGGTCCCACATGGCTAATCTAGATCTTGCAAGTACGCAGGGAAGCAGAATGAGCGACACCACAGCGCGTTCTGCCAGTGCCTCGACCAAGCATAAGCTGCAGACGGTGCTGCATGTCGCTCTGTTCTCGGCTGCGTTCATTTTCGTTGCCGCACTGGTGTGCGGTGTCCTCGTCTGACGGGGGAGATATCCCGCGGACAAAGCGTCGATCGGCCGCGCGTTGGTTGACAAGCAATTTTAGGTTCATGCTGATCTAAGCCGCCATCGAGCGGCTTTACTTTTGGCCTTTGCTCCTCCTGCTTTTTCTGGAACTAAATGACGGTCTCTTTCGTTTAGGCGTCAGTAAAGGTAAAGGAGATCTCGATGCTCTACTATGCACTCGTCTTTCTTGTTGTCGCCCTCATCGCCGGCGTTCTCGGCTTCGGTGGCGTCGCAGGCGCTTCCGCTTCCATCGCCCAGGTTCTGTTCTTCCTTTTCCTGGTGCTCTTCGTCGTTTCCCTGGTTATGCGCCTTATGCGAAGAGTCTAGGCTCAAAAGCCCCGCTCATGTTACATCCGGCAGCTCACCGCTGCCGGATTTGCTTTGGGACTAGCGGCTGCGGCCGCCGCGACGCCGAGAAAAATTCACGTGCCCGATAGAATGAACGTCACAAACCCGGTAGTCTCGGCGAAAGCGCCAGGTGGGGTAATCGGCGGGGCAGGGGTCGACCGGTTCCGTGCGTTGTTGGGACTGATGGTAGCTCGCTGTTTGCGCGGCTGTTTCGACCTTCTTTCGGCCACGGGGCTCTGGCAATGGTAGTCTGTACAACCTTGCCTGAAACGATTCAGTTTGAGTTCATCTTCGGTTGGCTATGGGGGGAATTCTGCTGCCTCCCACGGCTCCCAACCGGATGAAGGCCGCAGTAGAGGGGATGCTTTATGAATTTATCGTCCTGTCTTTAGGCCTCCTTAGGCACGCCCATGTATACTACGGCATGTCTTTTACGTTTTGGCGGTCGCGGACCGCGTGGCGGTGAAAGCCGTCGCGCTGAACCAACCAAAAAAACAGACCGACGCCGGTGCTCCGCAGCCGGCGAAGGTGAGAATGCTCGCAACTCTGTCTGGATCCAGAACCGGTACCCATGTCGTCTCAAAACAATTCCACCCTTTCGCCGCGCGAGACCAAAGCAAAGCAGATCGATCAAAATGCATCGATCCGATCGACCTACTATTCAAACGATCAGCTGAGAGATTGCGCCGAGGCCTTTGCCCGTGACGGGAGGGTGGATCTTCCCGAGTTTCAGCCCTTCGACTTCTTCGCGCGCCATCGCGAGAACGAAAAGGAAATCCTGAGGGTCTACCGGTCGGCCGCCGCAGATGTCGAAGCGGGAGAAACGATCACGCCCGCGGCCGAATGGCTCCTCGACAACCACTATATCGTCGAAGAGGCGATCCAGGAGGTTCGGCGCGACTTCCCGATGAAGTTCTACCGGCAGCTTGAAACCATGACCGTCGACGGCATGGTCATGCCACGCACGCTGGCGCTCGCCTGGCTCTATGTCGCGCATACCCACAGCACGGTCACCTACAAGGGGCTGATGGCCCTGGTCGACGGCTTCCAGTCAAGCGGAACGCTGAAGATCGGCGAGCTTTGGGCTCTACCGTCTCTCGTCCGCTACGTGCTCGTTGAAAATCTGCGGCGCATTTCCAGCCGTGTCGAGAAGAGCCGCCAGACGCGTCGCAAGGCAAATCAGGCCGCCGACGAGCTGATCCGGCTCAACGACGACGCCAAGGCCGCCGAATATCTGAAGACGCTGGAGCCGCTTACGTCGGACAATACCTTCTCGACGCAGTTCCTCTATCGCCTGCGCGACGGGTCTCAGACCTCGGGCATGGCGATCTCATGGCTCGAGCGGCGGCTCGTGGAGGCTGGTACCGACGCTGAAACCGTCATGATGGCCGAGCATAGCCGCCTGTCGGCCGGCAACGTGACGATGGGCAACATCATCAAGAGCCTGCGCGAGATCGACGACACCGAATGGTCGGTGTGGGTCGAAGAGGTCAGCAAGGTCGACAAGCTGCTCTGGAAGCAGACCGACTATGCCGAACTCGATGCCGGTTCGCGCAACAAATACCGCAAACAGATCGAGAAATACGCCCGCCGTTCCGACAGGTCGGAAATAGAGGTGGCGCAGCTTGCAATCGACATGACGGAGGCCGCCAAGCGCTCCGCGGAGCCGCAGCCGCACGAGCCGAATGTGGGCGGTTTCCTGGTCGGTTCGCAGCGGCACGCCCTCGAAGCGGCGATAAACTACCGCCAGACGGCCGTGCAGCGGATCATCCGTCCGGTGCGCAAGCTGAACTGGCTGGCGATCGCCGCCCCCGTTCTGATCCTCACGGTGATCGTGCTGGCGATCGTCGGCAGCTTCATGATCCGCGCCGGTATGGGTGCCGCCGAGACCATCGTGCTTCTGCTGATGTTCTCGCTTCCGGCATCGGAAGGGGCGACCGGCCTCTTCAACACGCTGATTACCTTCTTCGTCACGCCGGCGCGTCTTGTCGGATACGAATTCAAGGAGGGCGTTCCCGAGGATGCCCGTACCCTCGTTGCCGTTCCCTGCATGATCAACAATCGTGACAGCGTCGACGAACTGGTGCGCAATCTCGAGGTTCACTACCTCGCCAATCCGCGTGGCGAGATCTATTTCGCGCTGCTCAGCGACTGGCCCGACAGCAAGGTCGAGGAAAGCGACGCCGATCTCGAGGTGCTCGACTACGCGCGGCGCGAGATTGCAAACCTTTCGATGCGCTATGCCTACGACGGCAAGACGCGCTTCTATCTGCTGCATCGCCGCCGTCTCTACAATCCGGCCGAAGGCGTCTGGATGGGCTGGGAGCGCAAACGCGGCAAGCTGCACGAACTGAACATGCTTCTGCGCGGCGACCGCGATACCACATACCTCCCCGGCGCCAACGTCGTGCCGAAGGACGTGCAGTATGTGATGACGCTCGACGCCGACACGCGGCTGATGCGCGACACCGTCACCAAGCTCGTCGGCAAGCTCTATCACCCGATCAATCGCCCAGTCGTCGATCCCGAGACAAAACGCGTTGTTTCCGGTTACGGCGTGCTGCAGCCGCGCGTGACGCCATCGCTCACCACCGGCAAGGACGCCTCCGTCTTCCAGCGCGTCTTTTCGATCAACCGCGGCCTCGATCCCTACGTTTTCACGGTCTCGGACGTCTATCAGGATCTCTGCGGCGAAGGCACGTTTACCGGCAAGGGCCTCTATCATGTCGATGCCTTCGAAAACTCGCTGAAGGGCAAGATCGACGAGAACTCGGTTCTCAGCCACGATCTGCTCGAAGGTTCGATGGCGCGCTGCGCGCTGGTCACCGACTGCGAGCTCGTCGAGGATTTCCCGATCCGCTATGAGGTCGAGGTCTCGCGCCAGCATCGCTGGGCACGCGGCGACTGGCAGCTTCTACCGTATATCTTCAGTCCGCAGCGCGGCGTCACCGGCCTCGGCCGCTGGAAGATGTTCGACAACCTGCGCCGTTCATTGACGCCGATCGCCTGGTTTTTCGCCTCGGTGCTCGGCTGGTATTTCATGGGACCGCTGGCCGCACTCATCTGGCAGATCCTGTTGATCTTCTGCCTCTTCGTGGCGCCGACGCTCTCCCTCATCAATGGCCTCGTGCCGCGCACCAGCGACATCGTCGCGCGCGCCCATCTCTATACGATCTGGACCGATATCCAGGCCGCCAACGCACAAGTGGCGCTGCGCATCGTTTTTATCGCCGACTCCGCCTGTGGTATGGCGGATGCGATCGTCCGCTCGCTCTACCGCCTGCTGGTCAGCCATAAGCTGATGCTGCAGTGGCGCACCGCCGCCAGCGCGCAGGCGATGGCGCAGACGACGATCCTCGGCCACTACCGCGTGATGTGGCACGCGCCGGCGCTTGCTGTCGCAAGCCTTGCCATCGCGGCCATTCCGGGTGACAACGCCTTCCTCGTCGGCATTCCCTTCGCGCTGCTGTGGATGCTCTCTCCGGGCGTTGCCTGGTATGTCAGCCAGACGGCCGAGACCGAGGACAAGCTGGTCGTTTCCGAACATGTCTCGAACGAACTGCGCAAGATCGCGCGCCGTACCTGGCGCTATTTCGAAAGCTTCGTCGTACCGCAGCAGCACTATCTGCCGCCGGATAACGTCCAGCAGACGCCGCATCCGGTCGTTGCCGCCCGCACGTCGCCCACCAATATCGGCGTCTACCTGCTCTCTGTCGTCTCCGCGCGCCATTTCGGCTGGATCGCCTTCGAGGAAACGATCGAGCGTCTCGAGCAGACCATCGCCACCCTCGACAAGATGGAAAAGTTCCGCGGGCATCTTCTCAACTGGTACCACACCGATACGCTGAAGCCCCTCGGCCAGCGCTACGTGTCGGCTGTCGACAGCGGCAACCTCGCGGGCCACCTGATTGCTGTATCGTCGGCATGCCGCATATGGGCGGAGGCGCCCTCAGCCCATATGCAGGGCAATCTCGACGGGATCGGCGATGTCGCCGGCATTCTCGGCGAAGTGCTCCACGACTTGCCTGATGACCGCAAGACCGTGCGTCCGCTACGCCGGCGGCTGGAAGAGCGCATCGTTGGCTTTCAAAATGCGCTCGCTGCCGTCAAGCGCGAGCACGAATTCGCTTCGATCCGTATCATCAACCTCTCGGTCCTGGCGCGCGACATCGAAAAGCTCGCCGCCAATCTCGACCATGAGGTCAAGACCGCGCAGAGCGGCGAGGTGACCAAATGGGCGGAGTCGCTGGTCAAGGTCTGCGAGGGCCATATTGCCGACAGCGTCTTCGATCTTTCCAACGTCGACGCGCTGCGCCAGCGGCTGATTCATGTTCGTGATCGTGCCCGAGACCTCGCCTTCTCGATGGATTTCGCCTTCCTGTTCCGCCCGGAACGGCGCCTTCTCTCGATCGGTTACCGCGTCGAAACCGGCGAGCTCGATGCTGCCTGCTATGACTTGCTTGCCTCGGAAGCGCGTCTGACCAGCCTGTTTGCCATCGCCAAGGGCGATCTGCCGACCGAGCACTGGTATCGCCTGGGGCGCCAAGTCGTCCCGGTCGGCTCTCGCGGTGCGCTGGTCTCCTGGTCCGGCTCGATGTTCGAGTATCTGATGCCGCCGCTCGTTATGCAGGAGCGCCAGGGTGGCATCCTCAACCAGACCAACAATCTGATCGTCATCGAGCAGATGAATTACGGCCGCCGACTGGGCATTCCGTGGGGCATTTCGGAAGCCGCCTTCAATGCGCGCGACCATCACATGAACTACCAGTACACTAATTTCGGCGTACCGACGCTCGGCCTTAAGCGCGGCCTCGGCCAGAATGCGGTCATCGCGCCTTACGCCTCGATCCTCGCAAGCATGTACGATCCGGATGCAGCCCTCGAAAACCTCGAGCGGCTGCGCAAGGTGGGCGCGCTCGGCACATACGGTTTCCACGACGCGGTCGATTTCACCCCGACCCGCGTGCCGGAAGGAAAAACTTGCGCGGTGGTCCACAACTACTATGCTCACCACCACGGCATGTCGATCGCGGCCGTTGCCAACGTCGCGTTCAACGGCCGTCTGCGCGAGCTCTTCCACTCGGATCCCGTGATCGAGGCAGCAGAGCTGCTGCTACAGGAAAAAGCGCCGCGCGAAATCCCGGTCATGGCCGCCAAGCACGAGACCGATGCTCCGGCCAACATCCAGGAGGATCTGTTGCGCCCGCAGGTTCGCAAGATCAACGATCCCGCCGCCGAGGACCGCGAGCTCGCGTTTCTCTCGAACGGCCACTACTCGCTGATGTTGACGGCAACCGGCGCCGGCTATTCGCGCTGGAACGGCCTGTCCGTCTCGCGCTGGCGTGCCGACCCGACGGAAGACCGCTGGGGTACCTTCATCTTCCTGCGCGACACCCAATCCGGCCAATGGTGGTCTGCGACCGCCGAGCCGCGCAGCATCGAGGGCGAAAAGGCCAGAGTCTCCTTCAGCGACGAAAAGGCTGAGTTCGTGAAGTCCGTCGGCGATCTCACCAGCGAGGTGGAGGTCATCGTCGCGACCGAGAACGACGCGGAGGGTCGTCGCGTCACGCTGCTGAACATGGGGCCAGAGGATCGCTTCATCGAAGTCACCTCCTATCTTGAGCCGGTGGTCGCGAGCGACGATGTCGATTCCGCCCACCCGGTCTTCGCCCGCATGTTCGTCCGCACCGAGATCGGCCGCCGCGGTGACGTCATCCGCGTCGAGCGCAACAAGCGCGACCCGAACGAACCGGACATGGCGCTTGCCCATCTGATCGTCGACAATGCGGGAACGGAGCGTCCGACCGAATTCGAGACCGATCGTCGCCGCTTCATCGGCCGTGGCCGGAGCCTTGCAGAAGCCGCTGCCTTCGATCCCGGGGCAACGCTTTCGGGAACCGACGGCTTCACGCTCGATGCCTGCCTGTCGCTGCGCCGCGTCGTTCGCGTGCCGGCCGGCAAAAAGGTCAGCGTGATCTTCTGGACGATCGCGGCACCAAGCCGGGAGGAGATCGACAAGGCCGTCGACCGCTACCGCCATCCCGACGCCTTTGCCCATGAACTCGTCCATGCCTGGACGCGAACACAGGTGCAGATGCGTCATGTCGGCGTGAGCTCGCAGGAAGCGGCGGTGTTCCAGCATCTGGCGCGCTACCTCGTCTACCCCGACATGCACCTGAGAGCCGATGCGTCCGCGGTTCATGCCGGGTTGCAGCCGCAATCGGCGCTGTGGCCGCTGACGATCTCCGGCGACCATCCGATCTTCACG
This sequence comes from Rhizobium sp. RAF56, assembly GCF_052113965.1. Lineage (NCBI taxonomy): Bacteria > Pseudomonadati > Pseudomonadota > Alphaproteobacteria > Hyphomicrobiales > Rhizobiaceae > Rhizobium > Rhizobium sp. RAF56. Next base: position 171,726 of record NZ_JBFRDU010000005.1, read on the forward strand.
CTGCGCATCAACGACGACCTCGATATTGAGAGCGTCAAGGAAGCCTTGAGCGCCCAGGAATATCTGCGCTCGCGCGGCATCATTGCAGATCTCGTTATCCTCAACGAGCGGGCTGCTTCCTATGCGCAGGATATGCAACACGCGATCGAGGCGCTCTGCGAGAACGCGCGCCGCGTCGGCCATGCCGAAGGGCATCGGCAGGATATCTTCACGGTTCGCAAGGATCTGATCGAGCCGGCGACCTACCAGGCGCTGATGGCCGTCTCCCGGGTCGTCTTCCATGCCCGAAACGGCAAGATCGTCGATCAGATCGCCCGTGCCCCGTCGCTTGCTTCGGCGCGTCAGGGCGAGCCGGCCGGCGTGCGACGGGTGGTGCCGCTGCAGCCGCTCGAACCGGTATTTTCGGCGGCGACCGTCGAGGATGCAGGTGATCTCGACTTCTGGAATGGCTATGGCGGTTTTGCCCGCAACGGCCGCGAATATGTCGTTCGCCTCTTCGGCGGCCAGTCGACGCCGCAGCCGTGGATCAACGTCATTTCCAACGAGACCTTCGGTTTCCATGTCGCGGCGGAAGGCGCCGGCTTCACCTGGAGCCGTAACTCCCGCGACTACCAGCTGACGTCGTGGACCAACGACATGGTCATCAATCGTCCGGGCGAGGCGATCTACGTGACCGACCTCGACAGCGGCGCGGTGATGACGCCCTATGCCGCACTGTCGCGACAGCCGTCCGTCCGCTTCGAAGCTCGCCATGGCCTTGGCTATTCCGTCTTCTCAAGCACTCAGGACGACATCGCGCTCGAAGTCACCCAGACCGTCGATCGCGATCGACCGGTGAAGCTGATGCGTCTGCGCGTCCGAAACAACGGATCCGGCAGCCGCCGTCTCAGGCTTTACGGCTATGCGGAATGGGTGCTCGGCAACAACCCACAGCGCACGCGGCCCTTCGTCCTCTCGTCGCACGACGAGGAGACCGGCGTGCTGATGGCGCGCAACGCTTTCAGCATCGACTATGGAACGCGCGTCGCGGCGTTTGCCGCCAGCGAAACGTCAGGCAGCTTCTCCGCCAGCCGGCGCGAGTTTATCGGCCGTCACGGCACGATCCGGATGCCGCAGGCGGTTGCCGCCGGTGCCCAGCTTTCGAACTCGGCCGATCTCGACGGCGACCCTTGCGCGGCCCTTGCCATCGATCTCACGCTCGCGGCGGGTGAAGAAAGGGACGTCTGCTTCTATATGGCCGACACGGCATCGAACGAGGAGGCGCTCAGCCTGATCGCGGATATCCGCAAGGCGAATTTCGACGATGTGCTTGCCGCAAGTCGCGCTTTCTGGGACGGCTTTACCGGGCGCATGCAGATCTCGACCCCGGACAAGGCGATGAACAACATGGTCAACGCCTGGCTGCCCTATCAGGCGCTGGGTTGCCGGATCATGGCCCGCACGGCGTTCTATCAGGCAAGCGGCGCCTTCGGCTTCCGCGACCAGCTGCAGGATACGCTGGCCTTCCTGATGAATGCGCCGGAACTAGCCCGAAAGCAGATCCTCAATGCCGCCGCTCGCCAGTTCCACGAGGGCGACGTGCAGCATTGGTGGTTGCCGAACAGCGGCGCGGGCGTGCGCACGCATATCTCGGACGACGTGGTATGGCTTGCCTACGCCATCGACCAGTATTGCACGGTGACCGGCGACCGATCGCTGCTCGACGAGGAACTGCCCTTCGTCGTCGGTGCTCAACTGATGCCCGGCATGCACGACGCTTTCTTCAAGCCGGAAGTCTCGACAGACAAGGTCAGCCTCTACGAGCATGCCGCGCTCGCGCTCGACCTTGCCATCAGCCGCAAGGGCGGTAACGGTCTGCCGCTGATCCTCGGCGGCGACTGGAACGACGGCATGAACCGCGTCGGCTTCCAAGGTCGCGGCGAAAGCACCTGGCTCGGCTGGTTTCTGGCCGGAACGCTCACGGCCTTCATTCCCTATGCCGAGGCCCGGGGCGACAAGGAGCGCGTCGAACGCTGGCGCACCCACCTGCCGGAACTCAAGAAGGCGCTCGAAAGCGCCGGCTGGGATGGCGGCTACTATCGTCGCGGTTATTTCGATGACGGCAGCCCGCTCGGTTCGCATGAGAACTTCGAATGCCAGATCGATTCGATCGCGCAGTCCTGGAACATCCTGTCGGGCGAAGGCGATCGCGAGCGTGGCGAGAAGGGCATGAACGCCGTTCTGGACCGGCTCGTCGATGACGAGGCAAGGATCATCCGCTTGTTCACGCCGCCTTTTGCCAAGTCCGCGCGGGATCCGGGCTATATCAAGGCCTATCCGCCTGGGGTTCGCGAGAACGGCGGGCAGTACACCCATGCCGCCACCTGGGTCGTCCTGGCGCTCGCGGAGATGAACCGCGGCGACGACGCATGGCGCTGCTTCGAGCATTTGAACCCGGTCAATCACGCCCTCGACCGCGCTTCCGCCGATCACTACCGCGTCGAGCCCTATGTCGTCGCCGCGGATATCTACGGCGACGGCGCGCTTACCGGCCGTGGCGGTTGGACCTGGTACACCGGGTCCGCGGGTTGGCTCTATCGTGTCGCGATCGAAGGAATCCTCGGCATCCGCGTCGCCAACGGTCACCTTTACGTGAAACCGGCACTGCCTTCGAGCTGGGACGGCTTTGCGGCAGAGCTCGATCTTCCGCACGGGAAATACCGCATTTCGGTCTCAAAACCGTCCGATAGCGTGGGCTACCTTGTGACAATCAACGATCAGGCGATCGCACGCCCCGAAGAGGGTTTTGCCATCGGTCACTAGACGAGGGCTCTCTTCACCATCTTTTGCATTGATCGCTGCGGCCGAAGGGGAAACCCTTCGGCCGCAGTCGCGTTCGTTCGCCGGGAAAGAGGAGAGGAGAGCACCATGGCCTCTGATTCAGCCGGGTCTATCAGCGGGACCCTTCGTCGCGATTTTTCGGTGGCGCCCAAGGCGGGCGATGCCAGAGGGGCGCGGCGCGACACGCGGCTCGATGTGCTGCGCGGGCTGGCCTTGATCACCATTTTCATCAACCACGTGCCGGGCCAGGTGCTCGAAAGGCTGACGACGAAGAATTTCGGCTTTTCAGACGCGGCGGAAGCTTTCGTGCTGATTTCGGGGATCGCGGTCGGGCTCGCCTATGGAAAATCCTTCGTTCCCGGTAGCCGCCTGAAGGCCAGCGTGAAGGCGATCAAGCGTGCTTTCACGCTCTACCTCGCGCACATGATCACCACCTTCATCACGCTGGTGTTCTTCGTATCGGGTGCGTGGCTCTTCAATCGTGCCGGCCTGCTCTGCGAGATCAGTATCCTGCCGGTGCTCACCAATCTTAAGGCCGGGATCCCGGCGCTGATGCTTTTAGGCCACCAGATCGGCTACAATAACATCCTGCCGATGTATGGCGCGCTGCTGTTGATGGTGCCGCTGATCCTCGCTGTGGAAGCCAAGAGCCCGCTGCTGGCGCTGGCAGTATCCGGCAGCGTCTGGCTGTTCGCAGGCATCTATCAGATCGCGCCGCATACGATGCTTCTGGAAGGCTACTGGTTTCTCAATCCTCTGTCCTGGCAGTTCCTGTTCACGATCGGTATCGTTTCGACGATGCACGTACGCCGGGGCGGGACGCTTCCCCGTCATCCGCTGCTGCTTGCGCTGGCGGCATCCTATGCGGCCTTTTCCTTGATCTGGGTGGTGCTTGAGCTCTGGAGCATCGGCGACGTGCTCGCGTCGTTCGGCCTGCCGACGGTGATCACGGGCTTCGATAAGACATTTCTGTCCCTGCCGCGCCTGCTTCATGTGCTCGCGCTCGCCTATCTGATCCTCAACGTCCCGGCTCTGTCGCAGTTTTTCACACGCCGTCCGGATCATCCGCTGACCGTGCTTGGCCGGCATTCGCTGAATATCTTCGTCGCGGGAACGATACTGGCCATGGCCGGTCAGGTGTGGCTCTACGTGTCGAACGGCGATCGCCTGACCGGCCTCTGCTATGTGATCGCCGGTATTCTGGTGCAGTTCGCCTACGCACACTTTCTCGAGCGCAAGCGGCTGCAAAGTCTTTGTAGCTATGTGCCGGGGTCATCGGGCGGTCGCGCCCTTCTGCCGGTTCGCGCCCTCGCATGGCGGCGCGACGGGCGGGGCCGGTAGGGATCACATCGCTCGGGCTACGGCCGGTGCGCCAGTATGTTGATGTGCTTGCCGAAGGGGTCGCGCACGAAGAAGCGCCGCACGCCCCACGGTTCGTCGGCGGGGCCGTAGGTAGTAATGAAGCCTGCTGCAGTCATGTCGTGAAAAACCTGGTCGACGTCATCCACCTCGATCGAAAGATCAGGCACCGGCGTTCCCGAACCGCCCTCCGTCGCGAAGCTGAGCTGCACATGCTGTTGCTCACCTGACCCGTAGGTGACGATCCAGCCGTGATCCATCAGACGCTCAAGGCCCAGTATGTCGCCATAGAAACGGTTGGCAGCCTGAAGGTCGGCCGCCGCGATGTTGGCGACGATGCGCTTGACGGTCATTCCACGCCCCCCGGAGTTTGCGATCTTCGGCTCTTCATCTGCCGTCGTGCAAAAAGCCTATCACGAGCCGGAGCCGGGTGAACAAAAACGAAAAAGGCCGGGAAAGCGATCCTTCCCGGCCTTGATGTTCTTGCGTCCGCGAAAGCTCAGGCGGCTTCCGTCTCCGTTGCATGTGCCTTGCGGACTTCCTCGTCCGTCAGGATGCCGCTGGCGCGCAGCAGGGCGGCGAAGCGACCATTGCTCCGGCTGAGTTCGTCGAAGCCGCCACGTTCGATGACGCGGCCGTCTTCGAGGAACAGAACCATGTCGGCCTCGCGAACGGTCGACAGACGGTGCGCGATGATGAAGGTGGTGCGGTTCTGGCGCAGGTTGTCGATAGCCGCCTTGACGCGCGCTTCGGTCTCGACGTCGAGCGCACTGGTCGCCTCGTCGAGCACCAGGATCGGCGCGTCCTTGAGGATGGCGCGGGCGATCGCGATGCGCTGGCGCTCGCCGCCGGAGAGCTTGTTGCCCCGCTCGCCGACGCGGGTCTCGTAGCGCTCCTCGCGCGTTTCGATGAAGTCAGAGGCGGCAGCGGCTTCGGCGGCGCGGCGCATGTCTTCCTCGCTCGCCTCTTCGCGGCCGAGACGGATGTTGTCGCTGATCGAGCGGTTCAGCAGGCCGGCATCCTGGAAGACGGTGGCGATGTAGCGGCGCAGCGACCTGCGGGTCACCTTGGTGATGTTGTTGCCATCGACTAGGATCTCACCCTTCTGCGGATCGTAGACGCGCTGCAGGAGGTTGACGAGCGTGGTCTTGCCGGCGCCGGTCGGGCCGACGATGGCGACCGTTTGGCCGGCCTTCACCGTGAAGGAGACGTCATGCAGGCCCTGTGCCGAGTTGCCGAAGCCGAACGAGACGTTGCGGAATTCCACTTCGCCCTTGACGTCCTTGATTTCGCCGAGGCCAGCCGGCTCCTCGCGTTCGCGAACGGAGTCTTCCAGAGCGTAGAAATCGACGAGCTTGGCACGCGCTTCGAAAATCTGGTTCGCGAAGCTGCGCAGCTGCTCGAGACGGGAGATCAGCACGTTTGCGAAGGCGATGAAGGTGATCAGCTGGCCAAGCCGCAGACTGCCGTCCTGAACCAGCTTGGTGCCGATCAGGAGGATCGCGACCATGGCAATGGTCGAGGCGGTACGGTTCAGCGCGCCGGCGAGCGCCCACCAATCCAGCACCGGATACTGGACGGAGAGCAGGCGTTCTGCATGCGACTTCAGCGCCTTCGTCTCGGCCTCGATGCGGTTGTAGCTATGCAGCACGGAAACGTTGCTGATGGAATCGCTGACATGCGAAAAGACGGCGTGGTAGTGATTTTCGACGGACGCCTGGCCGTCCTTGGTGCGGCTCATGACGACCCGGCTGACGAGCCAGTAGAAGACGCCGAGCAGGCCGAGCACGGCCGACAGTCTAAGGTCCATCATCAGCGCGGTCGGCACCATCACGACCAAGGCAATGGCGGTCGAGAGATGGTTGCGCATGAATTCGAGCCAGAGCCCGAACAGCGTTTCGCATGCGCGCAGCAGCGTGTTCAACGCGTTCGACGTGCCGCGCTGGCTATGCCAGGAAAGCGGCATGGAAATGATGCGCCCGAAGGCTTCGGTCAAAAGCGTCGCGCGGCGCCCATGCGCCAGCCGATCCGCTTCGCGCGAAACCACGATGAAGGCGATGGTGTTGAAGATCGCGAATGCGGCCCATACGATCATCGTCGAAGCCACAGCGGTCTTGCCCGAGATCGCGTCGAAGATCCGTCCGAAGAGAACCGGTTCCCACACCGTGATGACCGCCAGCGCGATGTTTGCGAGGACGACCAATGCGACGCGGAATCGATACGCGGCAAGATATTTCAGAGCCCGTGCGTAAACCTTGAAAAGCGACACGTGGTTTCACCTCATTGCGACTGCAGACTAGGAATGTTGCGATGCTACATTTCGCAACCTGAACCGGCGATTAACAGAATTTACCGTTGATTTTTAAGGGAAATTTCTCGTACCCCCTAAATTTAGGGATGGGCGGGCGTCTTGCAGCCCGGTTTGGAATTCTGCTAGGACGTGTCCCGGCGAGGTCCGCCGTCTCCGCTCGCGGGCGGCACTTGCTGTTTGTTTGATTTTTTCCTGTGCGGATATTGCCCGCACACCTCCGTAGCGGGAGGCAGGTTCATTTCAATCAATTTCAGGGCGGGGGTCTGTTTTGAATATTTCCAGACTTGTTCAATTGCTTCACGTCATCGAGGAGTTCCGTAGCGCGGATAGCGTTATCGAAGAATTGGCGGAAGCCATTCGCTCCTACAAGTTCGCGTATTATGGGCTCCTGCGGCAGCGGAAACCGAATACCGATCCCATGAGCCTGGTGCTTGCAGGTCACTGGCCGGCGCAGTGGCCGGGCGTCTACATCGCCAAGAAATATGTGCTGATCGACCCGACTGTCCGCTACCTGGCGCGTGCCCAGAGGCCGTTCCGCTGGCGGGACACGATGGCTGCCTTCAAGGCCGATCCGCACCGCCGCCGCATGGAGAAAATGATGTTCGACGCCCGTTCGCACGGGCTTTTCGACGGCTACATCTTTCCGATCCATGGACGCGGCGGATTGCTCGGCAACATGACGTTGGGGGGCGATGTGGTCGATCTCTCGCCGGCCGAAGTCGCACTTTTCGACGCGGTGGCCCACAAGGCATTCTGGCGCCTTCTCGAACTCAGAAACGAGACGTTCGCTCTTGAGCAGGGAACGCCGATCGATACCAAGTTGACGCACCGGGAGATGGAAATCCTGCACAACCTGGTGGATGGGTTGACGTCGGTGGAGATTGGTCGCGCGCTCAAGATCTCCAACCACACCGTGGACTGGTACATCAATGGTATTCAGGGGAAGCTGAAAGCCAAAAACCGTCAGCATATCGTAGCGCTCGCCTTCCGGTACGGCCTCGTGTCTTGAAGGTGCGCGGCCTTGCAGCGATCAGCGGCTGATCGGCAATCTTTAAGTTCAGTTTCCAAGTCCGGTTTCGGACTGGCGCGGCGGCAACGAAACTATTTTCGAGGTGCGTCAGTGCGGAAATTGAACTTCCTGTGACATCGCGTTAAGAATTCTCTTCGCGGGTGCAGCATTGCCCGCAGCGAGCGCTGAGGAGACTGACTTGCCCATATCGAAAATTCTTGTCGCCAACCGATCCGAAATCGCCATTCGCGTGTTTCGCGCGGCAAACGAGCTGGGCATAAAAACGGTCGCCATCTGGGCCGAGGAAGACAAGCTGGCGCTGCATCGGTTCAAGGCGGACGAGAGCTATCAGGTGGGTCGCGGTCCGCATCTTTCCCGCGATCTCGGGCCGATCGAGAGCTATCTGTCGATCGAGGAGGTGATCCGCGTCGCCAAGCTGTCGGGAGCGGACGCCATTCACCCCGGCTACGGCCTCCTTTCGGAAAGCCCGGAATTCGTCGACGCCTGCGAGGCGGCGGGACTGATCTTCATCGGGCCGAAGGGCGATACGATGCGTCAGCTCGGCAACAAGGTTGCCGCCCGCAATCTGGCGATCTCGGTCGGCGTGCCGGTCGTACCGGCGACCGGACCGCTGCCCGAGGACATGACGGAAGTCGCGCGCATGGCCGAGGAGATCGGCTATCCTGTCATGCTCAAGGCCTCCTGGGGCGGCGGCGGACGCGGCATGCGCGCCATCCGTGATCCCAAGGATCTGGCCAAGGAGGTGACTGAAGCCAAGCGCGAAGCGAAGGCGGCCTTCGGCAAGGACGAAGTCTATCTCGAAAAGCTGGTCGAGCGCGCCCGGCACGTCGAAAGCCAGGTTCTCGGCGATACGCATGGCAATGTCGTGCATCTCTTCGAGCGCGACTGTTCGATCCAGCGCCGCAACCAGAAGGTCGTCGAGCGCGCCCCGGCACCCTATCTAAACGAGGCGCAGCGCCAGGAGCTTGCCGCCTACTCGCTGAAGATCGCCAAGGCTACGAACTATATCGGCGCCGGCACGGTCGAGTATCTGATGGATGCCGACACGGGAACATTCTATTTCATCGAGGTCAATCCGCGCATCCAGGTCGAGCACACGGTGACGGAAGTCGTCACCGGCATCGACATCGTCAAGGCGCAGATCCACATTCTCGACGGCTACGCCATCGGTACTCCGGAATCGGGCGTTCCGAGCCAGGAGGAGATCCGCCTGCACGGTCATGCGCTGCAGTGCCGCATCACCACGGAAGATCCGGAGCAGAACTTCATCCCCGACTACGGCCGCATTACCGCTTATCGGTCAGCGGCCGGCTTCGGCATTCGCCTCGACGGCGGCACCGCCTATACGGGCGCCATCATCACGCGCTTCTACGATCCGCTGCTGGTGAAGGTCACCGCCTGGGCCTCTACCCCGGTCGAGGTGATCAGCCGTATGGACCGCGCTTTGCGCGAATTCCGTATCCGTGGCGTGGCGACCAACCTTACCTTCCTCGAAGCGATCATCGGCCACCCGAAATTTCGCGACAACTCCTACACGACGCGTTTCATCGACACGACGCCGGAGCTGTTCCAGCAGGTCAAGCGCCAGGATCGCGCCACCAAGCTGCTGACCTATCTCGCCGACGTGACGGTCAACGGTCATCCGGAGACGCGTGGCCGGCCGACGCCGTCGCCGAAGGTCGGAGTTCCTGTGCTGCCCTTTACCGAAGGCAAGGCTCCCGACGGCACGAAGCAGCGTCTCGACCAGCTTGGACCTCAGAAATTCGCCGAGTGGATGCGGAATGAAAAGCGCGTGCTGATGACGGACACGACGATGCGCGATGGCCATCAGTCGTTGCTCGCGACCCGCATGCGCACCTTCGACATCGCCCAGGTCGCCGGCACATACGCGCGCGCGCTGCCTCAGCTTCTCTCCCTCGAATGCTGGGGAGGGGCGACCTTCGACGTCTCCATGCGCTTCCTCACGGAAGACCCTTGGGAGCGCCTGTCGCTGATCCGGGAGGCTGCGCCGAACCTGCTGCTGCAGATGCTTTTGCGCGGCGCCAATGGCGTCGGCTATACGAACTATCCCGACAACGTCGTAAAATACTTCGTGCGTCAGGCGGCCAGAGGCGGCATCGACCTTTTCCGAGTGTTCGATTGCCTGAACTGGGTCGACAACATGCGCGTGTCGATGGACGCCGTGATCGAGGAGAACAAGCTCTGCGAGGCGGCGATCTGCTACACCGGCGACACTCTGAACTCCGCGCGCCCCAAGTATGACCTGAAATACTACACGGAACTTGCAGCCGAGCTCGAAAAGGCCGGTGCCCATATCATTGCCGTCAAGGACATGGCCGGCCTCCTGAAGCCGGCGGCCGCAAAGGTGCTGTTCAAGGCGCTGCGCGAGGCGACCGGACTGCCGATCCATTTCCACACGCACGACACGTCGGGCATTGCCGCCGCCACCGTGCTTGCAGCGGTCGAGGCCGGCGTCGATGCCGTCGATGCGGCGATGGATGCGCTTTCGGGCAACACCTCGCAGCCTTGCCTTGGCTCGATCGTGGAAGCGCTTGCCGGCAGCGAGCGCGATCCCGGCCTCGATCCGGAATGGATCCGCCGCATCTCGTTCTATTGGGAGGCGGTGCGCCACCAGTATGCGGCCTTTGAAAGCGACCTCAAGGGGCCGGCGTCGGAAGTCTACCTGCACGAGATGCCGGGCGGCCAGTTCACCAATCTCAAGGAGCAGGCGCGGTCGCTCGGGCTTGAAAGCCGGTGGCACCAGGTGGCGCAGGCCTATGCCGATGCCAACCAGATGTTCGGCGACATCGTCAAGGTTACCCCCTCCTCCAAGGTGGTGGGCGACATGGCGCTGATGATGGTGAGCCAGGATCTTACCGTTTCCGACGTCACCAATCCGGACAAGGAAGTATCCTTCCCGGAATCGGTCGTTTCCATGCTGAAGGGCGATCTGGGGCAGCCTCCGGGTGGTTGGCCGCAGGCGCTGCAGAAAAAGGCGTTGAAGGGCGAGAAGGCCTATACCGTCCGTCCAGGCTCGCTGCTTGCGGACGCCGATCTCGACGCCGAACGCAAGGCGATCGAAACGAAGCTTGAACGCAAGGTCGATGACTTCGAATTCGCCTCCTATCTGATGTACCCGAAGGTGTTTACCGATTTCGCGCTCGCAGCCGACACCTACGGCCCGGTCTCGGTGCTCCCGACGCCCGCTTATTTCTACGGCCTGCGGGAAGGCGGAGAGCTGTTCGCGGACATCGAACGGGGCAAGACGCTTGTCGTCGTGAACCAGGCGATGACGGCGACCGACGACAAGGGCATGGTGACGGTGTTCTTCGAGCTCAACGGCCAACCGCGCCGTATCAAGGTGCCGGACCGGGCGCACGGCGCCTCGGGCAGCGCTGTTCGCCGCAAGGTCGAGCTGGGCAACGCCGCCCATGTCGGCGCACCGATGCCGGGCGTCATATCGTCGGTGTTCGTCGCGGCGGGCCAAGCGGTCAAGGCCGGCGACGTGCTGGTTTCAATCGAGGCCATGAAGATGGAAACGGCGCTTCACGCAGAGAAGGACGGCACGATCGCCGAGATATTGGTCCGCGCCGGCGATCAGATCGACGCCAAGGATCTGCTGGTCGTCTACGCGGCCTGATCCCGACTTAGACCGTTTCCGTTTTTCTTCGAAACACGTAAACGTTCTTCCTGAATTGCTCTAGGAGGGCGGCCGCTCGGCCGTCCTTTCTATATGTCGTAGGTATGGCTCGCGTTCAGCGTGGAAATAAAGCGCTTGGTGCGCTCGCGCGTCGGCGCGGTAAAGACGTCGCGTGCCTTGCCGGTCTCGACGACGCTGCCGGCCTCGAGGAAGACAACGTCGTTGGCGATCTTCGAGGCGAGCCTGAGGTCATGGGTTGCCATGACCATCGTCGTGCCCTCGCTTGCGAGCTTGGCAAGCACGTCGACGACTTCCGCCGAGAGTTCGGGATCGAGTGCCGAGGTCGGCTCGTCGCAAAGCAGGACGCGGGGCGAGGGGGCAAGGGCTCGGGCGATTGCGACACGCTGCTGCTGCCCGCCGGAGAGCGTCGAGGGCCAGGCGTCGGCCTTGTGCGCCATGCCCACCTTGGTCAGCAATTCCATCGCGCGTTGACGCGCCCGAACCTTCGGCCATCTGAGGACCGTCACCAGGCCTTCCATGACGTTCTCGATCGCCGTCTGGTGCGGGAAGAGTTGGAAATTCTGAAAGACCATGCCGGTTTGGCGGCGGATTCTCTGGATCGCCTGCCAGCTGGTCTTCTGTCCGGGCGAAAAGCTGATCTTCTCCTCCCCGAGCCGGATCGTACCGGCCGTTGGGATTTCGAGCAGGTTAATGCAGCGCAGGAGCGTGCTCTTGCCGCCGCCGGATGGACCGACGAGCGCCGTGACGTTGCCTTCGGGGATCTGGAGGCTGATATCCTTCAGGATGACAGCTTCGCCGAAGCGCTTTTCGATTTGGGAGAGCTCGATCATGTCCGCGCCTCCAGCATGCCGCCGTAGCGCGCAAAGCGGCGTTCCAGCCGTACCTGCAGCGCCGAGAGAACGGAGCTCAGCGCCAGATAGATGAGGGCGGCCTGGATATAGAGGATCAGCGGCTCATAGGTGGCCGCGACGATCCTCTGTGCCGCCTGAAACAGCTCCGGCACGGTGATGGCGGCGGCAAGCGAGGTGTCCTTCACCAGCGAAATGAAGGTGTTGGACAGCGGCGGTACGGCGACGCGACTGGCCTGCGGCAGGATTGTTCGGGTCATCGCCTGGCGCCAGCTCATGCCGATGGAATAGGCCGCTTCCCATTGCCCCTTCGGCACCGAGGATATGACGGCGCGGATGATTTCCGAGGTGTAGGCGCCGATCGAAAGCGTGAAGCCGATCAACGCCGCAGGAAATGCATCAAGAAGGATGCCGAGGCTCGGCAGGCCGTAGAAGATGACGAAGAGCTGGACGAGCAGGGGCGTGCCGCGGATCACCCAGACATAGAAGCGCGCAGCGGCAACCACCGGCGGAGGCCCGAAAAGGCGGGCGATGGCCGTCAGCAGACCGAGGGTCAGCCCTAGGGCAAAGGAGAGCAGCGTCAAAGGGATGGTGAAGAGGAGACCCGCCCAGAGCAGCGAGCCCAGCGAATTCGCCATCAATTGCAGCCAGTGCGGCACGATCGCGCCTTTCGATAGAAGAATGCGCCCAGGAGGGACCCAGACGCATGGGAATTGGAGCTTTATGACGCTTATAGCGGATGGCGCCCGTTCATGAAACCGGGCGCCATCGGCAAGCCATCCAGCAACGGTTTATTACTTCGAAACGTCCTGGCCGAAATATTTGTCGGCGATCTTGGTATAGGTTCCGTCCGCCTTGATGTCGGCGAGTGCCTTGTTGATCGCTTCAAGGAGCTCCGGTTCGCCCTTGCGGATGATGATGCCGGAGTAGTCGGCGTTCGCCTGCTGCGCGACGATCTGAACCGGCGCGTCCGGCTTGTGCTTCTTGAAGTCGAGGAAGGAAAGGCTGTCGTTGATGGTGGCGTCGGCGCGTCCGGTGAGCACCAGCTGGATCGACTGGTCGAAGCCGTCGGTACCAACGAGCGTGGCGCCCGACTGTTCGGCGAGCTTGCCGAAGTTGCTGGTCAGCGACTGCGCCGCCTTTTTGCCCTTGAGGTCCGCGAAGTCCTTGATATAGCTATTGCCGTCCTTGACGATCAGCACGGCCTTCGAGGCGATGTAGGGCTCGGAGAAGTCGTACTTCTGCTTGCGCGCCTCGGTGATGCCGACCTGGTTGACGACGGTGTCGTAGCGGTTGGCGTCGAGGCCGGCGATCAGTCCGTCCCACTTACCTTCCTGGAATTGTGCCTTTACCCCAAGCTTCTGCGCGACCGCCTCGGCGATCTCGACGTCGAAGCCCACCAGCTTGCCGCTATCGTCATGATAGGTGAACGGCGCGTAGGTGCCTTCGGTGCCAACCTTGAGAACGCCTGCTGTCTTGATCGCCTGCAGGTTTTCGCCGGCATGGGCGGGCAGGAGAAAAGCGGCTTGCACGAGGGCGGCGGCCGCAAAAGTTTTCAACCAGTTCATCGTCATTTTTCCATTGCAAGATTTCGATGGTGCATAAATCGCAGAAAAACCCGCATAGCGAAGCGTAGAAAACTGCAATTCAAATGGGCATTTGCAAATAATTTTCTCAAGGGGTGGCGATTGGCGCCGTTATCGCCCTCTCGTCGGGCGCTCTCCGGCTCAGGTAGCGACGCGGCTCGCCCTGCGCTCGAAGAATACGATGATGCAGCCGGCGCTGAGGATCAGTGCTCCACCGGCAAAGACATTATGCGCTGGAACGTCCTGCCAGATGAGGTAGCCGAGCACGAAGGCCCAGATCAGCGACGTATACTCGAACGGCGCAAGCACCGAGACGGGCGCTTTGCGCATCCCCTCGAAGAGGGCGAACTGGGCGATACCGGCAACCACGCCGGTGCTGCAAAGCAGGGCCAGTTCATAGGCGTTCGGGGTCTTCCAAAGGAAAGGCATCGTCACGCCGGTCATCGCCAGGAAGAAACAGCTGGAGATGGCCATCTGGACCACGCTTTTTTCGTGAAGCGCCGTCTTGCGCAGGAGGACCATGGCGCAAGCCCAAAGCACCGCTGCCTGCAAGGCGAGGTAGACCGGCCAGGAAATCTTCAAACCGACGGGATTGCACGCGATGATGACGCCGACAAAGCCAACACCGACCGCCGTCCACCTTGCCGCGGTCACCCGCTCCCGCAGGACGATTCTCGCAAGTATGGTGCCGACAACCGGTGCGGCATAGTAAAGCGTGGTGACTTCCGCGAGCTGAAGATAACCGGCCGCCGAATAAAAGGAGATCCAGGCGACCAGAAGAAGCGTGCTACGCACCATCATCGGCTTGATGATTGGAGAGCGCACCATCTGCCGGGCAAAGGAGGGGCCGCCGAAGAGGAAACATCCGGCAAGAATGGTAACGCTGCGGAAAAACAGGATCTGCCAGACCGGTATCGTGGCGACAAGCAGCTTGATCGCCGCGTCATGCGCGGTGAACAGCATGTAGGCAAAGCCGGTTAGCAGGATGCCGAGGCTGACAGGGTTCTTCACGGGATAGGGACCATTGCGGCGAGCGCCGCGAGAATCAGAATGAGTGGCCTAATGGTTAGCAACGCAATCAACGGCGTCAATGGCCGCAGTTTCACTCCACGCAACGCAATTGTTTCCCGCATGTCAAAATATATGTTCACGTGCAGCTTGTGCGCACGATTGTATACGTTTATGCATGATAAAACGAGAATTGAGTTCTCAATCCATTAAATCGGCACAAACATGCAAGAGTTCCTCCTCAGAGAACGACAGAGCGTTATCTCGGACCGACTGCGCACCGACGGTCGCGTCCTGGCGGCCGCACTCGCCGTCGAGTTCGGCGTGTCGGAAGACACGGTCCGGCGCGACCTGAGAGAAATGGCCGCCGCGGGGCTTTGCGAGCGCGTCTACGGCGGCGCGCTGCCGCTTTCGCCGGCGGGCGGCAGCCTGAAACAGCGCATGGCGTTCGCCGTGGATCGCAAGCAGGCATTGGCGCGTGCGGCCGTGACCGAAATCGCAGCCGGCTCGACTGTTTTCTTCGATGCGGGCAGCACGAACCTTGCGATCGCAAACGCATTGCCGGACGAATTGGAGCTCACCGCCGTCACCAATGCGCCGGCGATTGCGGCAGCGCTGGTCGAAAGGCCCGCCATCAATGTCATCCTGATCGGCGGCATGGTCGATCGGCGCACCGGCGGTTCGCTCGGCGCAAAGGCAATGCGGGACATGGAGCAGCTCGCGCCCGACCTTTGTATTCTTGGCGCCTGCGGCGTCGATCTCAAGGCGGGTGTCACTGCCTTCGAATTCGAGGATGCCGAATTCAAGCGCTTCGCCGTCGCCAGGAGCCGAAGCGTGCTCGTGGCGGTGACCTCCGAAAAACTCGGCGCGGTTGCGCCACACAGGATCACCCCGATCAGCGAAAACGCCTGCCTGGTCGTAGAACACGATGCTGATCCCGGCCTGCTGGCGCTCTTCCGCGATTGCGGATGCCGAACGGTGATTGCCGATGCGTCGGCCTGAGCAGGATAAAGATGTTAAAGCGGCGCCCTGCGCGTCCGCTGTCCAAGGAAAGACGAGAGAGATGGACAACCAATTGACGGCGGCTACGCAGACGCGGGCCGGTTTCTTCACGAAGAACAGGGCGGCGGTCTCGCTGCTTTTCCTGATGAACGGGTTTCTTGTGGGTTGCTGGGCGCCCAAAATCCCGGAATTCGCCGAACGACTGCATTTGAACAAGTTCGAACTCGGCTTGATGATCCTGGTCTTCGGGCTGGGCTCGCTGTTCATGATGCCGCTTGCCGGCGCGCAAATCGCAAGTCGCGGCTCCAAGGTCGTGGCAAAGGCGATGGCCGTCCTGCTGCTCCCGAGCTTGATCGCTCTGACAATTACGCAAAGCGTCTGGACGGCGGCGATCGCGATCTTCCTGTTCGGCGGCTTCATCGGCGCCATGGACGTGGCGATGAACGCCAATGCGGTCGCGGTCGAACAATCGATGCATCGCGCCATCATGTCTTCCTGCCACGCATTCTGGAGCCTTGGTGGCCTGATAGGCTCTGCCATGGGCGGCTTCCTGATCTCCCATTGGGGAGCGCTTGGGCATGCGCAGGTCGCAACCGTTCTTGCGGCGATCTTTCTTGCCGCCGCATGGCCGATGATTCTCGCCGACCATCCGCATCCGGACGAGGAGAAGCCGAAGGCGCGACTGCCTATGACGCCTCTCCCCTGGCTGCTCGGCATCATGGCGCTTTTCAGCATGGTGCCTGAGGGTGCCGTGCTCGACTGGGGCGCGCTCTATCTTCGCGAGGAACTCGGCGCCTCGATCACGCTCTCGGGCTTCGCCTTTGCGGCCTTCTCGCTGACCATGTCGACCATGCGCTTTGCCGGCGATCTCGTGCGCGACCGCTTCGGCGCGGTGATGACGCTTCGTGTCTGCACGCTGTTTGCCATCGTCGGCATGCTGATTGCCAGCCGCGCGCCAAGCGCTGAAATCGCGGTTATCGGCTTTGCCCTTTGCGGGATCGGCATTTCCAATATGGTGCCGATCGCCTTTTCCGCTGCCGGCAACGTGCCCGGTCTCCAGGCCGGCATCGGTCTCTCGGTCGTGACCACCATGGGCTATTCCGGGATCCTGATCGCGCCGTCGGCGATCGGCTTCGTGGCGGAGCATGCAGGGTTTGCGGCGATCTTCACGGCGCTGCCGGTTCTGCTGGTCGTCGTCCTGCTTCTTTCGAGGCTCGCGCGCTATGCCGATGGCATCGGCGGTGCCTCCCACTGAGGCTATCGACCAAAAGTGAAACCGCGGGCGGTTGACAAGCCGCCTGCGGTGATCCACGTGATTGGCACTGTTTTTAGGCTACCTGAGAGCTTTCCATGTCGTCAGCGAGCGTATTTGATCCGAAACCGCGCCGGTCTTCCGTCGCCGTCGATGTCGGCGGCGTCATCGTCGGTGGCGGTGCGCCCGTGGTCGTGCAATCCATGACCAACACCGATACGGCGGACATCGACGGGACCGTTGCCCAGGTGGCAGCCCTCTTCAAGGCGGGCTCGGAACTGGTGCGCATCACCGTGGATCGCGACGAGAGTGCCGCGGCCGTGCCGAAGATCCGCGAGCGCTTGCTGCGGCTCGGCATGGATGTACCGCTGATCGGCGACTTCCACTATATCGGCCACAAGCTGCTTTCCGACCATCCGGCCTGTGCCGAGGCGCTGGCGAAATACCGCATCAATCCCGGCAATGTCGGTTTCAAGGACAAGAAGGACAAGCAGTTCGCCGAGATCATCGAAATGGCGATCCGCTACGACAAGCCGGTGCGCATCGGCGTCAATTGGGGCTCGCTCGACCAGGATCTGCTGACGACGCTGATGGACCGGAATGCCGAAGCCGGCTCGCCGCTTTCGGCGCGCCAGGTGACGCGCGAGGCGATCGTGCAGTCGGCGCTGATCTCGGCCAATCTGGCCGAAGAGATCGGTCTGCCGCGCAACCGCATCATTCTGTCGGCCAAGGTCAGCCAGGTCCAGGATCTGATCGCCGTCTATTCGATGCTGTCGGAGCGCTCCGACCACGCGCTGCATCTCGGGCTCACCGAGGCGGGCATGGGCACCAAGGGCGTCGTCGCCTCGTCTGCTGCGATGGGCTATGTCCTGCAGCACGGCATCGGCGATACGATCCGTGTCTCGCTGACGCCGGAGCCGAACGGCGACCGAACGCGCGAGGTGCAGGTGGCGCAGGAACTCTTGCAGGTCATGGGCTTCCGGCAGTTCGTGCCGGTCGTTGCCGCCTGTCCCGGCTGCGGGCGCACCACCTCGACCGTGTTCCAGGAGCTGGCGCAGAACATCCAGAACGATTTGCGCAAGAACATGCCGGTCTGGCGCGAGAAATATCCGGGCGTTGAAGCGCTGAATGTCGCGGTCATGGGCTGCATCGTCAACGGTCCCGGCGAGAGCAAGCATGCCGATATCGGCATTTCGCTTCCCGGCACCGGAGAGACGCCGGCCGCCCCCGTCTTCATCGACGGCAAGAAGGCGATGACGCTGCGCGGGCCGCATATCGCCTCTGACTTCGAGGCGCTGGTGATTGACTACATCGAGAAGCGTTTTGGCGCGAAGAGCGCAGCCGCCGAATAGCGGCTATACGGGTTCCTAAAGGCTGCTCGTGAGCAGCTTAATGCCGGCAAAGCCGTAAAAGCCTGCCATCGCCCCTTCGATCCAGCGACGCATGCCGCGGTAAATCTTGAGCGCATGCGGCGTCGAGAAGATCGCGGCGTAGGCCATGAAGGTGATGAAGCCCATCATCATGCAGCCGCCGATGATGAGAAAGGCGACCGAGGCCGGCGCCCCGCGCGGCATGCCGAGCGTGATGATGGCGAGCCAGGCGAATATCGCCTTCGGGTTGGTCACGTGGATCCCGTAGCCGCGCAGCACCAGAGACTTGAAGCTCGCACTCTTCGTGGCGGCGGTTGCCGCCATCTCATCATGGCTGCGTGCGGCCCGCAGCGCCTTGATGGCGAGATAAAGCAGATAGAGCCCGCCGAGCACCTTCAGTACTTCGAGAGCCATGGCATAGGCCTGAAGCAGCGTTGCCAGGCCAAGAGCCGCCGCCGTCGCCCAGGTAAGAGACCCGCCGAAAATGCCGAGCGAAATCGTCATGCCGGCGCGGCGGCCCTGCGTCATCGACGTCGAAACGATCGCCATGATCGCCGGACCGGGACTGACCACGGCGACGAGATAGGCAAGGTAGGCAGGCAGGATCTGCGGCAAATAGGCGAGCGCCTCATGCATGGGCCGGCTCCGGGCGTATACGGTGAAATCTGGGTCTCGGGGCGCCCAGGATGGCGGCGAAACTGCCATAATCCGACTGAGACGTCACCCCTTGGCAACCGGACGTCTTGTCACGGTGACAAGATTGTCAAGGCCGCCTTTCCGCTCAATTCCTGCGGTTGGCGACGAAGCGGGCGGCTTCGATGAGACCGGTTGCCTTTTCGCCGAAAGGTGCAAGCAACGTGGCCGCATCTTTTACGAGGTCACCAAGCTTCGCCTCGGCCCAAGCCTGGCCGTGCAGCGCCACCAGCGTTCCCTTGCCGCGAGCGGCGTCCTTGCCGGTCGCCTTACCCATGGCGGCGGCATCGGAGGTGAGGTCCAGGAGGTCGTCGGCGAGCTGGAAGGCAAGGCCGATCTTTTCGCCGAAGCGGCGCAGGAGGAGGCGATCGTCGGTGTTTGCGCCCGCGATGATTGCGCCGGCCTCGCAGGCGAAGCGGATGAGCGCGCCGGTTTTCATAGCCTGCAATGTAATGATGCCCTGTTCGTCCGGGGCGGTCTTTTCGGCCGCGAGATCGAGCGCCTGGCCGCCTGCCATGCCGCCCATGCCCGCCGCGCGCGATAGCGCCAGCAACAGTTCCACCTTCCGGTCGGCCGCCAGATCGGTTTCGGGAGCCGAGACAATGTCGAAGGCATAGGTCAGCAGGCTGTCGCCGGCAAGGATCGCGGTGGCCTCGTCGAAAGCGACGTGCACCGTGGGTTGGCCGCGGCGAAGATCATCGTCGTCCATCGCCGGCAGGTCGTCATGGACGAGGGAATAGCAGTGGATGCACTCGAGCGCGGCACCGACGCGCAATGCCGCCTGAACGCCGCCGCCGAAAAGGGCGGTGCTTTCCATGACGAGAAAGGGCCTCAGTCGCTTGCCGCCGTTGAGAACGCCGTGGCGCATGGCTTCCAACAACGTCGCGGGGCGGGCGACCTCATCGGCAAGGCAGGCATCGGCAAGAAGCCTCGTCAGCGTCGCCTCAATCTTGGCGGCAGCTTCCTTCAGGCGATGATCGAACGACAGCGTTTGCATTCCGGCTCTTTGACATGAGCGCGCCATAGTGGCAACGGGGAATCGTTCGCTGCGGCGTCGCGTCACCAGTGCTCTAAAAGACGCTACTAGTTTAGAGTTTGTGCATTCTCGGCGGTGGGAAACGCGCGTTACTCTGGTCATGGTGGCGTGCAAAGGCTATGACAGGCCGGGGATAATACAACGCGCAGGCTTTCGGGATTTGGATCTGTCGACGGAGAATGAAGAGGAGGTCGCCGTGCCGCCGCGCCGAGACAGGCTGGCGTGGTTCAAAGGACGGCCGATCTGGCAGCGCGCGGCATTGGTCGTAGCGGCGTTCCTGGCTCTCCCCTATCTCCTGATCTTCCTCTACTGGCCATTCTTCGTTCGCCCCGTCTCCACGCTGATGCTGCGTGATGCCGTGCTTTTGCGCGGTGCCGATCGGCAGTGGGTTTCTTTCGACAATATCGCGCCGGTTCTCGTGAAATCGGTGCTGGTTTCCGAGGATGGACAGTTCTGCTTCCATGGAGGCGTGGATTGGGGCGAAATGCGCATGCTTCTCGAAGATACGCTGCGCGGCCAGGCGACGCGGGGCGGCAGCACGATCCCGATGCAGACCTCGAAGAACCTGTTCCTGTGGAACGGTCGCTCCTTCGTGCGCAAGACGCTGGAGCTGCCGCTTGCCGTCACGTCCTCGGTCGTTTGGTCGAAGCGGCGGATGATGGAGATCTATCTCAACATAGCGGAATGGGGTCCCGGCATCTTCGGCATCGAGGCGGCGGCGCGCCATTATTTCAAGGTGCCGGCCTCGAAGCTTTCGTCGCGCCAGGCAGCACTTCTTGCCGTTTCGCTGCCCAATCCCTTCGATCGCGTGGCGAGCAAGCCCGGCCGGGGGCTGAGGCAGCTGGCTTCCCTGATCGAGCGCCGTGCGCGCAACGCCGACGACTACATCAAATGCCTTTATGATTGACATCAGAACTTGTCGTTCGATCGGCGCGCTGTCATCTGGCATTCTTGGGCGGAATGTATGGGCGGGTGGACATTCGCAGCCGCGTGCCCGTCCTCGAGCTTGATCCACCGGCCTTCTGCTCGTTCGAGGACATGAACCATTTCACCGAGCTCTTGATATTCGATTTTGAAGAATAGGACCGTATTCATGGACAGACTGACCCTCTACATCGGCAACAAGAACTATTCCTCCTGGTCCTTCCGGCCATGGATCGCGATGACGGGGTGCGGGATCGAGTTCGACGAAGTGCTGATCCCCTTCGATTTTCCGGCGGGCAATCCGCGCTTTTCCGAGATATCGCCGACCGCGCGGGTACCGGCGCTGCATCACGGCAACATCCGCGTCTGGGAGTCGCTTGCCATCATCGAATATGTGGCCGAGCTGTTTCCCGATGCCGGTCTCTGGCCGCGGCACGTCAAGGCGCGCGCCGAAGCGCGGGCGGTATCCTGCGAAATGGTGGCCGGCTTCCGCGCACTTCGCAATGCCTGCCCAATGAACATACGCCGACCGAAGCAGCGCATCGAACTTGGCGACGGCGTGATGAGCGACGTCGCGCGCATCGAGACTATCTGGCGCGACATGCGCGATCATTTCGGCGGGCCGTTTCTCTTCGGCGCTTTTTCGGCGGCGGACGCGATGTTCGCTCCGGTGGTCAATCGCTTCGAAACCTATGATCTGGTTGCGTCGGCCGACACGCTGAGCTACATGACGGCCATGAAGGAGCTGCCGGCATGGCAGGCGTGGCAGCAGGCGGCGCTTGCCGAGACGTGGATCGTGCCCGAGGACGAAGCGTAAAGTCCATTCGGCCGCGCCTTGCAAAAAATATGCATGGGGACTGGTCAAACCCCCGGGAGCCATGTATAAGCGCGCCAAATTTCCGAAATCGGTGCGTATCCGTTTCGGCCGCCTGGCTGGCCGAGGATATGTTTCGTCCGCAAAGTGGAGTAACGAGAATGGCTGTACCTAAAAGAAAAACGAGCCCGTCCAAGCGTGGTATGCGCCGCTCGGCTGACGCTCTGAAGGCTTCGACCTATGTCGAGGACAAGAACTCCGGCGAACTGCGCCGTCCGCATCACATCGACCTGAAGACGGGCATGTATCGCGGTCGTCAGGTTCTGACGCCGAAGGAAAACGCATAATCCTGCGTTATCCATTCATTTGGACAAAGGGCCGGCAATTTGCCGGCCTTTTGCGTTTCTATGATTGCCTCGTCTGCTGAGTGCGAACGGGCCGTTTTCGCAAGCGTCGAACGACGGATTCCCGTCCGCCCATCGGGGACAAAATCGAAAACGGATTGTAGGGAAGACGGCACCCGGCCGATGAAGCCGGAAAGGATCAAAGGCTGTCGAGCTTGCTTTGCAGCGCGCGTAATTGCTCTTTCAGTTCGTCGATGTCCTTCGCTTCGGCTTTCCGGCTTTCCTTGACCGCCGGCTTCATGAAGGGCGAAAACATCTGCATGGCCTGCTGGAACATTTCGGTGTTGCGGCGAACCTGATCCTCGACCATCTGGATGGGGAGTTGTAGATTCTTGCCGAGCGGCGTTTCACCAAAGGCGCGGTCGATCTGCTCGCGCATCTGCACCTGTTGTTCGGTGAAGGCTCGCATGGAGTGCTCGAGGTAGCTCGGCACGACCATCTGCATTTGATCGCCGTAGAAGCCGATCAGCTGGCGCAGGAAGGGTATCGGCAGCAGCGTATTTCCAGTCTTCGATTCCTGCTCGAAGATGATCTGCGTCAGCACAGAGTGTGTGATGTCATCGCCGCTCTTTGCATCCTGGACGTTAAATTCTTCCCCCTTTTTCACCATTTCCGCCAGATCGTCCAACGTGACATACGTGCTGGTGCCTGTATTGTAGAGGCGGCGGTTGGCATATTTCTTGATTACGATTTGGCCGTCATGTTTAGCCATTATCAGTCTCCTAACCCCGTCTGATATGATGGAATGTTCCTCCATCTCAGAGTGTAGACGGAAAGGAAGGCAAGTGACAATCGCTTTGTGCGATGCGGCAAGCCCTTTCCGCTAGCGGTATTTTCGCCGAAAGCGATGTTGCTTGTGAGCATTTGTTCGAGAATTTTGAGTGTTTGACTCCGGCACCAAGCTTTGACACCTTCGCGAAATCTGGCCAGCAATCCAAGGAGGCTACCGTGTCCAATCCATCCATCGTCATCGCAAGCGCCGCTCGTACAGCGGTCGGATCGTTCAACGGGGCGTTTGCCACTGTGGCAGCCCATGAACTCGGCGCAACTGCCATCAAGGGTGCGCTTGAGCGCGCCGGCGTCGACGCCAAGGAAGTTGACGAAGTCATCATGGGCCAGGTGCTGCAGGCCGGCGAGGGTCAGAATCCCGCCCGTCAGGCAGCAATGAAGGCCGGCGTTCCGCAGGAAGCCACGGCCTGGAGCGTCAATCAGCTGTGCGGCTCCGGTCTTCGTTCGGTCGCCCTCGGCATGCAGCAGATCCTGACCGGCGATGCCAAGATCATCGTCGCCGGCGGGCAGGAATCCATGTCCATGGCGCCGCACACCGCGCATTTGCGCGGCGGTACGAAGATGGGCGACATGAAGATGATCGACAGCATGATCAAGGATGGTCTGACAGACGCGTTCTACGGTTATCACATGGGTACGACGGCCGAGAACGTCGCCCGCCAGTGGCAGCTTTCCCGCGACGATCAGGACAATTTTGCGGTCGCTTCGCAGAACAAGGCGGAGGCCGCACAGGTAGCCGGACGCTTCAAGGACGAAATCGTGCCTTTCATCGTCAAGACCCGCAAGGGCGACGTGACCGTCGACGCCGACGAGTATATCCGCCACGGCGCGACGCTTGAGAGCATGACCAAGCTCCGGCCCGCCTTCGACAAGGAAGGCACCGTCACCGCCGGCAACGCGTCGGGTCTCAACGATGGTGCCGCAGCCACCGTCCTGATGAATGAAGCCGAGGCCTCCCGCCGCGGCATTCAGCCGCTCGCACGCATCGTTTCCTGGGCAACCGTGGGCGTCGATCCGCAGATCATGGGAACCGGGCCGATCCCGTCATCCCGCAAGGCCTTGGAGAAAGCCGGCTGGTCGGTCGGTGATCTCGACCTGGTCGAGGCCAATGAGGCGTTTGCGGCCCAGGCCTGCGCTGTCAACAAGGACCTCGGCTGGGATCCCTCGATCGTCAATGTCAACGGCGGCGCGATTGCCATCGGCCACCCGATCGGCGCCTCCGGCGCTCGCGTCCTCAACACGCTTCTGTTCGAGATGAAGCGCCGGGGCGCCCGCAAGGGTCTGGCGACGCTGTGCATCGGCGGCGGCATGGGCATCGCCATGTGCGTCGAGGCGCTTTAACAGCCGACGAGATAAGTGTTTTTCGGTGCTGCGGGCGGATGCGCCCGCGGCATGCAGATTTCAATAATAATACTCAAATAATGATGGGAGGAGTGGAACATGAGCAGAGTAGCACTGGTTACCGGAGGAACCCGCGGCATCGGCGCAGCAATCTCCATCGCGCTGAAGGATGCGGGCTACAAGGTTGCCGCGACCTATGCCGGCAATGACGAAAAGGCGCAGGCTTTCAAGGCGGCGAACGGCATCGGCGTCTACAAATGGGACGTTTCCAACTACGAAGCCTGTGGCGAGGGGATTGCAAAGATCGTGGCCGAGCTCGGTCCAATCGAAGTGCTGGTCAACAATGCCGGCATCACGCGCGATTCAATGTTCCACAAGATGACGCCGCAACAGTGGCACGAGGTCATCGACACCAACCTGACCGGCCTCTTCAACATGACACATCAGGTCTGGAGCGGGATGCGCGACGGAAACTTCGGCCGCATCATCAACATCTCCTCGATCAACGGCCAGAAGGGCCAGGCCGGGCAGGCCAACTATTCCGCCGCCAAGGCAGGCGATCTCGGCTTCACGAAGGCGCTCGCGCAGGAAGGGGCGTCAAAGAGCATCACCGTCAACGCCATCTGCCCGGGCTACATCGGCACCGAAATGGTGCTCGCGGTACCGGAGAAGGTGCTGAACGAGCGCATCATCCCGCAGATCCCGGTCGGACGCCTTGGCAAGCCGGAAGAAATTGCGCGCTGTGTCGTCTTCCTGGCATCTGACGATGCAAGCTTCATCACCGGTTCGACAATCACGGCGAACGGCGGCCAGTTCTTCGTCTGACAATAAATTGCTTGTGCTCCCCGTTTCACCCTGGTGAAGCGGGGACGGCAATCATTCCGCGTTGCTGGCGGGCAAGCCGTGCTTGCCATGCGCGCTTATCGCGGTTTGTCTTGATGTATGGACGGTCTTTACAACGCCCGTGGGCGTTTCGGCCCGGGCGGCTGCGATCTCACCTGCCTCGCGCAGGAGTTCGAAGTCTGGAAGCGGCGGAATTTGAAATCCGGTGGCAGAGGCCGAGGTCGCAACTAGGCATGCGAAACCCGCCCCAAGCAATAATCTGCTCATGGGTTTGCCCTCACGAAAGATAACGTCGGATGCCCTTAAAGTGCGCAGGGATACTACGACGATCACCTACATTAGAAAAGGAAAAAGCCCCTTGCTTCACGCTGGGGCCCTAGTCCTTTTGGTGGTGCCGTGTCGCTCAGCCGCGACGTTCGTCGTATCGATTTGGTTCTGATCTGATGGGAAGGCGCACGCGCCGGCGCTCATCTTCCATACGATTTGCCGCGACGGCTGCGAAGGCCGTGCCGATGGCCGCGATTGCGATGAATGCGAGAGCTGCCAGATTTGCGACTGTCTCGGTCATAGGACCGGTCCTTTCCACTTTGGTCCGCGAACGCTACGTGCGGGCACTGTCCTTCTGTCAGCTGTATATCGGTCGAAATTTAGGCAGGTGAAGGCGTTGATTTCCTATATCCATCGTCAACAAGGCGTTGACGGCAAATCCTGAGGATCCGCTCAGAGCTAAAACGACAAACGGACGCTTACGCGCCCGTTTGCAAAGAGTTTTGAGGCAGGCGGTTAGCGGCAAGGCGCTTCGTAGCGGTTGCCGTTGTGGTCTCGATAGTAGCAGTAGCCGCTACGGTGAGAACGACCGATCAAATTGCCGACCAGGCCACCCGCCACGGCTCCGACCGCAGCGCCGCCCCAGCTATGGGTGACCGCTCCGCCGATGGCGGCGCCGGCGCCCGCGCCGATGGCGGTTCCCCTTT
Organism: Rhizobium sp. RAF56; assembly: GCF_052113965.1. NCBI lineage: Bacteria > Pseudomonadati > Pseudomonadota > Alphaproteobacteria > Hyphomicrobiales > Rhizobiaceae > Rhizobium > Rhizobium sp. RAF56. The sequence goes on from NZ_JBFRDU010000005.1 coordinate 197,791, forward strand.
CCTCCGGGGTGCACGCAGCGAGGGTTCCAACAATGGCGACCGCGGCAATGATCTTTTTCATGACTTTACTCCCCTGATATCTGTCGTGACTGCCCGGTCATATCCGGCCCATCAGCACGAGAATGAGAATGATAACGACGACGAGACCGAGACCTCCTGAAGGCCCATAGCCCCAACTGTTGCTGTAGCCCCAGTTCGGCAAGGCGCCGATCAAAAGCAAAACCAGAACGATAAGCAATATGGTGCCAAGCATGATCTGTACCTCTGCCTCCTGCGACCGAAATGCGCTTGGCGTCAACTCCTATCGCGCACAATTGTTCCAACTTTCTCGCGCTTGCAGTGCCGCGTGCGCGACGGCACGGGGCAAGCCTAACATAGCTTTTTTGCGGCGTCATGCCCGAAGCTTGGTCCGATGGCCGCGTTGTTAGTCAGCAAATTCAAATGCTTGATTGACCGAAAAGCAGATTTGTTGGCAGTCCTGATTGCGGGTCCGAAGCGCTATGACCGAGGGTTGCGATTCTTTTGGCGGTCGAACCGATCCCTTGCAAAGGTTAACCGCCTACCGCTTTCGACGTAGAACGTGCTTCTTCGCCCTCTCCATTTGGAGGGGGAACATCGATGGAGACGCAAGATCTAGCAGTGAACAAATCGAGAAAATAGCCGAATCGCCGATTCGTCGCCGATTCGTTCCGGCTTTGATCGAAAGGTTAACCCCTGCAAACAGAAATTGTATTTTTGACCCGTTCGACCGACGCCTGCCGGAATGGTTAATTGCAATCGATGATTCTGGTCGCCGCGGCGCTGCAATCATCCAGAGTCCTGTGGCCGATCGCCCTCAGGCCACTACATCTTGTATGGAACAAAGCAAGAAAGCTCTTGAATCAGCGATTCGTCGCCGATTCGTTCAGTCTTTGATCCAATGGTTACCGAGGCTCTGCCGGGGCGTTGCCTGGCGTCAAAATTCAGGCCTTTACAAAAGGTTAACGATTGCTACCGGCGGCTGAACAGAATTCTGGCCGGCTTCTGGCGAGTCGCCGATTGTCGGCTCCGGGGACGCCGATCGCTCGTTCTCCGATTCAGGATTTGGTGTGATTTCCTGAGTCGCGACCTATATCTAGGCGTGAACAAATCAGAAACCCGACGGAGTCAGCGATTCGTCGCCGATTCGTTCTCAGGCTGTTCCGACTCCACTAGGACTCGCTGTGGGTGTAAGATGAATACATCTTCCGCGTGTCTTGCAGCCCTGCTTTTCGATCACAATGGTCGGGCCTGCGCAAATCGATCCTTGCCTTTGCCGCATAAGGCCGTCATTTGTTTCGGCCTTCGAGGCTGAGCGTGTTGTCTAGGCGCGTACGCCTCATCCTTGCGTGGAATTATGACTTTGACTTCGCATCCCATGATCCTGAGCGGCCGCGGCGTGACGGCGGTACTCGGACCGACCAATACCGGCAAGACGCATTATGCCATCGAGCGTATGGTCGCGCAGGGCAGCGGCGTGATCGGCCTGCCCCTGCGGCTGCTCGCGCGCGAGGTCTATACACGCGTCGTGGAGAAGGTCGGCGCGAAGCATGTCGCGCTAATCACCGGCGAGGAAAAGATAACGCCTCCCGATGCGCGTTATTCCGTCTGCACCGTCGAAGCCATGCCACGGGAGACGCGGGCGGCCTTTGTCGCCATCGACGAAGTGCAGCTGGCCGGCGATCTCGAGCGCGGCCACATTTTTACGGACCGCATCCTGCACCTGCGCGGTCGCGACGAGACGCTGCTGCTTGGTGCCGGAACCATGCGCCCGATCCTCGAACAGCTGTTGCCGGGCATCACGGTCGTCGAGCGGCCGCGCCTGTCGCATCTTTTTTATGCGGGGCAGAAGAAGATCACGCGGCTGCCACAGCGCACGGCAATCGTCGCCTTTTCGGCCGACGAGGTCTACGCGGTTGCCGAGTTGATCCGGCGCCAGCGTGGCGGGGCGGCGGTCGTTCTCGGTGCGTTGAGCCCGCGAACCCGCAACGCTCAAGTAGCGCTCTATCAGGCGGGAGACGTCGAGTATCTGGTCGCCACCGACGCCATCGGCATGGGCCTCAATCTCGACGTCGACCATGTCGCGTTTGCCCAAGACCGCAAGTTCGACGGTTACCAGTATCGCAATCTCAACGCTGCCGAACTCGGCCAGATCGCCGGCCGCGCCGGCAGGCATCTCAAGGACGGCACGTTTGGCGTGACCGGTCAGGTCGACCCCTTCGACGACGATCTGGTCAGGCGTATCGAGGGGCATGAATTCGACACAGTCAAGGTGCTGCAATGGCGCACGAAGGCGTTCGATTTCACCTCGATTGCGGCCCTCAGAGCGAGCCTCGATGCGGCGCCGCGCGTCGGCGGATTGACGCGGGCGCTGCCGGCGGTCGATCAGCAGGCGCTCGAATATCTGTCGCGCGATATGGAAATCAGGGACCTGGCGAGTACGCCGGAACGGGTCGAGAAACTGTGGGAAGCATGCGCCCTGCCGGACTACCGGCGGATTACACCGGCGCAGCACGCAGATCTGATTGCCACCCTCTTTTCCGATCTTGTGCGCTATGGCACGGTGAACGAGGAGTTTCTGGCTGAACAGGTTCGGCGGGCCGATCGTACCGATGGCGAGATTGACACGCTTTCGGCACGAATCGCGCAGATAAGGACCTGGACCTATGTCTCGAATCGGCCAAATTGGCTTGCCGATCCGACACACTGGCAGGAAAAGACGCGGGAAATCGAAGATCGATTGTCCGATGCGTTACATGAAAGGTTGACGAAACGCTTTGTTGATCGCAGGACATCTGTGCTCATGAAGCGCCTGAGAGAGAATGCGATGCTGGAAGCTGAAATCAGTGTAAATGGAGATGTCTTTGTCGAAGGACATCATGTGGGACAATTGACCGGTTTCCGGTTCACCCCTGTCTCGGGTGCCGAAGGCCCGGACGCGAGAGCGGTCCAGTCGGCAGCGCAAAAGGCGCTGGGGCTGGAGTTCGAGGCGCGTGCGGCCCGCATCCATGCGGCCGGCAATAGCGACCTGGCGATCAGCGCCGATGGCGTTGTGCGCTGGCTGGGCGATCCCGTGGCGAGGCTTGCGGGCAGCGATCACATCATGCGTCCGCGCGTAATCATCCTGGCAGACGAGCAGTTGACGGGCAACGCCCGCGATCATGTGGCAGCTCGCATCGAGCGCTTCGTGAACCACCACATCTCGACGGTGCTGAAGCCGCTCGACGATCTCTCCCGCGCCGAGGACCTTCAGGGTCTCGCCAAGGGACTTGCATTCCAGCTCGTCGAAAATCTCGGCGTGCTCTTCCGCCGCGACGTTACCGAAGAAGTCAAATCGCTCGATCAGGATGGCCGCGCTTCGATGCGCCGCTATGGCGTGCGCTTCGGCGCCTACCATATTTTCGTCCCAGCGCTGCTGAAGCCCGCACCTGCCGAGTTGATCACGCTGCTCTGGGCGCTGAAGAACGACGGTCTCGACAAGCCGGGCTATGGCGATCTCATTCCGGTGTTGGCTGCCGGCCGTACCTCGGTCGTCACCGACGCGAGCTACGAGCGGACGTTCTACAAGCTGGCCGGTTTCCGTTTCCTCGGCAAGCGCGCCGTGCGCATCGATATCTTGGAGCGCCTCGCCGACATTATTCGTCCGCTTCTCCAGTGGAAGCCCGGCCAGGCCTCACGTCCTGAGGGCGCCTATGACGGTCGCCGGTTCACGACGACCACGGCGATGCTTTCCATTCTTGGTGCGACGCTTGAGGACATGGAAGAAATCCTCAAGGGTCTCGGCTATCGGGCCGATCCGGTCACTGCCGAGGATGCCGCCGCGCATCTTGCCAAGCAAAACACGGCCGCGGCCCCAGCTGTTGCCGATGCCAAGCCGGAAGAGGGCGAAAAAGCCGATCACGACGACGCCGATGCGGCGACTGACGAGCCGGCTACCGAAGCCGCTGAGCCCGTGAGTGCTGCCGATGCCTCGGTGACTGCTGCCGAGACCCCGGTGGCTGCCGCCGCCGAGACGACAGAGACAGTCGCCGACACCTCTGAGGCTGTTACCGAAGCCACAGAGACAGTCGCCGAAACCTCTGAGGTTGCCGCCGAAGCCACTGAGACCGTCGTCGCAGCAGCCGCGACCGGTGAAGAAGGGAATGGCGAGCAAGCAGCGGCCGAAGCCACGGAGCCGAAGCCGGTGCTGTTGTGGCGCCTGGGCGGCCGCAACGACAACCAGCGTCAGCCACGCGGCGATCGCCGAGGCGGCCAAGGCCAGCAGAACAACCGTCGCGAAGGCACTCAGGCGGCCGGCGAGGCAGGCCGCGAGGCGCGCGACAATCGCGGGCCGCGCAACAAGGACGGTGGGCGTCCTCAGCAGCAGCGCAACCGCGATGAGCGTAACGGCGAGCGTCCCGATCGGGGCGACCGCAATGAGCGTCAGGGTCGCAACGATCGCAACGACCGCAACAATCGCGGTGCGGCGCAGCCGCTGCGTTTCGAGGCGAAGCCGCCGCGCAAGGAGAAGCCGATCGATCCGGATTCACCCTTCGCCAAGCTCGCGGCCCTCAAGGATCAGATGAAGAAGTAAGCTATGACGGGCGACAAGCAGCCATTATCGGTATCGCGCCAGCGGATCGACAAATGGCTGTTCTTTGCCCGCATGGCGAAGTCTCGTTCGCTGGCCCAGGCGCATATCCAGGATGGGCATGTGCGCGTCAACGGCGAGCGGGTCGTTCAGCCGAGCCACAATGTGAAGGTCGGCGACCGCGTCGAATTGTCGCTGCAGCGAAGGGACCTAGCCCTGGTCGTCCTTCAACCGGGATCACGGCGTGGTCCTTTCGAAGAGGCGAGGCTTCTCTACGAGGACGTCTCTCCGCCCGTAGATGAGGCGAACCGGCCCACTCCTTTCGAACAGGCTCAGCGCATGCCCGGGAGCGGGCGACCGACGAAGCGCGAACGCCGAGACATCGACCGGCTAATGTCCGGCGACGAATAGAAAACTCTGCCTGCGAACGACGGCTTTGGGGATTGTTTATCCTTGAAATCCACGAACAAAGCCGATACGTCACGATCCACCTGCTGGCAACTGCCGGCCGATATAGGCGGACGTTCGAGAACCGCCATGTCTGCTTCGGCTGCCGGGGGGATGCGCGCGACGTTCCAGGTCGCCGGCCCCTCGGAAAACCCACGATTCCTCGGAGTGCCTCATGACATATGTCGTGACTGACAATTGCATTCGCTGCAAGTATTTGGACTGCGTCGAAGTCTGCCCGGTCGATTGCTTCTATGAGGGCGAGAACTTCCTCGTCATTCATCCCGACGAATGCATCGATTGCGGCGTCTGCGAACCGGAATGTCCTGCTGAGGCCATCAAGCCCGACACCGAGCCGGGCCTAGAGAAATGGCTGAAAATCAACACGGAATATGCCTCGATCTGGCCCAATGTCACGGTCAAGCGCGACGCGATGCCGGAAGCCAAGGAGATGGACGGCGTCGAGGGCAAATTCGAGCAGTTCTTCTCGCCGAATCCAGGCACCGGTGACTGAGACGGTTGCCGCGCCGCGATCGGCAGGAAGCTGTCGATCGCGTGCGTGATATGGCTTGAAACGGCCGTGCCAGCCCCGCTTGGCATGGGGACCGCCGCGCCGTCCATGGGCCTGGCGAAGCGAAATATTGATTTCCTCAGTTTTTTGTGATAAGGTCCCTTTACTGTTCCAAATGTGGCATACGAATGCCCCAAACCACCACGAAAGCAAACTATCGATCCGCACGCGGTTTCCTCGACATATCAAAGTATTGACTTGTCGGGAGCATAGATCGCGATGACCGGAATTTCTTTGCATGTGTCTGGCTGGACCAGATGAAGTCACCCCGACGGTCGTTCCGTCTCATCCGGGCCCGACTGACCCGGCCCCGGCGTTTGCCGGGTGTGTATTAGGGAGTTTTTGAAAAGAATGACGACCCAGCAGAAAAAGCCTTCCGCGCGCCATGGCTTCAAGACCGGTGAACCAATCGTATATCCCGCCCATGGCGTTGGTATGATCACCGCGATCGAAGAGCAGGAAGTTGCTGGCATGAAGCTTGAGCTTTTTGTCATCGACTTCGAGAAGGATAAGATGCGCCTGAAGGTGCCGGTGGCGAAGGCCATGAGCATCGGGATGCGCAAGCTTTCCGAGACGGATTTCGTCGATCGCGCGTTGAAGGTCGTTCAGGGCAAGGCCCGCGTCAAGCGCACCATGTGGTCGCGCCGCGCGCAGGAATACGATGCCAAGATCAATTCCGGCGATCTCATTTCCATCGCGGAAGTGGTTCGCGATCTCTATCGCGCCGAGAACCAGCCGGAGCAATCCTACTCGGAGCGCCAGCTCTATGAGGCTGCGCTCGACCGCATGGCTCGCGAGATCGCGGCCGTCAACAAGATGTCCGAAACAGAAGCCGTTCGCCTTGTGGAGACCAATCTCAACAAGGGTCCGAAGCGTGGCAAGGCTGTCGACGAAGACGACTCCCAGGACGAGGCAGCCTAATCATACAGGCGGAAGCCATTGCAAAAAACCCGGCCGTCGAGCCGGGTTTTTTATTGTCTCATTTTTCGGAACTTTTCTCATCATGCCGCGTTTTACAAATGTCTCTGCGGCCTTGCGAACGCGCGCTCGACCCTCCGCTGCAGCGGCATGTTCAGGATGACTGAACTATGCGTTGTTCAACACCCCTGGTTACCCTGGGTAAGTAGGTCTCCGCATCGTTCTGACAAGTCTGACTGAACGGGATAAATGCCCGGACTGTCGTCGATGCTCCGGTTGCTTTTGAAATCCAGTCCTTTTCATCCGCGCAGCAATGCGCGGGACGGGTTGTTTATGCTTTTGGCTACCAGGCCTGGCCGGATTTGAGGAGATCGATATGAAGAATATGTCCGCAGATCGCCGCATGATCAAAATTGCAATGGCAGCCCCCTATCTCGATAGAGAAGAGGAGCATGATCTGGCGGTGCGCTGGAAGGCGCACGAGGATCGCAGCGCCCGCAACAAGATTGCAACGGCGCATATGCGACTGGTCATCTCGATGGCGGGTAAGTTTCGCAACTTCGGCTTGCCGATGAGCGACCTCGTGCAAGAGGGCTATGTCGGATTGCTGGAGGCCGCCGCCCGCTTCGAGCCTGAGCGCGAAGTTCGATTTTCGACCTATGCCAGCTGGTGGATCCGGGCCTCCATACAGGACTTTATCCTTAGAAACTGGTCGATCGTGCGCGGCGGCACGAGTTCCGCGCAGAAGGCATTGTTCTTCAATCTGCGCCGGCTTCGCGCCAAGCTCGCCAGGGGCGATGCGCATCTGACGGTCCGCTCGATCCATCAGGAAATCGCCGCAGCGCTCGGCGTCAGCGTCAACGACGTGCAAACGATGGATGCCCGCCTGTCGAGCAGCGACACATCCCTGCAGGCGCCGTCGATCGCCAGCGATGCCGAGAGTGCCGAGCGCATGGATTTCCTGATCAGCGACGATCCACTGCCTGACGAGCAGGTGTCGAACATGATCGACGGCGAGCGCCGCCGCGTCTGGCTCGCCTCCGCGCTTACCCACCTCAACGAGCGGGAGATGAAGATCATCCGTGCTCGCCGGCTGGCGGAGGATGGCGCGACGCTCGAGGAGCTCGGAGCCGATCTCGGCATTTCCAAGGAGCGCGTTCGTCAGATCGAAAGCAGGGCGATGGAAAAGCTGCGCTCAGCGCTGGTCAGCGCCGATCCCCGCATGGCGGCCTACGCCTGATCATCTTAAAACCCGGCCAAGCGCCGGGTTTTTCATTCCGAGATAATCTTCATGCGATCGCCCGGCGAAATCGCCGCCCCCGTCGGAAGGGCGTTGATGAGCTTGAAGAGATCGAGCTTGCGATCTGTACCCATCATTCGCGAGGCAAGTGTCGTGATGGTGTCGCCCGGTTTGACGGTAACGACCCGCACGCGGAGTGGCCTGAGCGATGCCGCCTCTTCCGGGGTCATGTGCCGGAAGCTGGCTCTCAGCGCATTTGCGGTCGGATCGAGCGCCGCGCTGCCCTTCGGAACGGCCGTCAGGAAGCGGAAGATCTGCTGCTTGTCGCGAATGACGGTAACGTCGAAATCCCAGCGGTCGGCGGAAGCGCGGGCGGTTGCGGCTTCCATGCCATTGACTGTGATCTGCCGGATCGTCGAGGGGTCGAGGCCGGTTACCCAGCCGCTGGAGATATAGTTGGTGAGCGCCTGGCCTTGGCTGTCGGCAACGCCGTCGAAACGGATCGCCACGTCGCCCGGACCAGTTGCCAGCACCGCCTCGACCTTGTTGTCGATACGGAAATCCTCGGGCACGTCGAAACGGATGCCGAGCCCGCCATGCAGGAAGGTCTGGCCGCGGACATAGCCTTCTTCCGGGCTGTCGCCGTAGAGCAATCCATCGATGCCGTCGAGAAAATAGCCCCGCCCAGCGTCAACCTTGTTGTCACCCGCGGCGGCGCGGGCATGCTCTCTCGCGAGCTCGATGCGCTGGGGCGTATTCGGATGGCTGGAAAGGAAGTCCAGGCTCTGGTCGGCGTCGGAATTGACCGACATATAGCGGCTGTAGGCTTCCATGGAGTCGAGGAAGCGCGAGGCGGCAAAGGGATCGTAGCCGGCTTCGGAAAGCGTGCGGATGCCGATTTCGTCAGCCTGCAGCTCCTGCTGGCGCGAGAAGGCGGCAAGCCTGAGCTTGCCCCGCGCCAGTGCCTGCTTGCCGGCAAGATCGCTCGACAGCACTTCAGCGACGACGCGGCTGGCGATAACCTCCGCTTCCTCGCGTTTCTGGCGCTCGATGCCGTGATTGGCGGTGACGTGCGCCATCTCGTGCGCCAGGACGGCAGCCACCTCAGATGCGTCGTTGGCAAGCGCGAGCAGACCGCGCGTGACGTAGAGATAGCCGCCTGGAAGCGCAAACGCGTTGATCGCCGGCGAATTCAGGATGGTGATACGATAGGACTGGTTCGGGTTTTCCGACACGCTGGTCAGCGCGCCCGCGATCCGCGCCACGAGGCGCTCCGTCTTGGCGTCCTTGTACTCACCGCCATAGCTGGCAACGATGCGTGGATGCTCGCGCGCGCCCATCTGCGCACGCGGATCGTTCTTTTGAACCTCGGAGACGATCTGGGGGCTGTTCGACGGACCGACATGGGGCTGGTAGGTCTGGTCCATCATGCTCTGGCAGCCGGCGATGAGGCTGGCGCCAAAAAGTATGACGAAGAGAGCCCGGGCGCGTCGGGAGCCGCCTCGCCTTGCTGCGATGCCAGATCCGGATGCTAGCCGCTCGCGCCTCGTGTCGTTCAGTGCCTGTTTCCTGCTCATCTCGTGTTCATGCCGTTAAGCACCAGTTGGATCATCGCCGCATCGCGTCAATTTTCGACCCGGGGACTGTCCGCCCTGTCCTAACGGTATAGGCCTTCTGCTTAGCTGATTTCGGCACTGGTTGCATAGCGCACATCCGCGTTATTATGGAGGCGTTGTATTTTAGCAAGCACGTCGCTTCGAATTCCGTATCCTCCCGCAACACTGAAATTATGGCGAAAATTGCGGCGAAATGCTGCATTGCACTCAATCGTCCAGAAATTGCCTTAGCGACGGCAGCGTCCGACATTCCAGAAACTCGCTAAGCGGCGCGGCGAGCCGGATCTCACCTCCGTCAATGAAGACGGCAAAATCGGCGAGACGACGCACCTCCTTCGGGTCGTGCGAAACGATCACCACGGTATTTCCGGTTTCGCGATGCAGGTCCAAAAGCAATTCCGCCATGTCGACGCGCAGGCTTGGATCGAGAGCCGCGAAGGGTTCGTCGAGCAAAAGCACCGGACGGTGGCGGACAAGCGCCCGGGCAAAGGCCGCACGCTGCCGTTCGCCGCCCGAAAGCGTCCCCGGCATGCGCTTTTCGTATCCGCCAAGGCCCACCCGGACAAGCGCCTCGGATATCCGCTCCCGGTCGGGCGTGGAAAGACGCATGGAGGGGCTGATGCCGAGGCCGACATTGGTGAAAAGATCGAGGTGGGCGAAAAGATTGTTATCCTGAAAGATCAGCGAGACCGGCCGTTCGGCTGGATGCCGGCCCGTCATGTCGACGCCATCGAAAGCGATGCGGCCGCTCTCCGCCGTCTCGAAGCCGGCGAGCAGGTTGAGAAGGGTCGACTTGCCGGAACCGGAGGGTCCGGTGACGGCGATGATCCGTCCCTTCGGCAGCGCGCAGTCGAAGCGGAAGTCGCGCAGCCCGAGCCGCAGCCGCACGCCCGACATGATGATGGCATCATCCATGCCGTGCCTCCTCCTCGTCGGTCTGTCCGGCGGTCCCCAATACAGTCAGCACAAAACAGACCAGCCCGAGAATGAGTGCGAAGCCTGCGGCATCATTCGTCCGGTAGCTGCCGAGCTTGCTGTAGACGAGCCATGGAAGCGTGACCAGGCTATCCGATCCGAAGAGCGCGACGGCACCGAGATCGCCGAGCGAGAGCGCCATTGCGAAGGAAAGCGCGGTGAGGAGCGGTCGCCTAAGGCCCGGCCAGTCGACAAGCCGCAGTCGCGAGAAGCCGGAAAGCCCAAGGCTTGCGGCGAGCCGGCCGGTGCGCCTTCGGTGGATGGCGTAGGCCGGCTCAAGAACGCGGATGACGAAGGGCAGCGCCATGAGCGCATTGATAAGGACGATGAGGGTCGCGGCAAAACGCGACGGATCGCCGAAAGGCATCAGAGCCATGAACCAGCCGGTTGCGAGCACGATCGGCGGCACCAGCAGAATGAGCGAGGAGCATGCGCCAAGCGCTGCGTCGAGCAAGCGGGCATGCAACGGCCTTCTGCGTTCGGCGGCAACGGCATGGCGGGCACGATTGATGGCAAGAGCGATCGTAACCGCCAACAATCCCGAGGAAAGCGCGATCGAAAGGCTCGTCAGCGCCGCCCGCAGGAACAGGGGATCCATCGCAAGCTTCAAAAGATTGGCCTTCAGCCCGTCAAGAACGAGGGCCACAAGCGGCAGCGCGACGAAGAGCGCGGCCGCAACAAGCACCACGCCGTCCTTGGCGCGGGCAGACACGACCGTGCCGTCGATACGGCGCACCGCCTTGCCCGCCGTCGTGCCGTGATCTCTAGGCGCTGGAAAGAGCATCATGGCCGCAAGGACGACAGCGGTCACGGCAATCTGCAAAAGCGACAGCGCCACTGCGCGGCCAGGGTCGAAATCGAAGCGGAGCGCCTGGTAGATCGCCACCTCGATCGTGGTGGCCGCCGGTCCGCCGCCAAGCGTCAGCACCAGCGTGAAACTCGTGGCGCAGAGCATGAAGATCAGCCCGGCGATGCCAGGGAGAAGCGGCCGAAGCACCGGCCATTCCACGAAGCGAAAGAGGGCGGCGGGCCGCATGCCGAGCCCACCCGAAATCAGCCAGTATTCGGCCGGCACTCGCTCCAGCCCCGCCAGCATAAGCCGGCAGGCGAGCGGCAGGTTGAAAAACACATGTGCAATTAGAATGCCCGATAGCCCATAGATCGAAATCGGCTGGTCAAGCCCGATGCCTTGCAGGAGGGCGTTCAAAAGCCCCTGGCGGCCCCAGATGCCAAGAAGGCCGAGAGCGCCGATCAGCACCGGCAACCCCATCGGCACCGCCATCAGGCGAATGAGCCAGATGCGGCCGGGAAAGCGCGGCTGACGAGCGAGCGCGCGGGCGACCGGGATGGCAAGCGCGACCGACAGGAGCGTCGAAAGCGTTGCCTGCAGCAGCGTGAAGCGCAATACGCGCAAAATATAGGGATCGATCAGCGGACCGGCGGAGGGGCTCGCGACGCCGGCGTTCAAGAGAGCGCCGACCGCAAGCCCGGCAAACAGCAGTATGCCGGCGAGGCTCAACACCCCGCCGGTCATCGCATGCCGTTTCTCAGCGCGGCTGAGCATCGTTGGCCGTCAGTTCGAGCTGGTGGCGACCAGCCATTCGTCGATCCAGGCCTTACGGTTCTTGGCGACGTCCTGCGGGCTCATCAGGAAGGTCTTTGCAGGCACCACCAGCTTGTTGAAAGCATCGGGCAGCGGCTCGGAGGTGGCGGCGACCGGCATCATCCAGTTGTTGGTCGGGATCGTATCCTGGAAGCCCGGCGTGCCCATGAACTTCAGGAATTCGCGGGCTAGATCCGCATTCTGAGACGATTTCGTAAGCCCGGCCACTTCGACCTGAATGTAGTGGCCTTCGGAAAAGTCCGCTGCCTGATAGCGGTCCGTCTTCTCCTCGATCATGTGGTAGGCGGGCGAGGTGGTGTAGGAAAGCACCATCGGCGCTTCACCCTTGGTGAAGAGGCCGTAGGCCTCCGACCAGCCCGGCGTCACGGTGAGAACGCGACCTTTAAGCTTTCCCCAGGCTTCCGGCGCCTTGTCGCCATAGACCGACTTCACCCAGAGCAGCAGGCCGAGGCCTGGGGTCGAGGTGCGTGGGTCTTCGATAACGATCTTCTGCGCCGGATCGCCGTCGACCAGTTCCTTCAGGCTTGTCGGCGGGTTCTTCAGCGTCTGGGTGTCGTAGACGACGGCGAAATGGCCGTAGTCATAGGGCACGAAGACGTCGTCCTTGAAATCGCCGGGCACCTTCAGGCCGGAAGTATCGATGCCGTGCGGAGCAAAGAGCCCGGTGTCCTTGGCTTCCTGGACGAGATTGGTGTCGAGGCCGAGCACGAGGTCAGCCTTGGTGCCGGCGCCCTCGAGCTTGAGGCGCGAAAGCAGCGCCACGCCGTCCGTGACGCTGACATAGTTGACGGTGCAGCCGCAGGTCTTTTCGAACGCGGCCTTCACCTTGGCGCCGGGGCCCCAATCGGCGGTGAAGCTCTCATAGGTGTAGATGGTCAGCGTTTTGTCCGCGGCCTCAGCGCTTGCGGCGCCAAGGAAAGCGGTACCGGCGGCGAGCGCCAGGCCGGTCATGAGGGTCTTCAGATAGCGGGCGGTCATATAGCGCCTCCTCCGTGGTTTCGTTGTTGAACGGGAAAAGGGCGCTGTGGTGTCACGCGTCTAATCCCTCCGCCGGTCTTAACCGGATCAGGTTCCGCGGGTTGGCTCGTAAAAGCCTCTCAGCCAGATGTCCGGGTGGACATGCGGGCACCCCGTTAGAGCGTCGTGAGATTTAGCCCCGCAGGCGGCGGATGGCAAGAGGTCTGCTCTTGGCCGCCGCGGGCGCCTGTTGTGCTTGTGCCGGCTATTCCGCCGCCTGAGCCGTCGTCTCGGCGTCCGCTCGCTTTGCGGCGCCCGGAAGCTGCACGTTCTTCAGGCGGACAGCCAGGCATAGGCCGAAGAGGCAGAAGCCGGCCGCCGTCATGAAGAGGGGGTGGAAGGCGCCGGCATAGGCCTCGGCGATGGCTTGACGTGCCGCATCGGGAAGGGCCGCCATCATCTTCGGCGTCAGCTCCTCGATATTGCCGACGCCGGGGATGGAGACGCCGACATGGCCGAGCTTCGCGCCGATGATCGCACCGTAGATCGAGATCGCGATCGAGGCGCCGCCCATGCGCGACAGCGTGACGGCGCCAGTGGCCGCCCCGACATCGCGGCTGGGAGCGGCATTCTGCACGCCGATTACCGGCACCTGCTGGGCAAGTCCGATGCCGATGCCGTGCAGCAGCATCAGCCCGCCGATGACATAGATCGGCACGCCTGCGGGAACCATCGTCAACAGCAGGAAGGCGATGCTGCTGCAGCACAGGCTTGCGACCGCGAAGGGCTTGTAGCGTCCGGTGATCGATATCAGCCGGCCGGCCGAAAGCGAGCCGCAGACGATGCCGCCGGTCAGCAGGATGAAGAGCAGACCGGCCATGGAGGGCGAAAGGCCGGTCGTTGTCTGCAGATAGAGCGCGAAATAGTTGACCATGCCGATGGCGACGCCGCCGCTGAGCACGGAAATGGCGAGCAGCATGCCAAAAGTCGGATTGCGAAACAGCGACATAGGCACGATCGGTTCCGGCGCGCGCCGTTCGACCACCACCCACATGATCGCGGCAAGCACGCCGGCCCCGATGATGGCGAGACTCTGCGGCGCCAACAGCGAGCCGAAAAGTTCCGTGGCGTCGGCGACGAGCACGATACTCGTTGTCGTCAGCGCAAGCAGGACCGCGCCGGCATAGTCGATCTTCGGTTTGCGCACCGGCTTGCGATAGGGGAGCATGGTGATGAGGCCGGCCATCACGATAAAGCCGATCGGCACATTGACCAGAAAGATCGAGCGCCAGCCGAAGAGGTCGCTCATCGTGCCGCCGAGCGCCGGCCCGATGGCACCGGAGGCCATCAGGACGAGGCTGGAATAGCTCTGATAGCGAGCCCGCTCGCGCGGCTCGAACAAGTCAGCGTTGATCGAGAAGATCGAGACCATCAAGCCGCCGCCGCCAAAGCCCTGCAGCACGCGGGCGGCGATCAGCGTGTTCATCGACACCGCAAGTCCGCATACCGCCGACCCGATGGTAAAGATCGCAATGGCCGTCAGCATCACGTATTTGCGCCCGAAGAGGTCGCCGAGCTTGCCGTAAACCGGCATCACCGCGCTCAACGACAGAAGATAGGCCGAGCCGATCCAGCCGAAACGCTCAAGATGTCCAAATTCGCCGACGATGGTCGGCAGCGCGGTCGAGACGATCTGATGGTCCAGGGTCGCCATGAACATCGCGGTCATCAGGAAGAAGAAAAGGATGAGCCGGCGACGGGGATCCGTTACGAGCGGGGCGGTCGTGGTCTGCATGTCCATGGTTGCGTGCTTGTCCGTTTGGGAATGGCTTATATATGTGCTATTAGCATATAAATGTCAATCGCACGATAATGCGCGATGCATATTTAAAATCACCCGCGCCTCTGGTATGGTGAATTCATGACGGCAGCTTCGAAGACACGCGAAAGTGAAACGCCCGAGGGCGGCGACGAGAACATCCGGCGCATCGGCCAGGTGATGACGCGCATGCGCCTGATGACCGGGCGGCGAGTGATCGGCCGCCTCGCGATTCAGAATGTCGCGCCCGGTATGGAGCTGTCGCATCTCGATGTGCTGGAAGCGGTGCGCCGCGCCGAGCAGTTCGGCGAGGTCACCGTGGGCACCGTCGCCGAAAAGTTGCGGATCGACCCTTCGCGCGCAAGCCGGATCATTGCCGAAATGGTCGGCCGCGGCGTGTTGCGGCGCAAGGCCTCGCAGGCGGATGCGCGCCGGATCGTCGTCGTTCTGACCGCGCTCGGCCAGCGGCTGTTGCAGGAGATCCACGCGCAGAAGCTCACCGTCGTCCAGTCGATCACCGCCGGCTGGCCGCGCGAGGACGTCGAAGCCTTCGCGCGCCTGTTCGATCGCTTCGTCAGCGGTTTCGAAGAGGCTTTTCAGGCACGCGAAAAGGATTCGGACGGCTGATACCGCTCAGAGCCTCAGAGCGAGGCACCGTCAACCGGCTCAAACGTGATGCGCGTTGCCTTGGCAAGGCTTTGTGTCGACTATCGTTCCTTTTCGGCGCCCGTGGGACGTTTCTCTTTCCTCTCCGCCCCACTTTGCGCTAAGGGCATGTCCCCATGAGCGAACCCACCTTTACCATCCTGCTTGGCGGCGAACTGCGCCTGACGGAGCGGCTGCGCCAGCGCGTGGTCGGCAGCCGATTCATCGCGGCCGACGGCGGTATGCGGCATGCGGCGGCGCTTGGCGTGGTGCCGGAACTCTGGGTCGGTGATTTCGATTCCACGCCTGCCGATCTGGAGCGCGCGTTCGCCGAAGTGCCCA
Organism: Rhizobium sp. RAF56; assembly: GCF_052113965.1. Taxonomy (NCBI): domain Bacteria; kingdom Pseudomonadati; phylum Pseudomonadota; class Alphaproteobacteria; order Hyphomicrobiales; family Rhizobiaceae; genus Rhizobium; species Rhizobium sp. RAF56. The sequence goes on from NZ_JBFRDU010000005.1 coordinate 213,533, forward strand.
AGCAACCCTATCCGGCTGCGAAGGCGGTGACGGACGGCGAGATCGCCGTTTCGGAGGCGATCGAACGTGGCGCGCGTGGCCTGATCCTTGCTGGTGCTCTCGGTGGTGAGCGCTCGGACCACGCTCTCCAGCATCTTCTCTTCGGTGTGACCCTCGCCGAGCAAGGTTTCGATGTGCTCTTGACCTCGGGCGATGAAGAGGCTGTGCCGTTGCTTGCGGGGACGATTGACCTTGCGCTTCCGGCAGAATCGCTGTTTTCGGTACTGGGTCTCAGCGAACTCAAGGGCCTCTTCATCGAGAATGCCCGCTATCCCCTGCGCGACTTCCACCTGCCTTTCGGTTCGTCGCGCACGATTTCCAATGTGGCGGAGGGCCCTTTGCGCCTTTCGCTTGGCAGCGGCAGGGCGGTCGTCCTTGCCCGCCCCTATGACCTTTCCGGAGTGTGATTTTTGGCGCCCCCCATCCTGAAACTTGACGATGTTTTCCTGAGCTTCGGCGGCGCGCCGCTATTGGCGGGCGCTGCCCTACAGGTCGAGCCGGGAGACAGGATCTGTCTGGTCGGGCGCAACGGCTCGGGCAAATCGACGCTTTTGAAGATCGCGGCCGGCATGGTCGAAGCCCAATCCGGCGAGGTTTTCCGGCATCCGTCCGCGACGGTTCGCTATCTCGACCAAGCGCCGGATTTCGCCGGCTACAAGACCGTTGCGGCCTATGCCGAAGCTGGACTTGGTCCCGGCGACGATCCCTATCGCGTCACCTACCTGCTGTCCCATCTCGGACTGACCGGAGAGGAGGATCCGAACAGCCTTTCCGGCGGTGAAGCGCGCCGCGCGGCTCTCGCCCGCGTGCTGGCGCCGGAACCGGATATCCTCTTGCTCGACGAGCCGACGAACCATCTCGACCTGCCGACAATCGAGTGGCTGGAAGGCGAGCTGCAGAAGACCCGCAGCGCCCTCGTCCTTATCTCGCACGACCGCCGTTTTCTTGAAAAGGTATCGACCGCGACGGTCTGGCTCGACCGGGGCACCTCGCGCCGGCTCGACCAGGGTTTTGGCGCCTTCGAGGCTTGGCGCGACCAGGTGCTGGAGGCGGAGGAACTCGAGCAGCACAAGCTCGGCAAGGCGATCGAACGCGAGGAGCATTGGCTGCGTTACGGCGTCACGGCGCGGCGCAAGCGCAACATGCGCCGTCTCGGCGAGCTGCAGGGCATGCGCGCCCGCTACCGCGGCCACAAGGGTCCGCAGGGTTCGGTGCAGGCAAGCGCCTCCGATGCGCAGGAATCCGGCAAGCTCGTCATCGAGGCGGAAAAAATCACCAAGAGCTACGGCGACCGCACGATCGTCGCGCCGTTTTCCATCCGCGTTCACCGCGGCGATTGCATAGGTCTCGTCGGCCCGAACGGCGCCGGCAAGACGACGCTGCTGAAGATGCTGACCGGGCAGCTTGCGCCGGACGCGGGCACGGTGAAGCTCGGCACCAATCTGGAAATCGCGACCCTCGACCAGAAACGCGAAGACCTCAATCCGGAGGAGACGCTCGCCCATTACCTGACCGACGGTCGCGGGGAAAACCTCATCGTCAACGGCGAGCAGCGCCATGTCACCGGCTACATGAAGGAATTCCTCTTCCAGCCGGAGCAGGCACGCACGCCGATCAGGAACCTCTCGGGCGGTGAGCGTGCCCGGCTGATGCTGGCGCGCATCCTGTCGCGGCCGACCAATCTCCTGATCCTCGACGAGCCGACAAACGACCTCGATATCGAAACGCTGGACCTGTTGCAGGAAATCGTCGCTGGCTTCACGGGCACGGTCATTCTCGTCAGCCATGACCGCGATTTTCTTGACCGCACCGTGACCTCGACGATCGCGCCGGCCAATCCTGAGGATCCCGATGGTCGCTGGATCGAATATGCCGGCGGTTATTCCGACATGCTCGCCCAGCGCAAGGGGGCGATCGAGGAACGCCGGAAGGCTGAAAGAGCCGCCGAAAAACAGAAGCCGCAAGAGACGGCGGGCGGCTCGGACGCTTCGAAAGCCAAGGGCAAGCTCTCCTACAAGCAGAAATTCGCCCTGGAGAACCTTCCAAAGGAAATGGCCAGGGCGGAGGCCGAGATCGCGGCCCGCGAGAAAAAGATGGCCGACCCCAACTTTTTCTCCAGGGATCCCGCAGCCTTCAACCGGCTTGCCGCCGAGATGGAAAAGCTGCGCCACGGCCTGACGAAGATGGAAGAGGAATGGCTGGAGCTGGAAATGCTGCGCGAAGAGCTGGGAGGCTGAGGCCGCCCTCACATCGCATGTCCATGACTTGATTGCCGAAGTCTATTTACTTCGAAATCAGAATAGGCAAGATTTCAGCCGCGACCGAGGATTTTTCCCGAGCGGCTGACACGAGCCGCCATGCAGTGCATGACTGATGCTTGCTGGCCCGTCCCATCCAACTGACGGCGTGACTTAGACTTTCACATTCCTCCTCGGCCAGACTGCGCTCTGAATGACGTTATCGGCTGGCTGCGACATCGCGCCAGTCTGTTGCTCGAACGAGGGTTTTGCATGACACGCGATCTGTTGCGTTCCCTGCTCGTCGGTTGCTGCCTTGCTCTCATTTCGCTGCCCGCATCGGCCCAGACGGCACCGCCGGCCCCACCCGTGACCGTTGCCAAGCCCGTCGTGCGCGACGTCGTCGACAATGACGAATTCATTGGCCGGTTCCAGGCCGTGGACGAAGTGCAGGTTCGCGCGCGTGTCGGCGGCTATCTTCAGGAAGTACATTTCCAGGACGGCGCCATGGTCAAGCAGGGCGATCTGCTCTTCGTCATCGACCAACGGCCGTTCCAGACGGCGCTCAATGAGGCAACGGCGGCGCTCGAGGTCGCCAAATCGACGCTGACGCTCGCCGACGCGCAGTTCAAGCGGACGGAATCGCTGGCAAGCACCGGCAGCCAGTCCGCTTCGAACCTCGACGACCGCCGCCGCGACTTGATCGCCGCGCAGGCGAACGTGCGCGGCGCGCAGGCCGCCGTCGATCGCGCGACGCTGGACATGGACTATACGAAGATCACGGCGCCGCTGGGCGGCCGTATCGACCGGAGGCTGATTTCCACGGGCAATCTCGTGCAGGCCGACCAGACGGTGCTGACCACTATCGTCGCGCTCGACCCGATCGATTTCTATTTCGATGTCGATGAGCGGCGGCTTCTGTCCTACGCCACCACGGCCCGTGGTCGCGGCAGCGCGTTGCAGCAGGGCGGCGGCGCGCTCGACGTCTCCGTCGCCATCGCCGATTCAACGCAGCAGCCCTTCAAGGGCAAGCTCGACTTCGCCGAAAACCGCGTCGACAATCAGACCGGGACGATGCGCCTGCGCGCGCGCTTTCCCAATCCGGAACTCATCCTGCAGCCCGGCCTGTTCGGACGCATCCAGATTGCCGGTTCCAACACCTACAAGGCCATCCTCGTGCCCGACGAAGCGATCGCGGCCGACCAGGACAAGCGTCTCGTCTATAGCGTTGCGGATGACGGCAGCATAACGCCGAAGACGGTGCGGCTGGGACCGAAGCTGCATGGCTACCGGGTGATCCGCGACGGCATGACCGGCGACGAAACGATCGTCGTCAACGGACTGATGCGCATCAGGCCCGGGGTCAAGGTGGCGCCGCAGATGATCGAACTGCCGCCCGAGGGCATGACACCAGGAGCGAGCCAATGAGGTTCGCGCATTTCTTCATCGATCGGCCGATCTTCGCGTCGGTTCTATCCATCGTGCTTCTGATCGTCGGCGGGATCGCCTACTTCCAGCTGTCTGTCGCGCAATATCCGGAGATCGCGCCGCCGACCATCGTCGTCCGCACCGCTTATCCGGGCGCGGACGCTCAGACCATCGCCGACACGGTGGCGACGCCGATCGAGCAGGAGGTCAACGGCGTCGAGGACATGCTCTACATGTCTTCCTATTCGAGCGCCGACGGCTCGATGGCGCTGACCATTACCTTCAAGCTTGGCACCGATCTCGACAAGGCACAGGTCCTCGTCCAGAACCGCGTCGCGATTGCCGAGCCGCGACTGCCGGAAGACGTTCGCCGCATCGGCGTCACGACGGCGAAGAGCTCGCCCGACCTGATGATGGTGGTGCATCTGCTCTCGCCCGACGACCGCTACGATCAGCTCTATATCTCCAACTATGCCCGCAACCGCATCCGCGACTCGCTGGTGCGGCTCGATGGCGTCGGCGACGTGATCCTCTTTGGCGAGCGCGAATATTCGCTGCGCGTCTGGCTCGATCCGCAGAAACTGTCGGCCTATGGCATGACGTCCGGCGACGTCGTCCAGGCGCTAAGGGATCAGAACGTTCAGGTCTCCGGCGGCTCGATCGGCGGCCCGCCCAATCCCGGCAGCAGCGCCTTTCAGTATACCGTGACGACCCAAGGCCGCTTCGCCGATCCGCGACAATTCCGCTATGTCATCGTCAAGGCGACCGACGCGGGCCGACTGGTCCAGCTCCAGGACGTGGCGCGCGTCGAACTCGGCGCCAAGGACTATGTCACCAACAGCTACCTCAACGGCAAGCCGGCCGTGGCGATCGGTATTTTCTCCCGCCCGGGCACGAATGCGCTTGCCGCGGCAGACAGCATCAAGACGCTGATGACCAATCTCTCGCAGGATTTTCCGCAGGGGCTCGAATATCGCATCGTCTACAATCCGACGGAGTTCATCGCTGAATCGATCGCGGAGGTCTACAAGACGATATTCGAGGCGGCCATACTGGTCGCGATCGTCGTCCTCGTCTTTCTCCAGTCCTGGCGCACCGCGATCATCCCGATTGTCGCGATCCCGGTCTCGCTGATCGGCACCTTTGCCTTTCTGTTCGCCTTCGGCTTTTCGCTGAACATGCTCACCCTTTTCGGTCTGGTGCTGGCAATCGGCATCGTCGTCGACGACGCGATCGTGGTGGTGGAGAACGTGGAGCGAAATCTCGCAAGCGGCATGACGCCGAGGGAGGCGTCCCACGTCACCATGGACGAGGTCGGCACCGCCGTCGTCGCGATCTCGCTGGTGCTGATCGCGGTCTTCGTGCCCACAGCCTTCATTCCGGGCATTTCCGGCCAGTTCTATCGTCAGTTCGCGGTGACGATTTCGGTGGCGACGGCGATTTCGGCGTTGAATTCGCTGACGCTGTCACCGGCGCTGGCGGCGATCGTTTTGAGGCCGCACGGCCACAAGCAATCGGGAAACCCGATCGCGCGCTTTGGACGTGGTCTCGCCAACGGCTTCAATCGCGGCTTTGACCGGATGAGCGCCGGCTATTCCGCCATCGTTCGCCGTCTTGTCTCGACGCCGCTTGCCGTCGGCTGCTGCCTGCTCGTCTTTGTGGGGCTGCTAGGCGCGACCTGGTATATGGGCCGCATCGTGCCGCGCGGCTTCATTCCGCTGCTGGATCAGGGCTATGCCATCGTCGTCGTGCAGCTGCCGGACGGCGCTTCGCTCTCGCGCACCGACGCCGTGATCAAGCAGGCATCCGAGATCATCCGCAAGACGCCGGGCGTCAAGAACGCGGTTGCCTTTTCCGGCTTCAGCGGCGCCACGTTCACCAACGCTTCGAACTCGGGCGTGGTCTTCGCGGCCTTCGAACCTTTCGAGGAGCGCGAGAAGCACGGCCAAACGGGTGGGGCGATCATCAAGCAGCTCTATGGCAGCCTGCAGAGCATCCAGGAGGCATTCATCATCGCCATCCCGCCGCCGTCGATCCGCGGCGTCGGCAATTCCGGCGGCTTCAAGATGCAGCTGCTCGACCGCGAATATCCCGACATGCGCCGCATCCTGCCACTCGCCTACGAGATCATGGGCGCTGCGGCCAAAACCTCGGGGCTTTCGGGGGTCTTCACCACGTTTTCTGCCAATAGCCCGCAATACTTCCTTCAGATCGATCGCGACAAGGCCCGCGCGCTGAACGTGCCGATCCCCAACATTTTCGACACGCTCTCGATCAATCTCGGCACATCCTATGTCAATGATTTCAACGCATTCGGCCGTGTCTACCAGGTGCGGGCGCAGGCCGATCAGCAGTACCGGCTGGATCGGGAAGACATTCTGGCGCTGAAGGTACGCTCCGCCACCGGCGCGCTCGTCCCGTTGGGTACGCTGGTCGATATCAAGGACACGACCGGCCCAGCGCTCGTGCAGCGCTACAACATGTATGTGTCGGTCCCCGTTCAGGGCAATCCAGCGCCCGGCTATTCCACCGGCAGCGCGCTCGACGCGATGGAGACGCTGACGAAGAGCGTCCTGCCCCCGGGCACCGCCTTCGAATGGACCGAACTCGCCTTCCAGGAGCGCAACACCGGCAACACGGCGATCTACATCTTTGTGTTGTCGGTCGTTTTCGTCTTCCTGGCGCTCTCGGCGCAGTATGAAAGCTGGATACTGCCACTTGCCATCATCCTCATCGTGCCTCTCGCGGTCCTTGCCGCGCTGATCGGCGTGCACTTGAGGGGCATGGACAACAATATCCTGACGCAGATCGGCCTCATCGTGCTGATCGGCCTTGCGGCGAAGAACGCCATCCTGATCGTGGAGTTTGCGCGGCAAGCCGAACTGGAAGGAAAAACGCCGGTGGAAGCGGCGATCGAGGCGAGCCACCTGAGACTGCGGCCGATCCTGATGACGGCCTTTGCCTTCATTTTCGGCGTCGTACCGTTGATGATCGCGCGCGGTCCCGGGTCGGAGATGCGCCAGTCGCTCGGCACGGCGGTCTTTTCCGGCATGCTCGGGGTGACGTTGTTCGGCCTCTTCCTGACGCCGGTCTTCTATGTCGCCCTGCGCTGGCGCCGCCGGCGGGTCACAAGCGAGGCGGCCGAGCAGGTCGCCGCCTGATCGGCGTTCCGCGATTTTTACGTGCAGAAAAAAAATTTTCGCGCAGGCATACACATCGGTCAAAACCATACCTACATTACCCGTGCTTCCGCCGCCGGAGTGTTTCGCGAGACGTTCGCGGGCAGGCGGAGGCCGGCGCCTCTGCCCGATACCGTAACGTGCGGCGAAGGCAGGGGAGGTGAATGCCGCGGCGGCGCGGCCGGCAGTCTGA
>NZ_JBFRDU010000006.1:0-215575 GCF_052113965.1 Rhizobium sp. RAF56
CGAGCAGGCCTTCTCCAAGATCAAGCACTGGATGCGAGTGGCCCAGAAACGCACCATCGACGAAACCTGGAGGCACATCGGTACGCTCGTCAACACCATCGGATCAGATGAATGCGACAACTATATTCGAAATGCCGGATACGCTTCCGTCAAAACATGAAAGGCTCTAGCGCAATTCCAGGAAAATAGAGCGCAAAGACACAGCAATATCAGGGGCCGCCGGGAGCGGCCTCTTTTTTGTCCGGTGCGTCGGTGGCTGCAGGCGCGTCGGGCATGACGTAGTAGTCGACCCGCCCCTTGGGTGCTGCCGCCATCTCGCCTCGTTCCACGAGCAGATCGCGCGGCGATTGTGGCTCGCGCGCAAGCGGTTTTGCGCCGCCGAGGAGTTCCGCGCCGCCGTCGAGGTCGGGATCGGAGACGCTGATGGGTTGGGACCGCATGGGCTGGTTTGCCTCGGAGGGAAGAAGCGGGGCGCCCGACGGACCCGTTTCGAGGCGGGCGATATCCGGGCTTGCCTGATCGCCGAGCAGGTGTCGCGCCGGCTTCTCGACGTAGAAAGCAACCTTGCGCCGGCCCGCTTGCGTCAGATTGATGCCGTCTGCGGTTCTCAGCCGCACCTGTTGTCCGTTGACGTCCGAGCCGGTGATGACAAATTTGCCGTCCTCATCGGTGAACCCGTCCCAGATATCGACGAACTGGCCGCCGACACTCTCCACCTGGCTGCGATAAAGCTGGTTGAGCTTGGTTGCATCCGCGCTCATCGCCGGCGAATCGAAAGGCGGCAGGCCGACCCAGATCAGCGGGATGTTTTGACCGGTCACCGCCTTGGCGAAGGCCTGGACCCGCGCCTCGTAGGCCATGAACCACACATCCGTGCCGAATTTTTCCTTGAGCGTGTCGTCGATGATCTGCTGCCGGTCGTTGGCGCCGATCATCACGACGACCATGGCGGGCTTCAGCTCGGCAAGCATCTGCGGCAGCTGCTGTTGCCAGTTGTAGTAATCGCGGCGCACTAGGCCGGACGCAACGTTGCCGCGTGCCGCAACCACGACGCCAGGCGAGGCTTCGAAGGCGGCGTCCAACCCGTCGCCGAGGCCACTCGCCAGGAAGTCGCCGACGACAAGGATCGTCTTGGCGTTTTCCAGCTTCTCCACCTGTGGCGGCGTCTCGGGCTGGGTAACGGTCGGACGGGCTGCCACCGCCGCTTGAGCTGGACGCTTGCGTTGCGGACGGGGCACAACGCGGCGCGGCGGCGGCTGTGGCTCGAGCGGAGCATAGGCGGGTTCCCGCCGGCCAAAGAGCAGTTCGAAGAAAGATCGCCGCTGCTGCTGCGCGTCCGCCTGTTCGATCACGCCGGCAAGCAGAAAGCATGAGGCGAGCAACACCTTTGCGATCGAGGTCGTGGTCTTGGCGGGCTGGCGCTTCATCCTGCTTGGTCCGGTTGCGATGCACTGTCTCACGAGGCGCGTCGGCGCTCAACGGGATTGCCGGCGGAAAAACGTTTCCCGCCACGATTGCGTTAGTTGCGGAGCGCCTTTAGGAGCTGCATGGAGGGCTTGCCGTCGCCGGTCAGTCCAAGCCGCTCCTGGACCGCGGAAATCGCCGCCTTCGATCCCGATCCGAAGTCGCCGTCGACCACGCCGTCATAGTAGCCCATCGCCTTCAGACGGGTTTGCAGCTCGAATTTCTGCTTGATGTCGAGTGTACCTTCCGGCCGCGGCCAGGATTGCTGCAGGCCCCCGGCGCCCGAGATGCTGTCGGCCAGAAGGCCGACGGCCAGCGCATAGGTGTCGGCTGCGTTGTAGCGCTTGATGGTGAAGAAGTTGGCCGTCATCAGAAAGCCTGGTCCATTCGCCCCGGCGGGCATCTTCAGCGTCGCGCGGTCGCCGCCGGCGCGGAAACCCTTGCCGCTCGGGCGCTGGAAGCCGAGCGACGCCCATTCGGAGAGCGTGCGGGTCTTGCCTGCCTGGGCGCTGCCGCCCTTCGGCACCACCACCTCGTATCCCCAGGTTCTGCCGGTGTCCCAGCCGTTCTTGGCGAGCAGGTTGGCGGAGGTCGCAAGCGCGTCCGGCACCGAATTCCAGATGTCGCGCCGGCCGTTGCCGTCGGCATCGATCGCATAGATGAGGTAGCTGGTGGGAATGAATTGCGTATGCCCCATCGCGCCTGCCCAGGAGCCCGTCATTTTTTCAGGCGCCACGTCGCCGTTCTGCAGGATCTTCAGCGCGGCGATCAACTGCTTGCGGGCAAAGCCGGCCCTGCTGGGATCGGAATAGGCAAGCGTTGCGAGCGCGCGCGGCACGTAGTGCAGCCGATCTTCCTTGCCCAAAACCGCGCCATAATTGCTCTCCATCGACCAGATGGCGAGCAGGATATTGCGGTCTACGCCGAATTGCCGTTCCAGTTTCTGTAGCGTGGACCCATATTTAACCGCCATTTTACGGCCAATATCGACAGTATATGGGTTAACCCGAGAGTCCACGTAGTCCCAGACAGGGGTGGTGAACTCCGGCTGGGACGTCGCCTTTTCCAGAACCGTCGGATCCGGTTCGGTGACACCGGCGAAGGCGCGTTGATAGGTTGATTTCGTGATACCGCTCCTGGCGGCAGTGTCGTAGAACTTGGAGATCCACTGTTGGAACCCGGCATCCGCATGAGCGTTAGTGGGCGCAAGCCACGACAGGGTGCTGAGGGCGAACGCCAGTGCGATACCGGAGAAGGAGCTTTTGCTGGTCTCATTCATCAGCCGTCGATTCCGTCATTCGAGGATTTCGGTCTGGCGGTGCTTTCGCATCCACCCGCGTCTGATTCTATCGGGACGAAGTCAACAAATTCTTTACCATGTTACCCGCAGGTCGTCATCAGTGGCAAAATACCGACAGCGCCATTCATGACGAGTTCAGGAACGCTGTAACATTTAGAGGGCCAAGAATTAGCAGCGGCTGAAAAACTTTCGGGTTTATCGCGATCTAGAAATCTCTGTATGCCTCAGGAGGAATGTGTGGGACAGCATAAGAAGGTACGTAAGGCGGTATTTCCGGTGGCTGGACTTGGGACGCGGTTCCTGCCGGCGACCAAGGCGGTGCCAAAGGAAATGCTGACGGTCGTCGACAAGCCGGTCATCCAGTACGTCGTCGACGAGGCGATGGAAGCCGGCATCGAGCATTTCGTCTTCGTCACCGGCCGCAGCAAGCAAGTCATCGAAGACTATTTCGACATCCAGTACGAACTCGAGCAGACGCTCAGACAGCGCAACAAAAACGCCGAGCTGACCTTGCTCAACAACTTGTTGCCGGTCGCCGGCACGGCAAGCTTCACCCGCCAGCAGGAACCGCTCGGCCTTGGCCATGCCGTCTGGTGCGCACGTGAGATCATCGGCGAGGAACCCTTCGCGCTGCTTCTTCCCGACATGATCATGCAGGCGGAGAAGGGCTGCATGCGGGGAATGATGGAGCTTTACGACGAGAGCGGCGGCAACGTCATCGCGGTCGAGGAATGCGATCCGTCGCAGACGCACAAATACGGCATCGTCGGCGTCGGCGAGGCGATCGGCTCGGGCTTTAGAATTACCGAGATGGTGGAAAAGCCGGCCAAGGGCACGGCGCCGTCCAACTTCTTCATCAACGGCCGCTACATCCTGCAGCCCGAGATCTTCTCGATCCTCGAACGCCAGGAGCGCGGCGCCGGCAACGAGATCCAGCTGACCGACGGCATGCTGAAGCTTGCGAAGACGCAGGATTTCGCCGGTTACCATTTCAAGGGCGAGACCTACGACTGCGGCTCAAAGGACGGCTTTATCCTGGCCAACGTCGCCTTCGCCCTGTCGCGCGCCGATATTCGCCCGACCGTCGAGGACGGGTTCAAGGCGCTTCTCAAGGCACTGAAATAACACCGAGCGTCGCTTTCTGGCCCTCTTCCCGAACGCGGGGAGAGGGAACTTGCCCCGCTCGGCCATAGCGACTGCCCAGGTGTAGTGACCTCTAGCGCCTGGCTGTCAGGCCGACGCCGGCGCGTAACTGGTGACTGTCGTCGGCGCCGTCGCGTTTCGTCAGTTCGTAGCCGACATTGCCGGTCAGGTCGAGATACCGGTTGATCCCCCAGGTAAATCCGAGAGCCGCATCGTAGACGGTTTCGTCGCCGTAAAGGCTGGTCGTCGCGTAGTCGCGCCAGGTGGTGCCGCCGGTCACCTTTGCGAGCAGGTTCTCACGCACCTCCTGCGAAAGCGTGGTCGTGAGCTGGTAGGCGACGTAGCCGCTTTCGCCTGGCGTCGTCGATGGTTCGACGCTGGTCGAGAAGCCGATGTCGACGTTAGTGCCGCGGTGCGGCGACCAGAAGATATTGCCGTCGACGGTGGGGGAATCGATCGAGGCAAGCCGCCAATCCTCGAAATCCGTGTGCTGGTAGCCGATGCCAAGTTCGCCTCTCAACTTCTCGCCGAGATCGAATTCCACCCCGACCTTGCCGCCATAGGCGTGGTTAGAGCGCGCGTAGCCCGCCGAATCGTGGTCCTCGTCATAAAGAACCCGGCCGAGATCGACTTCCACGAAAGGGATCAACGCCGGCGACATCTCGTAGCCGATGCGGCCGCGCCAGGTGCCGGCCGTCTGGTCGCGATCGCTGAGCGTGACCGTGGTTCCGTCCGAAAGCACGGCGTCCGAATAGATGGTGCGTACCAGCCCCACCGCCGTTGATCCGCGCAACAGGCCGAAGTCGCGCTCGAGCGAGGCTCCGGCATCGAACTCGTTGACGCCCGACTGCTTTTGCGCGCCGGCAATCGCGTTCGGATCGTCCGTATCCTCGCGGTAGAAGCGATAGCCGGCGGTCAGGTGTGCCGTCGTGTCGGCGGGAAGATCCAACCGGAGATCTGCGTCAAGATTGACGGTCGGCTGTTCCTCTCCGGAGCCACTGACATTCTGTTGCCAGACGCCGTCACCGATGATCGTCAGGGCGTGCCGCGACCAGTCGGACGTCAGCGTACTGCGCAGATCGGTCTGCAGAAACGTACGGTCGTCGCGGTCGCTGCCGGTGCGGTTGTTTTCGGCGTTGTAGGACTGGTTGATCGAGGGTTTCAGCGTGAAGCTGCCGAGGCGTATGCCCTCCGCTTCGGCGCGGTCGGGATCTTGGCGGCCCCTCAGGCCGTCGACACCGGTCTCGCGCAGGTTCACCCGCCGAATGTCTTCGTCGAGGATCGAACCCGTCGTCTCGCCGTAGAACCGCAGCGGCGTGTTGAGGGGAGCCTCATCTGCAGCATCCGTGGCCGTCGTTTTCGCCGCCGCTGTCCTTTTGGCAACGTTGTCGGCGCCGGTGTTCGCATAGGGGTCGGCTGTTGCCGAGCCTGTATTGCTGCTGCCGGATTGCGCAAACGAAGGCACCGCCAGCAGAGCATAGCCAAGAGCAGCCGAGGCGGCATATGCCGTCAGCCTAAGGGGGCGCCCGCCCGCCTTGTCTCTCTTCCTGCCCATCCGTTCCTGTCCGGCATGTTTATAGTTAACTCAACCTAAAGCGATGTGGTTAACGCTTCGTTGCCCGGCGCAATGGCGCCGTATCGGAGAGCACCGCGCCGGCGCGTTCACGGATTTGGCGCATTTTGTGTTCCTAATATTGGCACGGGCAGACCGCGAGGTATTCGCGCATGGACAGTTTTCAAGAAAAGCGTTAACGCTCGGCCATGAACAAGAGAGCTGTCAAACTGATCGAAAATAGCGCCATCGAGTCCGCGATGCGGACGATCGAGACCGAACGGCGAGGTTTGGAAGCGCTGGAGCGGGCGCTTGCCGACGGGCTGGCGGTTCCTTTCGCGAAGGCAGTGGAATTCATCGGCAAGAGCACCGGGCGGGTCATCGTCACCGGCGTCGGCAAGAGCGGCCATATCGGCGCCAAGCTTGCCGCGACGCTGGCATCGACCGGCACCCCGGCCTCCTTCGTCCACGCGGCGGAAGCCAATCACGGCGATCTCGGCATGATCGGACGCGACGACGTCATCATCGCCATGTCGTGGAGCGGGGAAACCGCCGAGCTCAAGAACCTCGTTTCCTATTCGCGCCGCTTCACGATCCCCTTGATCGCCATCACGGCCGGCGAGACATCGACGCTCGGCCGCGAGGCCGATGCGGTGCTGCTGCTGCCCAAGGCCGATGAGGCCTGCCCGCACGGACTGGCGCCGACCACCTCGACACTGATGCAGCTTGCGATCAGCGACGCGCTCGCCATCGCCCTGATGGAGGCGCGGGGCTTCACGGCCGGCGATTTCCATGTCTTCCATCCCGGCGGCAAGCTCGGCGCGAGCCTTACCCATGTCGGCGATATCATGCATACCGGCGACAGTATCCCGCTGGTCGCGCTCGGCACCGCCTTCACCGAGGCGATAACCGTGCTTTCGCGCGGGCGTTTTGGCTGTGTCGGCGTGCTGGACGAGGACGGGCGGCTTTGCGGCATCGTCACGGAAGGCGACATGGCGCGCAACCTGTCGCGCAATCTCGCCGAACTCGATGTCGACGATATCATGACGCGGACGCCGAAGACGATCAAACCGACGGCGCTGGCGACCACGGCGCTCGCACTTCTCAACCAGCACAACATCTCGGCGCTCATCGTCACCGACGAGGACCGCAGGCCGATCGGGCTCGTGCATTTCCACGACCTGCTGCGCATCGGCGTCGCCTGACGAAAAACTGCGTCGCACTTTTCCTGGAATTGCTTAGGAAGCGGCTTCCACCGTCAGGTCGCGGCCGTTGCTGGCGATGATCCTGACGCGGGTTCCGACCGGAAGATCCGGCCCCATAACCGACCAATAGGTGTCATCGAGGCGGATGCGGCCTCGCCCTTCGGCAATCGGCTCCTGCAGCGTTGCGGTGCGCCCCACAAGGCTGGCGCCGCGCTGGTTGAGGAAGGGTTCGTCCGATGTTGTGTGGCTGCGGTAGACGTAGCGTCGGCCGAGTACGGCGAGGATCACCGCAAGCCCGGCAAAGAGCAGCATTTGCAGTTGCCAGGTCCAGAAGACCTGGTGCCATAGCGCGATCGTCACGGCACCGACGATCACTGCCGCGAGACCGATCCAGACCAGGAAGAACCCGGGCACCATCATCTCCGCCGCCAAAAGCGCCATGCCCACCACCCACCACGTCCACGGACCAAGCGCGATGATCAGGTGCATCAGCATAGGTCAGCTTCCTCGGTGCGGCGAAAGGGGATTGATGGGAGGCGTCGTGCGTGCGTTGGTCTGGCGCGCGGGCCGCTCGGCATTTCCGCCGTCGCCGAAGACCTCACGGGCCAGCGCGCCGATGCCGCCGAGCGAGCCGAGGATTGCAGAGGCTTCCATCGGCATCAACACGACCTTGGAATTCGGAGCCGAGCCGATCGCCGACAATGCTTCGGTATAGCGCTGCGCGACGAAGTAGTTGATCGCCTGTACGTCGCCGTCTGCGATCGCCTGCGAAACCATGTGCGTTGCCTTGGCTTCGGCTTCCGCCAGACGTTCGCGCGCCTCGGCGTTGCGGAAGGCGGCCTCGCGCTGGCCTTCGGCCTGGAGGATCGCCGCCTGCTTGGCGCCTTCGGCCCTTAGAATCTGGGCGTTGCGGGCGCCCTCGGCTTCGAGCACCAGCGCGCGCTTTTCGCGCTCGGCCTTCATCTGGCGCGCCATCGCATCGACCAGGTCTTTCGGCGGCTGGATATCCTTGATCTCTACGCGCGTGACCTTGATGCCCCAGGGGCCGACCGCCTCGTCGACGACGCGCAGCAGCCGCTCGTTGATTGTATCGCGGTTGGACAGCAGTTCGTCGAGGTCCATCGAGCCCATGACGGAGCGGATGTTCGTCATCGTCAGGTTGAGGATCGCATTTTCCAGATTGGAAACCTGATAGGCGGCCTGCGCGGCGTTCAGCACCTGGAAGAACGTCACCGCATCCGCCGAGACGCTGGCATTATCCTTGGTGATGACTTCCTGCGTCGGAACGTTCAGCACTTGCTCCATGACGTTCATGCGAGCGCCGATCTTCTCGATGAACGGCAGGATCAGGTTGAGGCCGGGTTCAAGCGTCCGCGTATAGCGCCCGAAGCGCTCCATCGTGTAGCGATAGCCCTGCGGTACCGTCTTCACCCCGGCGAAAAGCACGAGAATGACGAAGATGACGAGCGCGATCACGACGATGTCGAAACCAGTCGGAACCATCAAAAGCCTCCACAGCAGAAGGCGCGTTCGCGCCGAATGTGCTTGTCATATCAGACGTGGGAGCTTCGCGCATCGTTTGCAACACATGCCCGAAAAAAGCGTTAATGCAATCCTTGGGCCCAGCCCTGCAATTCGCGGCGGACGACGGTTTCGAGCACCTTCATGCCGTCGGCGCTGTCGTTGAGACAGGGGACATGGGCGAATTTTTCGCCGCCGTTGTGATGGAAGGTCTCGGCGGCCTGACCGGCGATTTCTTCCAGCGTCTCGAGACAGTCCGAAACAAATCCCGGGTTCATCACCGCGATCCGCTTCACGCCGTCCCTGGCGAGCTTTTCCACCGTCTTGTCGGTATAGGGTTGCAGCCATTCCTCCGGTCCGAAGCGCGACTGGAAAGTGACGATCAGCTTGTCTTCGGAAAAGCCGAGGCGCTTGCGCAGCAGACGCGCGGTCTTCATGCAATGACAGTAATAGGGGTCGCCCTTGTCGAAATAGGACTGGGGAATGCCGTGGAACGAGGTGAGGATCACCTCCGGTTCCCAGTCGAGCGTCGCAAGATGCCGGGTGAGCGAGTTAGCCAGCGCTTCGATATAGGCCGGATCATCGTGATAGGGCGGCACGGTGCGCAGCGCCGGCTGCCAGCGCATGGCCAGCAGCGTCTGAAACGCCTTGTCGTTGACGGTGGCCGTGGTCGCGGCGGCGTATTGCGGGTAGAGCGGGAAGAGGAGGATCCGATCGCAGCCCGCCTGCTTCAAAGCCTCGATGCGCGAGGCGATCGAGGGCTGGCCGTAACGCATGGCCCAATCGACGACGACGTTCGAGAGGTCGCCGAGCGCTTGCGTCATCAGTTCGGCCTGGCTGCGGGTATAGGTGCGAAGGAAGCTTTCGTTGCGCTCCTTGTTCCAGATCAGCTCGTAAGCCTTGCCGACCTTCCTTGGCCGGGTATTGAGGACGATGCCGAAGAGGATGGGATACCACTTGAAACGCGACCATTCGATGACGCGCCGGTCGGTCAGGAACTCGCGGAGGTAGCGACGCATGGAGGTGTAGTCGGTGCCGTCGGGCGTGCCCAGGTTGACGAGAAGCACGCCGACTTTGCCGAAGTTGACCGAGGGGTGTGCAGCCGGCGCGGCGGAGGATTCTGTCATCGGATTGGGTTCCCAAGCATTGCAACTGTTCGCGCCCTTAGTAGGAAGAAAAGCCGGCTCGGGAAAGCCCGAACCGGCTTTTCAAGCGAGGCATATTGTCCCTCAAGCATATTGCCGAAGAAAGCGGAGCGTTTTCGCACGGCATCATGCTCCACTTCTCTGACGCGGATGGAGACTTTAGGTCGATCCGACCTAAAGTCATCCTGATCTAGCGCGCAGGGATCTGCAATTCGCGTCCGACTATCAGCCGGTGCGGGTTCACGTCGTGGTTTGCTGACGCCAGTTTGCGCCAGAGCGTTGCGTCGCCGTAGAAGTGTTTGGCGAGGTCCCAAAGCGTGTCGCCGGCGGTGACGACGTGCGTTGTCGGCGTAGCCGCGGGCGTCGGTGCGGCCGGCGTTGCCGCGGGCGCTTCTGTCGTCGTCGCCGCCGGAGCCGTTGCCGCGGGAGCCGGGGCGGTCGGCTCGGTTGCCGGCGGCGCGGCTGGTGCCGGCGTGGCGGGCGGCGTTGCCGTCGCGGGCTGCTCGTTGGCCGGAACGACCTGCTTGTCTACCGGCTGGGAGGTTGCTGCACCTTCCGTCGCGGCGGCCGCCACGGCGACTGCGGTCACGCGGCCATCGATGTATGGCTTGTAGGGATTGTGGGCGGCGAGATAGTCGGCGACGACGTTTTCCAGGTCCGGGCCGTAATCGTAGGCATTCTTGCCGTTCTTGGCGAAGATCGAGTAGCCGTCGCCGCCGGCGCGCATGTAGTTGTTGCTGACGACGCCATAGGCCTTGGCTGGATCGAGGGGCACGAAATTGTCGCCGTCCTTCACCTCGACCGAGACGACCCGGCTGCCGGCCGGCTTCGACTTGTCATAGGTGAAGCGGATGCCGGCCACCTGCGGGAAGCGACCGGCACCCTCCTCGATCTGGCCGAGGCCGTTTTCCAGTGCGGCGATGATATCGGCGCCGGTCAGCTGGAACGTGGCCAGGGTGTTCTGGAAGGGGAGAACGGTCAGGACCTCGCCGACCGTCACGTCGCCGCCGTCGATCGAAGCGCGCAGGCCGCCGCCGTTCTGGATGGCGATGGCGACCCCCTGTCCCTTCGCCCGGTCGAGCATGGCGTCCGCGACGAGATTGCCCATGGAGCATTCCTGCATCCGGCAGACCTCGCGGGCGCCTTCGATCGGCGCTTCCGTTTTGCCGATCACCTTGCTGCGCAGTTCGGCGATCGGCTTTGCCAGTTCCGCAATTCGGGCGGCCATGGTGGGATCCGGTTCGACGGAGGCGTCGAGCAGAATGGGATCGCCCTTGGCCGCCTTGGCCACGCCCTCGTCGTCAAAGGTGACGACGACGTCGCCGAGATACTTGCTGTATGAGGCGGCGGTTACCACCGGCACCTTGTAACCGCCGGGGTTGTCGACCATGGTCGGGTAGGGGCCAGCCGCCTTCGGGTCGGTATTCGAAAGCAGCGTGTGCGAGTGGCCGCCGACCACGACGTCGATGCCGGGAATCTTCGCGATCGTCTCCATGTCGCGCGGATAGCCGACATGGGTCAGCGCGATGATCTTGTTGACGCCTTGCGCCTTCAGCGCATCGACTTCGGCGTTGATCGCCGCCACGTCGTCGGTGATTTTCACATGCGGACCGGGCGAGGAGAGTTCCGGCGTCTCGTTGGTGACGGCGCCGACGATGCCGATCTTCTGGCCGCCGACGTCAAGCACGATCGAACGCTTAATGCGGTCGCCGAGCGTGGATTCCGAATCAGTCTGGACGTTGGCGGTCACGACCGGGAATTGCACCTTCTCGAGGAAGGGCGCGAGGGCCTTCTCGCCGTCATCGAACTCGTGGTTGCCGACGGTCATGGCGTCGAACTTCATGTCGTTCAGGAACTCGGACTCGGCTGCGCCTTTATAGGTCGTGTAGAAAAGCGACCCCTGAAAATTGTCGCCGGCGTTCAAGAGCAGAACGTTCTTGCCTTCCAGCGCCTTCCGGCGCTGGTCGATCTCGGTTTTCAGCCGCGCCGCGCCGCCGAAACATTCCTTCTTGGCTTCTTCTTCGGCCGAGCAGGTCGAGTCGAATTTATTGATCGATTCGATGCGGGAATGAAGATCGTTGATATGCAGGATGTTCAACTCGTAGTCGGCGAACGCCGCGCTGACGTTGAGCGCCAGCGTCGATAGGGCCAAAATACCGAGCCCAAGAGAGTTCCTCATTGCTTTCCCCTTTGCCGTGACGGTCCTGACGTCCCCAGTTGCACATTATGCCTTGCAACAAGTCATACGTGCCTGTCTGCGCCCGTTCAAGGTTAACCGGCTTCTATTGCGAAAGGTTGTCGCGGTGCGCAAATTTCCAAGGGGTAAAGAACAGAAAAGCCTGTGAGCGGGGAGCCTCTGAGCTGAGCAGTTCTTTTGGGCTAAAAGACCTCAACTTTCGCTCCCTCATGGTCGGGCTCGACCCGGCCACCCATAAGGTGTTGGAAAGTATGGATCCTCGGGTCAAGCGGGATCGAGTATGACGGAAGCTGCAAACGAGCTCCGGCGACCGCTAGCTGCGGCGGAGCGAAAACTGGGAGCCGCTGTCCGACGTGCAGTTCAGCTGGTTGGTGTTGACAAGCGCGCAGTTGACGAGGGAACTCGTGCGCTTGACGTTCGAGTAGAGGTTGATCTGGATAACCCCCCCTGGCGCCGTCGTGTAGGATCCGGACGCCATCTGCGTGTTCGTGCCGTCGGTGGTGCGGGTCTGGAACTGTCCCCCGGAGAAGGTCGACAGGAGACCGTTCGGATCGGCCCAGTTTCCCTCGACCGTCGTCGGCGCGGGCTGCGACGAAACCGGCTGGGGCCTCTGTCCTCCGTCGATGCAGGCGCTCAGCGCGGCTGCGGCGGCGAAAAGGGCGAGGCTGGTTTTGATCTTCATGAATCGTCTCCGCAATAAGAATTGGCATGCGCCGTATGATTTTTCGAGAACATGGAGCGCTCCTTGGTCGAAAACAAGGCTTAGACGTGCGTGAAGCGACTTTATCCCGCCGGCGTAGCAAAAATGCCCGCACTGTCGCGCGGGCATTTCGAAATCGAAGGTTTGTTTAAGTTCAACGAACGAGAATGTTCTTGAACTGCCACGGATCCTTGGTGTCGATGTCCTCGGGGAAGAGGCCCGGACGACCGTCGAGCGGCGTCCAATCCGTGTAGTGGCCCTCGACCGGGCCGAGATAAGGCAGCTGCACTTCCAGGCAGCGCTTGTAGTCGACCTCGTCGGCCTCGACGATGCCGGCCTTCGGGTTTTCCAGTGCCCAGACCATGCCGGCGAGAACCGCCGAGGTCACCTGCAGGCCGGTCGCGTTCTGGTAGGGGGCGATGCGGCGTGTCTCTTCGAGCGACAGGCGCGAGCCGAACCAGTAAGCGTTCTTTTCGTGGCCGTAGAGCAGTACGCCGAGTTCGTCGACGCCATCCTCCAGCTCGTCTTCGTCGAGAACGTGATGGACCGGCTGCGCGGTGCCGCCGTTGCCGAACATCTCGTGCAGCGACAGAACCGCGTCGTTGGCCGGATGGTAGGCGTAGTGGCAGGTCGGGCGGAAGGTGACTTCGCCGTCCTTGTCGCGAACGGTGAAGTAGTCGGCGATCGAGATGGACTCGTTGTGGGTGACGAGGAAGCCGTATTGCGGGCCGGGTGTCGGGCACCAGGTGCGAACGCGGGTGTTCGCGCCGGGCTGTTCGAGGTAGATAGCGGCCTGGCAACCCTTCTTGTGCTTCTTGGCGTTCTTCGGCATCCATTGTTCATGGGTGCCCCAGCCCAGCTCAGCCGGCTGCAGGCCTTCGGAAATGAAGCCTTCGACGGACCAGGTGTTCCAGAAGACGTTGAGCGGCTTTGGATGCTTGGTGCGCTGGGTGTCGCGCTCGGCGATATGGACGCCCTTGACGCCGACCTTCTTCATCAGCTTCGCCCAGCCTTCACGGTCGTGCTGGTCCGGCTCTTCAAACTTCACGCCGATCTCGTTGGCGAGGTTCACGAGCGCCTGCTTGACGAACCAGGAGACCATGCCGGGGTTTGCGCCGCAGGTCGAAACGGCGGTCGCTCCCCCGGGGTTGCGCGCCTTTTCCTTGCGCAGCGTTTCGCGCAGCGCGTAGTTGGTGCGGTCGGCATTCTTCATGCTCTTGTCGAAATAGAAGCCGAGCCAGGGCTCGACAACCGTGTCGATGTAGAGCACGTCGAGCTTGCGGCAGAGCTTCATCAGGTCGACCGAGCCGGTGTCGACCGAGAGGTTCACGCAGAAGCCCTGGCCTCCGCCCTGGGTCAGGAGCGGCTTTAGCAGCTCCTTGTAGTTGTCCTTGGTGACGTGCGCCTGGATATGCTTGACACCGTGCTGGGCGAGAAGGTGCGCTTCGTCGGCGCGCGGGTCGATGACGACCATCCGGCTCTTGTCGAATTTGAAATGGCGCTCGATCAGCGGCAGGGTGCCGCGACCGATGGAGCCAAAGCCGATCATCACGATCGGACCGGTAATTTCGGCATATACCGGATGGGTTTCTTCCGTCATTCTTTTCTCCTTCGAAGGGCAGGACGCCCTTCGTGTACAAAATTTAGATGAAGCTTGCGCGAAAACACAAAAGTGACCGGTTCCTAAGCACAAAATCCTGTCACAATAAAGGGCCGGTGCGCGACTGAGCCTGCGTTCAGGCGCGATTGGCTCGTGATAGTTACCCGGCTTGACAGATCACCTGCGAAGATGGTCTCGAGGCCGCAGGCAAAAAGCCTGCCTCAGTCCTTCAACTTCTCCAGCCCCTCGACGACCGTCGTGATTGCAACTTCCGTGATTTCATAACGGGCGACACCATGAACGGTGAAGGGATCGGCTGCCACATAGGCTTCGACCTCGGCCCGGTCTCCGGCTGAAAGGATCAGGCCGCCGGTGCGCGGGACCTTGCGGCCGGAGGCGAGGAACCATCCGCGATCATAGCCTTCCTTTACCCAGGCCATGTGCGGCTCCATATACCTGTCGGCTTCTTCGTTTGCCTTGAGGTAGGTGAGGGAGAGGATGAGCATCTGGGGATCCTTCGTCGACGTCCGTTTGCATTTCGACGCACCCGGATAGCGCATCGGTCGGGCATAATCCATAATGTCTTCCTAATCTTCAGTCATACAGACGCTGTTTGGTTTTCACACGGGCCTGATTGAGCATGATGATAGACTTGTCGGAGCGGCTGGCCGCGCTGCAGTGTGTAAGTTCGGTTCTGGTTGCGCTCTACGACGAGGGAGATCGGTTGCGCTTTGCGAACGCCGCATTCCGCAGCGCCTTCGCGTTGGAAGAGACGGAAACGCCCCTGTGGAGCGAGCTGATGCGCCGCAACACGTCCGCCGGAAAGGGCACGATCATCCGCACGAACGAGTTTGAAACCTGGCTGGTGTCGGCGCAATCGCGTCGCGGCAAGCTGCCCTTCAGGGCTTTCGAGACCGATCTGGTCGACGGGCGGTGGCTGTGGATGACGGAAACGGTCGACGAGCGCGGCTGGATGCTGTGTATCGCCAGCGACATAACACACATCAGGGCGAACGAGCGGGATCTGCGCCAGGACCGCGACCATGCCGTCAGGGTATCGCAGACCGACGAACTGACCAGCATTTCCAATCGCCGTTTCATGATGGCGGCGCTGGAAAATCTCGTGCTGCGCGATCCCGACGCCAATCCCGGGCGCGGCTGCGTCTGCATCATCGACCTCGATTTCTTCAAGCGGATCAACGATCAGCTCGGCCATCACGCCGGCGACGCGGTGCTGATCGATTTCGCCCGCCGCGTGCAGCCGCTCCTGCGCCGGCGCGACAGTTTCGGGCGCATCGGTGGCGAGGAGTTCATGCTGATCCTGCCCGACACGTCGCTCGCTCAAGGGGAAATGGCCATCGAACGGATCTTGCATGCGGTGCGCCGTGCCCGGCCTCTCGATACGGCGCCGGAATTCTCCTATACCTGCTCGGCGGGCCTCGTCGAACTACGCCCGGGCGAGACGGCACGAGAAGTCTCCTGCCGCGCCGATGCCGCACTCTATGACGCCAAGCAGAACGGCCGCGACAGGCTCAAGATCGTGGCTTAGAACGCAATCCGGACGGAAAACCGCATCGCGCTTTTTCACTAGTCGCCGGCAAGCTTCGCTTCGATCAGCCCGCGCAGCGAGTTCCCGACGAACAGCCGGCCGCTTTCCAGTTCGTCTTGGCCGATCCTGCTGACGCGCGCCTTGCGCTCGCAGATCAACTCGGTGCGCAGCACGCCCGCAAGCAGGCCGCATGCGATTGGCGGCGTGCGCAGCACACCGGTTCCGTCATCCAGAAAAAGGGATGTGATCGTACCTTCGCAGGCCTCGCCGCGCTCGTTGAGCATGAGAACTTCATCCGCCTGCTCCGGCGAATATTCCGCCCGCGCCGCCTCGTATACGCCGCGGCGGGTCGTCTTGAAACGCAGCAACTTGTTTGCGGAGTGAAGCCGCGTCTTCGCGATGCGGACGGTCCAGATCGTACCCGCTGCAAGCGGTGCGAACGGCGCCGTCGTCACATCGACGCGGCCTTCGGCGTCGGCTGTGAGCCTTAGCCGCAATGGGCTGCTCGCGGCCGCGACGGCTTGCTGAAGTCTTTCCAAAGCGTCGGGTGGCGGGCGGAACCCCAGGCGACGAGCCGAACGCTCAAGCCGCGCCAGATGCAGCCGCAGCCGCACAAATCCGCTATCCGGGTCCCAGCGCAGCGTTTCGATCAGCGAAAAATCGGTCAGCGCGCGATCCATTGGTCCCCCACCGCGAAGCGCGCCTTCAAGAGGCATTCCTCATACTCCGCCTCCGCCGTGGAATCATAGACGATGCCGCCGCCGACGTTGAAGACGGCCCGGCCGTTCGCAAACAGGCTAATGGTCCGGATAGCCACCGAGAAGCGCATCGCGCCTGATGGAGCGATCATCCCGATCGCGCCGCAATAGGCATCGCGTGGCCCGGTCTCCAGTGCATGAAGGATTTCCATCGCCCGCAATTTCGGCGCGCCGGTGATCGAGCCGCATGGGAAGAGGGCTGTGAGAATGTCGCCGATCGTAACGTCAGGCAGAAGTTTTGCCTGCACGTGGCTCACCATCTGGTGGAGGGTCGGGTAGGTCTCGATCTCGAAGAGTTTCGGCACATCGAGCGTGCCGACCGCGGTGATGCGCGAAATATCGTTGCGCAAGAGGTCGACGATCATCCGGTTTTCGGCCTGCGTCTTGATATCCTCGCGCATGGCCGCGACGATCGCCAAGTCTTCCTCCGCGTTCTCGCCGCGCCGGGCCGTACCCTTCATCGGATGCGTCTCTATATAACCGGCTTCGTCGGTGCGGAAGAAAAGCTCCGGCGAGCGTGAGAGAACGACCGGCCCGATGCCGAGATCGACATAGGCTCCGTATTTGACCGGCTGACGCTCGATCAGCGACCAGAAGTCACAACGCGGGTCGCCGCTCCAGTCAGCGGTGATCGGCATCGTCAGGTTCGCCTGATAGCAGTCGCCCTGACGGATATGCCATTGCAGCCGCTCGAAGCGCTCCTGGTATTGTTCAAAGTTCCAGCCGGCCCGCGGCTCGCGCAGGAATTCGCCGCGTGGACGTTGCGCCGGTGGTTGCGCCAGCGGATGGCTTTCGGGCGCCGGCCCCTCAAAGACGCCGAAGCAGAGTAGCGGCGTGTCGCGGCCGACTTCCGCGAACGCTTGAAGCTTCTTCTCGAACACGTAGCCCGCCTCGTAGGAGAGATAGCCGGCGAGCCATTTTCCGGCGGCACTTGCGGCCTGCATCCTGTTGAAGCAGGCCAAGACATCCGCGGGATTATTGGCGACGATCAACTCCGACGGCTCGGCGAACAGCATCACCTGGCCGCTCGTGTCGTCCCGGAAAAGTATGTGACGGATGCCGTCGGCCATTCGCGTTCTTTGTTTTGCCGTCATCGAGAGGGCTGGGAGGCAAGCGCGTTCACGCGTCGCTATCCAGCGCCTCCAGTTCGTCAATGAGCCCTTCCAGCATCGACAGACCCTTGCTCCAGAACGACGGATCGGTCGCGTCGAGGCCGAAGGGCTTCAGGAGTTCGGAGTGGTGCTTGGTGCCGCCAGCCTTCAGGAGATCGAAATACTTGTCCTGGAAGCCTTTTTCGGCGTTCTGGTAAACGGCATAGAGCGAGTTCACCAGGCAGTCGCCGAAGGCGTAGGCGTAGACATAGAAGGGCGAGTGGATGAAGTGCGGGATATAGGCCCAGTACGTCTCGTAGCCTTCCGAAATCCTGATCGCCGGCCCGAGGCTCTCCGACTGTACCGAGAGCCACAGCTCGCCGATGTCGTCCGAGGTCAGCTCGCCGGATTTGCGCGCGGTGTGCAGCTTGCGTTCGAATTCGTAAAAGGCGATCTGGCGCACGACCGTGTTGATCATGTCCTCGACCTTCTGGGCAAGCATCGCTTTGCGCTCGCGCTTGTCGGTAGTGCGCTCCAGAAGCGCTCGGAAGGTCAGCATCTCGCCGAAAACGGAGGCGGTCTCGGCAAGCGTCAGCGGCGTCTGGCACATCAGCGCGCCTTGCCCACCGGCCAGAACCTGGTGCACGCCGTGCCCGAGTTCATGGGCGAGCGTCATCACGTCGCGCGGCTTGCCCATGTAGTTGACGAGCACATAAGGGTGAGCGGAGGGGACGGTCGGATGAGCAAAGGCGCCCGGCGCCTTGCCCGGACGAACCGGTGCATCGATCCAATGCTCGTCGAAGAAGCGCTTGGCGATCGCGGCCATCTCCGGTGCGAAAGCGCCATAGGCGGCGAGCACGGTTTCTCTGGCCTCGGACCAGGGAATGAGCGCGGTCGGCGTCTCCGGCAGCGGCGCGTTGCGGTCCCAGTAGTTCATCTGGTCCATGCCGAGCCACTTCGCCTTCATCTTGTAGTAGCGGTGCGACAGGCGGGGATAGGCATCGCGCACGGCTGCCGCCAGTGCGTCGACCACCTCGCGCTCGACACGGTTGGCCAGATGGCGACTGTCGGCGATATCCTCGAAACCGCGCCAGCGGTCGGAAATGTCCTTGTCCTTGGCGAGCGTGTTGGTGATCAGCGTAAAGACGCGGATGTTCGCCTTGAAGGTTTCGGTAAGGGCTGCCGCCGCCTTGCGGCGCAGTGCTTCGTCCGGCTCCTGCAGCATCGTGAGGGCGACTTCCAGCGGCTGCTTCTCGCCGTCGATTTCGAAGCGCAGTTCCGCCATGGTCTCGTCGAAAAGACGATTGAAGGCGGCCGCGCCGGTCATCGATTTTTCGAGGAAAAGCTGCTCCAGCTTGTCGTCGAGCTGGTAGGGCTTGTCCAGACGCAGATCCACGAGCCAGGGCCGGTAGTGCGCAGTGCCGGTATCGTTCGCCATGGCGGCATCGATCACCGCATCGTCGATGCGGTTGAGCTCCAGGGGCAGGAACAGAAGATGCGCGGCAAAGTCGGTGAGCTTGGCCTGCGCGTCGCCGTAGAGCTTGCCGTTGACGGGGTCTGTCGTGTTCGAAAAATAGGTAAGCCCGGCAAACGAGCCTATCCGCCCCATGACGTCTTCCAGCGCCTCGTACTCCCTGAGCGCCGCGCCGATGCCGCCTTCGCCGGTCTTCGTCGCCGCGTCCGAAAGTTTGCCCTTCCATTTCGTCTCGAAGGCGATCGCGGCCTTGCCGGCCTTTTCGATGTCGCTGACGAAGGCCGTGGAGGTGGCGGAGGGATAGAGGTCCTGCAACTTCCAGACCGGAAGCTCGCCGAGCTCCGCGCCGCGCTCAGCCGTGGGCGAGCTTGCGGAAAATGTGAGGCGGGAGTGGAGCAAGTTGGGGCGCATCGACGGTGTTCCTCTGCTTTATGAAACGGCGCACGAAATAGAGCCTGAAGGCGGCGCACGACGATGGATCTGTCGCTGTTGTCCTCCGCGTCCTGCCTGATCTGTGTCTATTCGGCGCGAAGGGTAGCCGCAAGAGGGCGAATCGAAGTGGAAAGCACCGGTCTGGCACGGAATCAGCGATGCATAAATTACTAAAATGCAATTATTTCTCAAAACAGGATGTTCAAGCCTTTCTGCCAGGGTCCACGCTTAAGGTTCGCAAAGTGAGGCACCGATGACCCCATCTAGTAATGCCAAGGCAGGCGCCCAGGTTTTGATCGTCGAGGATGATCCGGTTCAGCGTCGTCTCCTGAAGAACGCAGTCGAACGATATGGTCACATGGCCTATGTCGCGGAAAACGGCCGCGTCGGCCTTGACGTGCTGAAGCGCAATGCCGGGCGGATCAACGTCGTCGTGCTCGACCTCATGATGCCGGAGATGAACGGCATCGAATTCCTGCAGGAGCTGCATACGACAGGCGTCGATATCCCGGTGATCGTTCAGACGGGCCAGGGAGGCATCGAGACCGTCGTCCAGGCCATGCGTCTCGGCGCGTTCGATTTCGTCGTAAAGCCGGTGTCGCCGGAGCGGATCGCCGCCGCGATCGCCAACGCGTTGAAGCTCGACCAGCGCGAAGCCAAGGCGCGGGCGGGCCGCAAGGTCCGTGCAGGCTCGGTCGGATTCGATGATATCGTCTCGGCAAGTCCCGCGATGATGCGCGTCATCGATCTCGCCCGCCGCGCCGCCCAGTCGAACATCCCGGTCGTTCTCGAAGGCGAGTCGGGCGTGGGCAAGGAACTCGTCGCGCGCGCCATTCAGGCGGGCAGCGATCGTTCCGGTCGGCCTTTCGTCACGGTCAACTGCGGCGCCATTCCGTACAATCTCGTCGAGAGCATTCTGTTCGGCCACGAGAAGGGCGCCTTCACGGGTGCCGCCGAGCGCCACGTGGGCAAGTTCATGGAAGCCGACGGCGGCACGCTCTTCCTCGACGAGATCGGAGACCTGCCGCTCGATGTCCAGGTGAAGCTGCTGCGCGCCGTGCAACAGGGCGAGATCGAGACCGTTGGGGCACGCATGCCGCAGAAGGTCGATGTGCGCCTGATTTCAGCCACCAACAAGGATCTGATCGAAGAGGTGAAGGCCGGCCGCTTCCGCGAGGACCTCTATTACCGCCTGAATGTCTTTCCGATCACCATGCCGGCCTTGCGCCGCCGCAAGGAGGACATTTCCTATCTCGTTCGTGTCTTCGTCGACCGCTTCTCCGCCGAGCAGAAGATCAATCCGCCGCTCGGGATCAGCGCCGATGTCATGGCGTTGCTGACGGCCTATGACTGGCCGGGCAACATCCGCCAGCTCGAGAATACGATTTTCCGCGCCGTTGTGCTGGCCCAAGGGCCGGAACTGACGGATGGCGACTTCCCGCAGATCGCGGCGCAGGTGCCAGGCTACCTAAGCGTCGAGCGGCTGGCGCTGGTTGCGGATCATGTGTCGCCCACGCAAGTTCAACCGGCTACAATACCGGTCGCCCAGCTCTCGGCTCATGAGATGCCCCAGGCGCCGCAGCCGACGGAGGCGGCCAAGCCCTCGGTGCCGGACAATATCATCGTCAGCACCGGTCCTTCCGGCGAGGTGCGCAAGCTTGCCGACGTGGAGCAGGAACTCATCCGATTCGCGCTCCGATTCTATCGGGGGCAGATGAGCCAGGTCGCGCGCAAGCTCGGGATAGGCCGCTCGACTCTTTACCGGAAATTGAAGGATTACGGCATCAATCCAGAAGATCCCCACAAACACGCGGCATAAGGGTTCTCGTTAACGGTTAGGCAAGTATGTTCTGTTACCCCTCGTAAAGATCTTGTTAGTACATCGTTCACTATGTAATAAGCGGTTGAACGCCTGTGGCATTTTTGCCATGGTGTCACCGCAATTGTCAGCCATTGGGAACACGATGCGACATTGTCTGTCGGATGGGGACTAAGAATTGCTGGATCAGAATGGGAAACCCAAGCGTAGCCGCTTGAGCTGGCGCTCCGTGTGCGCCCAGATATGCGGCAAGCTGGCCAAAACCACTGTGGTTGGCCTGCTTGCGGCAGCCGTTTCCACTCCGGTTTTCGTAGGGTCGCCCTCCGAGGCGGCTGGCGAAACGCGCAGTCTGAAGATCTACTACGTCCACACCGGCGAAAAAGCCGTCATCACCTACAAGCGTAACGGCAAGTTCGACCCGCGCGGTCTTGAGCAGCTGAACCGCATCCTACGCGACTGGCGCAAGAATCAGCCGACGAAGATGGATCCTCGCCTCTTCGACCTGATCTGGGAAGTCTACCGCGAGAGCGGTTCGCATGAATTCATCAATGTCGTCTGCGGCTTCCGTTCGCCCGAAACCAACGAGATGCTGCGCACGCGCACCTCTCACACCGGCGTCGCCAAGAAGAGCCAGCATATGCTCGGCAGGGCGATGGACTATTATATTCCCGACGTGAAGCTGACCAAGCTGCGCGAGATCGGCATGAAGCTGCAGGTCGGCGGCGTCGGCTATTATCCGAGCTCCGGCTCTCCCTTCGTCCACATGGACGTCGGTGGCGTGCGCGCCTGGCCGCGCATGGACCGTCAGCAACTGGTGCGCCTCTTCCCGGATGGCAAGACGATGCATATTCCGGCCGACGGCAAGCCATTGCCGGGCTACCAGCAGGCGCTCGCCGACTACAAGCGCCGCATGGCGTCCGACGATATCCAGATCGCAAGCGCTTCATCGACCAAGCATCGCGGCTTCTTTGCAGCCCTCTTTGGCGGCGGCGCCGACGAGGACGAGGATAATTCCGATAGCGATTCGCCGGCAACGACAACGGCTGCGGCTCCTGCTGCGCCGGAAGCCAAGCAGCCGGAGGAGGCAGCGCCCGCCGAAACGCAGCCCGGAACGCAGATTGCCAGCCTGAACGCGCCGGTTCCGCTTGTGCGCCCGGCATTGGGTGGCCAGTCGGCAGGCAGCGATATGGCTTCCGCCCTGGTATCGCCGACGCATAGTGCCGCTCAGGAAGCGCTTGCCGCCGCCCTTCCGGGAGATGAACAGACCGCTGAGACGCAGCCCGCCGATCTTAAGGGCCTCAGCATTCCGGTGCCGTCGCTGCTTGCCGACCGCGCCAGTGGCACGGAAGTCGCATCCGCCGATCCAGGTGCCGCCAGCATGACGGACCAGCTGGTCTCCGTACCGGTTCCGGCCGAGCGCCCCGCGCTTGCCGAAAAGCTGTTGGCGGCCGCCGAGGCCGAGCCTGAGGCAGCGGACGACGCCGCCGACCAGAGCAACATGCTTTCGCCGGCCATCGTTGCAGCACTTGAACAGGGCCGCGGCGACGAAAACGTATCGGCTGAAGCGCCCGTTCCCGCAAGCTCCGCCGTCGAGGCCATCAACGCTGCTGCTCCCGCCAAGACGCCGGCGTCGCGCTCCCTGCCGACGCAGATGGCTGCCCTTGCACCCCCGACCGATGGCCGGATGCGCTTCAACGACGCCTTCAATCTGGTGGCACCACAGGTCGCCGATACCGGCATCGCGGTCGGCCAGCCGGCAAAGGGCGGACGTCCGAACAAGCAGGACGCGCAGCTCGCCGACGAATCGCGCGCGACCGTTCGAACCGAGCCGAAGCTGACGCAAAAGATCATCTCGCAATGGGCGCTGACCAATGCCCGGATGGAGACGGTGGCAAAGCCCGTCAAGGCGCCGCGGTTCGTCAGCCCGACGCTCAGGATCCAGCCGACGGCGGTCTACACCAACGGCTTCACGACGAAGACGGCTTCGATCGACGCAGAACGCTTCAGCGGTTCAGCCGTGAACTTCATGGCAGTGAAAAAATTCGACGCAGTCCAGTAGCAGCGATCGATCAGGTCGCAAAAATAAGAAACCGCCGGAGCGATCCGGCGGTTTTCGTTTGTGCGGAAGAATGGGCTTTCGGGCTCAGCCTTCCGGCGGCGTTTCGATCATGCCGAGGGCGTGCAGGTAGGTGTCGAGGATAGCGTCCTCTTCCATGC
The DNA here is from genome assembly GCF_052113965.1 of Rhizobium sp. RAF56. Taxonomy (NCBI): domain Bacteria; kingdom Pseudomonadati; phylum Pseudomonadota; class Alphaproteobacteria; order Hyphomicrobiales; family Rhizobiaceae; genus Rhizobium; species Rhizobium sp. RAF56. Next base: position 23,168 of record NZ_JBFRDU010000006.1, read on the forward strand.
GCTCTTGCTCGTCCTTCTTGCGCAGCACGATCACCTTTTTCAGGATCTTGGTATCGAAGCCCATGCCCTTGGCTTCGCCGTAGACGTCCTTGATGTCGTCGGCGATGGTCTTCTTTTCTTCTTCCAGCCGTTCGATGCGCTCGACAAAAGCGCGAAGCTGATCGCGGGTGACGCCATGTGCATCAGACATCGGTATCTCCTGAATGATGTGAGATTTGAATTTGGTCGGGCCGATGACCTGCCGCGAACGGCGCCGAACGTCAAGCGGGTTTGCACGAAGTTTAGTTATTCTTTCGGCTTGTTCCGTTCAAATTCGGCCTTTTGCACAGGATTGGCTTCCGTCTGGTGCAGCGTCTTCCAATCCTCGTAAGGCATGCCGTAGACAATCTCGCGCGATTGATCCTTGGAAAGGGTCATGCCCGCTTGTTCGGCTGCCTCGAGATACCAGTTGGACAGGCAGTTGCGGCAAAAGCCCGCGAGGTTCATCAGGTCGATGTTCTCTACGTCGCTGCGTTCGCGCAAATGTGCGACAAGCCTGCGGAAGGCGGCCGCTTCGAGTTCGGTCTTCTGTTCGTCGCTGAGCATGGTCATCGTTTCGTCTCCTCGGGCCCCGGATAGGGGCCGGTGCGCGACGGATGGATCTCGTAGGCATGCAGCGCCGGGTCGGCGTTGATCGCGGAAAAGATCGGTGCCAGGCGCTCGGCCCATTCAGCAATGCCGCGCTCGTCGGCGATCAAATCCTGGCGGACTTCGAGAAGTGCATGCGGAATGCCTTTGACCAGGCAATGCCTATACATGGTGTCGCCGCGCAGCGCCCCATCATAGGGCTCGTTGTCGCCGATCACCAGATCTGGATATTCCCTAAGCTTTGCCAGGAGCGGGCGGACGGCGCGCGGGTCGCTGTCCCACAGCACGCTTGCATGCCAGGGCCGCGCTACGCCCTTCCAGGCCGGTGTGAACGAGTGGAGCGACAGCACCAGCGGCGCCACGCCGCTTGCCGCCGCAACCGCCGCAATCTTATCGGCGACCGCCTTGTGGTAGGGGCGATGGAAGCTTTCGATCCGGCTCGCCCACTCTTCATCGGAGATCGGATGATTGCCCGCGATGATGGCGCCATCGGAAATCTTCATGATCAGCGTCGGGTCGTCTTCGCCGCGGTTCGGGTCGATCAGCAGCCGGGAAAAGCCGCCAAGCACCGCGGGCACGCCGAGTATCGCCGAAAGTCTGCGGCAAAGACCTTCGATGCCGATGTCATAGGCGATATGACGCGCGAACGCCGTTTCGGGAAGGCCGAGCCGGCCGTATCGTTCGGGCAGACGGTTCATGGCGTGATCGCCGAGAATGATCATGCCTTGGTCATGATTGCCGGATAGGACGTGATGCGATTCGAAGTTGTTCATTGAGGGTGCCGATGCTGCATTTCAGCTTCAGGCTTGATGACACGAGCGGCCAAACCGTGCAAGTTGGCCCGCGCGGCGGCGTCCTTTTGTCCTTGTACTTCGTCTCCGTGAAAGCAATATAATCGATTAGAGTTGCGTTGACATTCGCTGGACGACAGCGCAAGAAGACGATGCAACGAGCAACCGTGGAGCCCATTGGAAACCGTGTTCAGCCGATTAGCACCAAGTTTCGTTAAGCGGTTGAAGCCGCTTGCCCGTGCATCCGTTTTCATCTTTGGTGCAGCCTCGCCGTTTCTTTTGCCGAATGCCGCGCATGCCGATTTCCGTGTCTGCAACGGGACGCAGAACCTCGTCGGCGTCGCGATCGGTTACCGCGCCAAGGAGGGCTGGGTCACCGAAGGCTGGTGGCAGGTTCCGGCGACGACTTGCGCCACGCTGATCGAAGGCCCGCTTCAGTCCCGTTACTACTACCTCTACGCGGAAGATGCCGCTCGCGGAGGTCGCTGGACCGGCAATGTCGACATGTGCGTGGCGGAAAACGAATTCAAGATCGTCGGTGTGAAGGATTGCTACGCCCGCGGCCACCAGAAGATGGGATTCAAGGAATACGACACAGGGCGCCAGGCAAGCTGGATGGTTCAGCTTTCCGACACCCCTGGCAGCCAGGAAAGCCAGAATTGATGAAGCGCAACCGCAAAGTCAAAATCCTCGCCACGCTCGGTCCCGCCTCCTCTGACGAGGCGATGATCCAGAAGCTGCACGAGGCCGGAGCCGATCTCTTCCGCATCAACATGAGCCATGCCAGCCACGAGGTGATGCGCACGCTTATCCAGCGCATCCGCGCGGTCGAGGCGCGCTGCGGTCGTCCGATCGGCATTCTCGCCGACTTGCAGGGACCGAAACTGCGCGTTGGCAAGTTCACGGACGGCAAGGTCGAGTTGAAGGCGGGCCAAACCTTCACGCTCGACAGCAACGAGGCTCCCGGCGACGGAAACCGCGTCTTTCTGCCGCATCCTGAAATCCTGGAATCGGTCAAGCCGGGTCACCGCCTGCTGATCGACGACGGAAAGCTGATGCTGCGCGCCGAAAAATGCGACGGCAAGAGCATCGTCACGACGGTCGTTTCCGGCACTAGGATTTCCGACCGCAAGGGCGTCAGCCTGCCCGATACCCTGCTCGGCGTCGGCGCTCTGACCGACAAGGACCGCGTCGATCTGGATGCGGTGCTCGCGACCAACGAGGTCGACTGGGTTGCACTTTCCTTCATTCAGCGGCCGGAAGACCTGGCCGAAGTCCGCAAGGTCGCGCGCGGCCGCGTCGGCCTGATGTCGAAGATCGAAAAGCCGCAGGCGGTCGAACGCATCGAAGAGATCATCGAGCTTTCCGACGCCCTGATGGTGGCGCGCGGCGATCTTGGGGTCGAAATGCCCTTGGAATCAGTTCCTGGCATCCAGAAGCAGCTCATCCGCGCCTGCCGCCGTTCCGGCAAGCCGGTCGTCGTCGCCACGCAGATGCTGGAATCGATGATTTCCTCGCCGGTGCCGACGCGCGCCGAGGTTTCGGACGTCGCGACCGCCGTGTTCGAGGGCGCGGATGCGGTGATGCTGTCGGCCGAGTCCGCGTCGGGGGACTATCCGGTCGAGGCCGTGTCGATGATGGCGTCGATCGCCAGCACCATCGAGCGCGAGCCGCATTATTCGGGCATCATCTACGCACAGCGCCCGCAGCCCGAAGCGACCGGCGCCGACGCCATATCGCTGGCCGCCCGCCAGATCGCGGAGACGCTGAAGCTGTCGGCGATCGTTTGTTACACCTCTTCGGGCACGACCGGCCTTCGCGCTTCACGCGAGCGCCCGCAGGTGCCGATCATCGCGCTGTCGCCGATCATCCAGACGGCGCGCCGGCTTTCGGTGGTTTGGGGCCTGCACTGCGTCGTCACCCATGACGCGACCGATCTCGACGACATGGTCAACCGCGCCTGCCGCATCGTCGCCTCGGAAGGTTTCGGCAAGCCTGGCGACCGCATCATCATTTCCGCCGGCGTGCCGCTCGGAACGCCCGGTGCGACCAACATGCTGCGCATCGCCTATATCGGCTCCGACGGCCAGAGCGGGATCTGAACCGGCCGACCCGGCGGCTAAGAAACGAAGCTCGCTCCTTGACTGGTGCGAGCTTTCAAACCTCTGAACAAACTCTGACGGTTACCAGGACTGCGCCGCCATCCGCCGTCGCCCCGGACTCGATCCCCGGGTCCACGGCGCGCAAGTCCTTGCGCGCAAAGGCTCTTTCGCGCCGCCGACGCGACGCGGCTGGATCCCGGCTGAAGGCCGGGACGACGGAGAGAACGGGCAGCACGGCCTGCAAAGATGAAGGGGTGGCCTCAGGGATGGCGGCCGTCTAGCGCCGTCTTGAACATGCCGGCCTCGACGTTGCCGCCCGAGGCAACCACGATCACCGAATCTCCTTCGACACTCTCCCGGTGAAAGAGGGCTGCTGCGAGCGCCACGGCGCCGCCGGGCTCGATGACGATCTTGAGGCGCGTGAAGGCGAGCGCCATGGCATCCAGGGCCCGGGCGTCGGTGACCGCGATGCCGGAGCCGCACAGCCGCTTCATGATCGGAAAGGTGATGTCGCCCGGCTGCGGCGTGATGATCGCGTCGCAGATCGAGCCGGTCATCGCGGCGTTGCGCTCGATCTTTCCCGAGGCGAGCGATCGCCGCGTGTCGTCGAAGCCGGCGGGTTCGCAAGGGCGGGCGCGCAGACCCGGCGCCTTTGCTTCCAGCGCCAGCGCGATGCCGGAGGTCAGTCCGCCGCCGCCGCAAGGCACGAGCACATCGGCCGTGTCGATCCCGACCTCCTTCGCCTGCTCGGCGATCTCCAGTCCGACCGTACCCTGGCCGGCGATCACCAGCGGCTCGTCGAACGGTTTGATCAGCGTCAGGCCTCGCTCGCGCGACATCCGTTCGCCGATCGCGTCACGGTCCTCGCTAATCCGGTCGTAGAGCACCACTTCGGCGCCGAAGGCGCGGGTGTTTTCGATCTTCAAGGCGGGCGCATCGGTGGGCATGACGATGACCGAGGGCACGCCGTGAAGCTTTGCCGCAAGCGCAACACCCTGGGCGTGGTTGCCCGAGGAAAACGCAATGACGCCCCTGGCGCGCAGCGACGGTTCCAGAGCGGAAACCGCCGACCAGCCGCCGCGGAACTTGAACGAGCCGGAATGCTGCAGGCATTCGGCCTTCACGTAGAGACGTCGCCCGGCGATCTCGTCGAGGAACGGCGACGAGAGAAGCGGTGTCAGCCGCTCATTTCCGGCAAGCCGCCCGCGGGCGGCCTCGATCATTGCGAAATCAACCATTCGTAGCGCTCCTGGCTAAACAAGTTTCCTCTCATCCTTAAAGCGCTCGTTGCATCGATGAAACAATCACTTTGTCGCCGTGACATTGTCGGCTGCCGGCCAGGAGACGTGACCGACCCGATAGGTTTCGGCCCCAACGCGTACATCCAGCGGCGGCGGATATGCCCACAGCCGAAATCTCATCAGCGTCCACGTCGTCGGCTCGAAACCAGCGACGGAGGCAAGCGTTCCGCCGACGCCGGCGATTTCCTCTTTCGCGCGGTCGGTTTCCTGGCGGCGCAGGGCGGCGAGATCGGAATATGGGGTGATCGCGGTGATCTCGCGGGTGGCGAAACGCGCCTGACGTGGATCGACCCCAATACCGGCGTGCCAGACAACCCAGGTCTTTACCTGCGGCCAACCGAAGGCCTCCGTGACGGCGACGAAAGGCGGACCGCATAGAAAGTCGCTCAAACCTTCGTGGTTCTCCCAGACGTAGAATGGTGCGTAGAGGTTTTCGCGGCCGCCGGTCGCTGTGTCGTCCGCGACAGCGTACAGATACGCCTTGAAGCCGAGGCCGGGGAACCGGTCGAGCAGCGGCCCCTTGTCACGGATTCGCCGTTCGATGATCGACATGTCGTAGTCGGCGGGCAAGGTGAATCGGTATTGCATCGCGATCATGACGCGCTCCTTTCCGGTAATCATGACTTCGGTCACAGCATCTGGGCGAGGCCGTTGCCGAACGACCAGTCCTCGCGGGCGGCGGTGGTGATCGTCACCAAGACGTCTTCGGGTCGAAGGCCCGGCGCTTCGGCGAGCAGCTCCGCAAGTCTGCGGTAGAAGGCCTGCTTGACCTCCGCCGAGCGCGGCTTGCCGGTCGTTATATCGAAGAAGACGAAGTCGTCCGAGCGCGGCCCGGCGAGATAGTCGCGGTCGAAGATGAGCTCGTCTGCTTCCAGCTGGTGGAACACCTGGAAGCGATCGGCAGGCGGGACGTCGAACGTCTCGATCATGGCACGATGCAGACTGTCGCCAAGTGCCTTCAGATATTGGGGCGACTTGCCGCGGCGAAGGGAGATGCGGGTGATGGGCATGATGGCCTCGCAAAGAGTGGTTGACCACTATTTCATAGCGCGGGATAATCATCCCGAAAATCAGATAATATGGTACGTACAATCCCGAAATACAGGATGATCATCATGAGCCGCCTGCTGTTCGATCTGGATGTGCTGCGCAGCTTCGTCACCGGCGTCGAACTCGGCAGCTTCGCAAAGGCAGCCGATCGCGTCGGTCGTTCCACCTCGGCCGTCAGCGCGCAATTGAAGAAGCTGGAGGAGCAGGCGGGAACGCCGATCTTCCGAAAGGCGGGGCGCGGGCTGGCGCTGACGGAGGCGGGCGAGACCATGCTTACCTATGCCCGCCGTCTTCTCGATCTTAACGACGAGGCTGCCGTCGCCATTCGCGGTGGCGAACTGGAAGGCTGGGTGCGGCTCGGCTTGCAGGAGGATTTTGGCGAGACGCTGCTGCCGCAGGTGCTCGGCCGCTTTGCACGCGCCCATCCGAAGGTCCGGATCGAGGCTCGCGTGGTGCGCAATGCCGAACTGGTCGAGCGCGTGACCTCCGGCCGTCTCGATCTGGCACTCGCCTGGAGCAACGGATACCAGAGCGCGCATTGCGAGCGGATCGCCGAGGTGCCGATGTGCTGGGTGGGACCGGCGGAGGCGTTTACCGGCTGGCGGGCGGACGGCGGCGAGCCGTTACCGCTCTCGGTGCTCGAGGCGCCTTGCCTGTTGCGCGACGCGGCGACGCGAGCGCTGGATCATGCCGGCATCGCCTTTCGGATCGCCTTCGTGAGCCCCAGCCTCGGCGGCCTGTGGGCAGCGACCGCAGCCGGGCTTGGTATCACCATCCGCACACCGCTGGGATTGCCGGATAAGGTTCGTCGGCTCGACAGCGATCGCAGCGGCCTTCCTCTCCTGCCGAAGCTGGATCTCGTTCTCCATCGCGCCGAAGCCGAACCGGAGCCGGCAGCGCGCCGGCTTGCTGCAATCATTGTCGAGAGTGTGAAAGGCGCCGTTCAAACGCTCCCACGCGACGAAAATGCCGACTTGGAACCGGCCTAAAGAAGCTTATGCGTGCGCGCCGCTTTGGCTAGGGATGAGCGGCGATGATGCGCTCTTCCGCATCGCGTGCCATGCCGGCGAGGTCTCTCGGCAAACCGGACAGGTGCTCGATCGCGGCGATCGCCACATCCGTCGCGACATAGTCGGGCTTGTGCCCGAGATTGCGGATGGTGACGAGTTCCGCGCTCGCTATGTCGCGGGCAAGGCCGTGCGAGTGCAGGTGTGCCAGGACGATGTCGTCGCTGTCGCCGGTGATGATCACGGTCGGTGCGGTGATGCTGCGATAGGCCGGCGCCTCGGAAGACACATAGGCGAAGAGATTGGCGACATCGGCCGCGTTGTGCCGAAACGTGCGCGGCCGCAGCACCAAGGCGGGTGCCGTCGCCTCGACGTAGCCGGCGGGGCGGGGGTTGGGGGAAAAGATGTTCCGGGTACCGGTTTCCAGCCGCCGCAGGCCGAGGGGGACAACCAACAGATGGCTGAACAGCCAGCCGAGGAAGGGTGTGGCGGCAAGCCTATAGTACCAGTCTATGCCGCCAGGCCAGGGATGCGTGGCGGGTGAAAGGAAGAGAAGCCCCGCGGTCTTCTGTGGATGGCGCACGCCGAAGGCCGCCGCGATCGCACCGCCGAAGGAGTGGCCGACGATGATCGCCCGTTCGATGCCGCGCTTCTCCATCAGTCTCGCGATCGCATCGGCCTGGCCGGACGGCAGCGCATTTTCGCGCCCGCCGCGCTCCGAATAGCCATGGCCCGGCCGGTCGACGAAAAGCATTTCGGCGCGGTCTTTCAGCGGTCCGGCAAAGGCTTCGTATTGGTCCCGCAGATTGCCGCTGGCGCCGTGAATGAACACGAGCGGCGGCAGGTCGGCGCCGGGCGGCGCTGGCAGGTGAGCCGCGTTGAGCCTGAGCCCGCCGACGTCGGTCAGCTCGCCGATGTTAGGAAAGCGCCGCTCGATGGCGTGGGCCTTGCAGGCCGAGTAGCCAATGAGGAGAACGAAGGGGGCAAGGGCGAAAAGAAGAACGGTCATCAAGGTATGGTCGCAGTTCAGTCGATCGATCGGTGGAAGGGACCGGCGCTGGCTTTACGCAATTCCGGACTTAAAACCGCGTCATACTTCTCCTGGAGTTGCTCTAGATAGGGTTGCCTGCAAGTTTGTCGGTCAGCGTGTCCACCTGCTGCTGCGCGCTGCGGTCGGAGGGGTAGATCTCCAGAAAGCGCTGCCAGGCCTTGAGCGCGAGTTCGTCATTGCCGTTTTCGCTCAAGATCGCCGCCATGCCGGCAAGCGCTCCAAAGTGCCGGGGCTCCAGCATCAGCACCTGGTTGATGTCCTCCATGGACTTTCGATAGTTGCCGAGGGCGTAGTTCAACGTGGCCCGGCGGTTCCAGCCTTCGATGTAGTTGGGCTTGAGGGCGATCACCTGATCGAGGAAGTCGAGCGCTGCGGCGTTGCGCTTTTCAAGGATCGCCTTGTCCGCCCACTGCATCAGGAGGTTGATCGTGGCGCTGCCCGAATCGTTCCAAACCTCGCGAATTTGGTCGGCGATGACATTCGCCTGTTCGGCATCGCGTTCGCGCCTCAGCGCCGTGAAGAGATCATCTAGATGCTGCTTGGGGGAGGTCGCCGCATCCTTTTGCTCGACCGGCGCCGGATCGTCCGCGGCGGCGGGAGTGGGGAGACTGGCGAAGAGGGCGAGCACGATCGGTAGAACCGATCGCATGGAAACAAAAATGCGCATGGCGGGAATAGTATCCCGCCATGGTCGAAGATCAAAGAACATTAGCGTGAGGCCGGCAACGCAGGTGCTTCCGGCAGGTCGCGCGCCAGCGGGCAAGCGCCCGGGCGCAGCGAGCCGATCAGCCCTGACGTGCCTTGAAGCGCGGGTTGAGCTTGTTAATGATGTAAACGCGGCCCTTGCGGCGAACGAGGCGGTTGTCGCGATGACGCGCCTTGAGCGACTTGAGCGAATTCTTGATCTTCATTTTCCTGATCCGTGATGTTTTGGGGGAATGTCACATTCGCCCGTATCTTCTGACAATCAAAAGCGCGCTCGGGGCGCGCTCTTTAGGTTGGGGAGCAAATACCCCGTCACTTGGCGCATGTCAACCGCTCGCCGGGGCTTTTTCCCGGCATATCCCGCCCGAACGTCAGTGCCGGGACTTGAGTTCGGTGACGTGACCCATCTTGCGGCCGGGCCGTGCTTCGGTCTTGCCGTAGAGGTGCACTAGCACGCCGTCGCGCTTCAGCCAATCCGGGACGCTCAAGATATCGTCACCGATCAGGTTCTGCATGACGCAGTCGGAGTGGCGCGCGGCATTTCCGAGTGCCAGGCCAGCGACGGCGCGGATATGCTGCTCGAACTGCGAGACGACGCAGGCCGCCTCCGTCCAGTGGCCTGAGTTATGCACGCGCGGCGCCATTTCGTTGGCGATCAAGCCCCCGTCGGCAAGCACGAAGAATTCGATGCCGATGACGCCGACATAGTCGAGCGCGGCAAGGATCTTTGCGGCTGCGTCGCGCGCGGCCGCGGCCGTGGCGTCGGAAATGGTGGCGGGAACCGTCGAGGTGTGGAGAATGCCGTCGCGGTGGACGTTTTCGGCGGGATCGTAGCAGGCGACAGCGCCATCGGCGCCTCGCGCCGCAATAACCGAAATCTCGCGCTCGAAGGCGACGAAGCTTTCGAGAATAAGCGGCACGCCGCCAAGTGCCGCATAGCCGCCGGCCGGGCTGTCCGCTGACGAACGATAGACGCGCTGCCCCTTGCCGTCATAGCCGAGGCGGCGGGTCTTCAGGACACCCTTGCCGGAAAAGTCCGCGAGCGCCGCTTCGAGATCGGCCTGACTGCCGACGGCATGAAACCGGGCGGTCGGAATGCCGCAGCCGTTGATGAAGCGCTTTTCGGTAAGCCGGTCCTGCGCCATCGCCAATGCCTTCGGCGGCGGGAAGACGGGCACGTCTTCAGCAAGACGCTCGGCCGCCAACACCGGCACGTTCTCGAACTCGTAGGTGACGATATCGGCGGAGCGGCCAAGTTCGGCGAGTGCGGCCGGGTCGTCGTATGCCCCAACAATCTGGCGGTTGGCCACCTGTGCCGCTGGGCAATCGGCCTGCGGCTCCAGAATGACGGTGCGAAAATTCAGCCGCGCCGCGGCCATGGCCAGCATGCGGCCGAGCTGGCCGCCACCGATGATGCCGATCGTCTTTGCGGTCATAGGTCGTCCATGGGGTATTCGGCGACGGCGGCACTCTGGCGCTCTCGCCATTCGTCAAGCCGTTCGGCGAGATCTTCATCGCTCAGCGCAAGGACCGCGGCCGCCAGCAGGGCCGCGTTGACCGCGCCTGCCTTGCCGATGGCAAGCGTGCCAACGGGGATGCCCGCCGGCATTTGCACGATCGACAAGAGACTGTCCTGACCCGACAGTGCGCGCGACTGCACGGGAACGCCGAAGACCGGCAGCGGCGTCATCGATGCCGCCATGCCGGGCAGGTGGGCCGCACCCCCGGCGCCGGCGATGATGACCTTGAAGCCCTCGTCGCGTGCGCTCTTGGCGAAATTCACCAGGCGGTCAGGCGTGCGATGCGCCGAAATGATCCGGGCGTCGTAGCTGATCTCCAGCGTTTCCAGCGTGTCGGCGGCATTCTTCATAGTCTCCCAGTCGGACTGGCTGCCCATGATGATGGCGACTGGCGGTCTTTCTGTCATCGTCGTCGCGTCCGTTTCTTCAGGCGATGATGTCGGGAATGATCTGGTCCTCAAGCTTGCTCAATCTATCCTTGATGCCCAGTTTCTTCTTCTTCATCCGCTGGATGCGCAGCGCATCGCAGCCGGTCTTGATCATGGCATTGATGGCGGCATCATAATCCTCGTGCTCTTGACGAAGGCGCGCCACCATCAGCCTTACCTCCGCCTGTTCCTGGTCGGCCATGTCCTGATCCCCGAAATTGCCCTTAAACATATTGTCCGCCTGCGCTCAAATTCCGCAAGCTCCTATCACCAAATAGGTGTAACGGGAAGTTATACTCGATCACGAATTTGCCCCGCAGCCGCCATGTTTTGGCCTTCGACAACCGAAGGATACTATGGCACACTCTTTTGGTTGACACCTTGAACCCCGGCGATGGATGGCCGGGGAAGGTAAGTGGAAGGAAGGGTCAAATGACTGTTGAAGCTCATCTTGAGTCACTCCAGAAAAAGCATGTCGCTCTCGAGGAGGAGTTGCATAGCGCGATCTCGTCACCCTCCGTCGATGACGGCGAAATAGCTGAAATCAAGCGCCGCAAACTTCGCGTCAAGGACGCAATCCAACGTCTTAAATCTTCGGTGCACTGAACCTGGAGTGAATGCGGTCGCAGGCCACCAATATTCTGGTGGAGGAGGAAGAAAACCGAACGGAGCGTTCTCCCGAAGAGCCAGTGATCGTTTCCATTAAACCTGACGCGCCAACTTGACGATGTGAGCAGTAAAAGTTGGCGCAGCCCTCTTTCAAGCAAGGCTCAAGAGCCCGCTATCTCCCCCAAAATCCAAGCTTTTGAAAACTAAGCCCAGAACTGGTCCAGCCAGAGGTTAAGCTTGTCGAATCCGCGGCTGTTGACCGCATAGATGCGCTTCGTTCCCTCCGACGTCACCGAGACCAGATTGCTGTCGAGCAACGCCTTGAGATGTTGTGAGACGGCGGGGCGGCTGATCGGCAGGCCCTGTGCAAGTTCGTTGACCGTCTTTGGAGCGCGCCGCAACTCCTCCAGCAGATACCGCCGGTTCCGGTCAGCTATCGCAGCAAAGGGGTCCGTGTTGGGCATGCGGCAGAAGCTACGGCAAACCCCTTCGGGCGGCAAGTCAAATTGTGCAGCGCAATGTGAACCAGGCGGGCCTTCTCGCCGCCGGCGTCGGCGTTTTTAGGCGCTTCGGCCCTTGTCAGCGGCGGCCGGGCGCACTACTCACAACATACCAGCGGACCGGCCCTCCCGAGCCTCCGCCATTCCAATGGATACCCGCATGAGCGAACCCCAAAACCGTTGCCGTCTCGTCCTCGTCGTCCCTGACATGGCAGACGCCGAAGAACAGTTGAAAGCGGTCGCGGATGCGCTGCGAGGTGGCGACGTCGCCTCGGTGATCGTCCCGCAATACGGCCTGGACGACGGCGCCTTTCAGAAGCGCGCCGAAAAGCTGGTTCCGGCAATCCAGGACGCCGGTGCCGCCGCATTGATCGCCGGCGACAGCCGCGTGGCGGGCCGCGTCAAGGCCGACGGATTGCACGTGACCGGCGGGGGCGCGGAGCTGGCCGAAGCCGTCGAGAAGTTTACCCCGAAGCTCATCGTCGGCGGCGGCAACGCCACCGATCGCCACAATGCGCTCGAGATCGGTGAAGCGCGGCCGGACTATGTTTTCTTCGGCAAGCTCGACGGCGACATCAAGCCCGAGGCGCATCCGAAGAATGTGGCGCTCGGCGAATGGTGGGCGTCGATGATCGAGATCCCCTGCATCGTCATGGGCGGAACGGATGCGAAATCCGTCCTCGATGTCGCGCTTTCCGGATCGGAGTTCGTGGCGCTGCGATTGGCTGTTTTCGGCGAGCCGGCATCGGCAGCGTTGGTCGTCGCGGAAGTCAATGCGTTGCTCGACGAAAAAGCGCCACGGTTTAAAGATTGATATCGCGGCATGTCTCTCCGGTCCCGCTCCTTCCTTCCGTTTCTGACGACAGCGCTCGTCCTTGGCCTTACCGTTTCGCCGCTGAGTGCGCTTGCTCAGGCTGGCGCGGGTAAACCGCCCCTGCAATCAGCCGAGCCCGATCAGTCGGCGCCCGACGAGGTCGAACTGCCGCCCGCTCCCCCTCAAGCCGAAGAGAATGTATTGACGCGGGCGCCGGATGCCGAGGCCGGCGCATTCAAATCCGAGCGCTTCGGGGCTGGCGAGACGAAAGGCCCCGAGGGCGGCGCTGGCGCGGCGCCGAAACAGGGCGACAAGGTTCAGCCCTCCGAGGGCGTCGGCGTCTTCGACCGCATGGGCGCCACACTTCCCGACCTTCCGCCGGAAAAGGATTACAAGGGGCCCGTCGACGACGCCTACGGCGCGTTTCAGCGCGGCTACTATCTGACCGCGTTTCAAAGGGCGCTGCCGCGCGCTCAGCTTGGGGATCCGGCGGCGCAAACGATGCTGGCGGAGCTGATGGCTCAGGGGCTGGGTGTCAAGCGCGATACGAAAAATGCGGCCTTTTGGTACCAGAAGGCCGCCGAAGGCGGAAACGAGACCGCCATGTTCAAATACGCTCTCATCCTCATGGAAGGGCGAGATGTACCGCGCGACCGCAAGAAGGCCGACGAATGGATGCGCAAGGCCGCCGATGGCGGAGAACCTTCGGCGCAGTTCAATTGGGCGCAGATCCTGGTTGCCGACAATCCGGGCGTGAAGGGGTTGCAGCTCGCGCTTCCCTATTACGAGAAGTCCGCGGAGCAGGGCATCGCGGATGCGCAATATGCGGTGGCGCAGATCTATCTCAACGTCGAGAACGTGCCGAAGGAAAAGAAGGCTCTGGCGCGCATGTGGCTCGCCCGGGCCGCGGCCGCCGGCTATGACACGGCCCAGCTCGACCTCGGCCTCTGGCTCGTCAGCGGCGTCGGCGGCAAGGCGGATATGGAGGCGGGTTTCAACTGGATGCGTATCGCCGCCTATCGCGGCAATGTCGTTGCCCAGAACAAACTCGCTCACCTCTATATCAATGCCCTCGGCACTAAGCAGGATCCCGTCGAGGCAGCAAGATGGTACGTGATCTCGCGCCGCGCCGGCCTGAAGGACGCGGAACTCGAAGATTTCTATCTCGGGATAGAAGACTACCAGCAGAAGGCGGCGATCGAGGCTGCCAATAAATTCCGCCGCGCCCATTGAGCGCTTAAGCGTAAAAAACCCAAAGACCATAGGACTGGCCACGCGATCTCTTTTTGGGCGAGATCGCTCGCAGCTTGCTCGCGTGTGTTGTGCCGCGGTCGATTGCGCTCGAGATTATGGGCCGGTGGTATTTCTCGGCAACGCTCTCTGCCGAAGTTATAACTACATGAGGCCCCAGCAATATTAGAATAATAACTTACTTTATACGAAAATATCCAGGTAATAAATAATAGTTGAAGTGTAATCCGTCTTTACCTCCCTTCAATTCCACGGTGTGAATCCTTTTATTACTCCTTAATTTTAGATATTTGTATGGGGACGGCATGGAATCGACTGATAATCGCTTGGAATGTATTTTATTATTGTCGAATATCCGAATCATTTACATTTCTGATATTAGCGCGAGTATTGTTTCGAGGTTTGCTTCCTTTCACAACGAGGCAAATCCATGAATGCCAAGCTACTGACCGTCGAGGATTCCGCGAGCCTCCGGTTTACCACGAAAGTGACGCTCACCGACGCCGGCTACGAGGTCGCTGAAGCGGTCAACGGCGCCGAGGGCTTGGAAATGGCAAGGAGCGGTGACTACGACCTTGTCGTCACCGATCTGAATATGCCTGTCATGGACGGCCTGACGATGATCGAGGAACTCAGGAAGTCCCCTGCGCATGCCGGCCTTCCGATCGTCTTTCTTACCTCGGAGTCGGACGCCGATCTCAGGGCGCGTGCCAAGGCCGCCGGCGCCTCCGGCTGGGTGACCAAGCCGTTCGATCCCGACAATCTCGTCAAGGTCATCAATAAGGTGCTTGGAAGATGAGTGCAGCGGATCCCATTGCGGTCTAGCGCCGCGGCCGCGCCATCCTGTCGCGGCGACAACGGGTGCGCGTGGCATGCTCAGGATCAGGCAAGATTTTAAGCGAAGCGCGAGCGGATCGGCGGGCTCTCCAGGGCGTGCCAGGCGCGCACTTCGTCTCAGATGCCGTCTCCCCTTGAAATTCGCGTGATTTTGTGGTCTTGAGGCCGCCAATCTTTTTCGCGCTGCTAAATCTCGCTCAGCCGGCGACCGTTTCCCGGTTTGACCGCGCCATGCATATCGCCCAAGGAAAACCAATGGCCCGCTCCGCTCTTCTCAACGTCATGGTCCAGGCTGCCCTCAAGGCAGGCAAGTCGCTTAGCCGCGACTTCGGCGAAGTGCAGAACCTGCAGGTCTCGGTCAAGGGACCGGGCGATTTCGTCAGCCAGGCCGACCGCAAGGCCGAGAAGATCATCCGCGACGAGCTACTGAAGGCGCGTCCGACCTATGGCTTCCTCGGCGAGGAGAGCGAGGAGATCAAGGGCACCGACGGCGCGCATCGCTGGATCGTCGATCCGCTCGACGGCACCACCAATTTCCTGCACGGCATTCCGATCTTCTCCGTGTCGATCGCGCTTGAGCGCAATGGCGAGGTCGTTGCCGGCGTCGTATTCAATCCCGCGACCGACGAGCTCTACACCGCCGAGCGCGGCGGCGGCGCCTTCCTGAACGACCGGCGCCTGCGCGTCGCCTCGCGCCGCGTTCTGTCCGACTGCGTGATCGGCTGCGGCGTTCCGCATCTGGGCCGCGGCAATCACGGGACGTTCCTGGTCGAACTGCGCCATGTGATGGGCGAGACGGCCGGCATTCGCCGTCTAGGCTCGGCAGCCCTCGATCTCGCCTTTGTCGCAGCCGGTCGCTTCGACGGCTTCTGGGAGACCGGTCTCTCGGCCTGGGACATTGCCGCCGGCGTGCTCCTCGTGCGCGAGGCGGGCGGTTTCGTGTCCGATTGGAACGGCGGCGTCGACATGCTCAACACCGGCGCGGTCATCTGCGGCAACGACCACATCCACAAGGCGCTCGCCGAGGTCATCAAGCGCCCGATCCCGGCGCGCTGAGGCAGGCTAACCCGCGAAACTCGCTGGTCGAAACAGGCTGTTGCCAACGCCTGTTTTGTAGCGTTAGACCCTTCAATTCGGCTTAATGTTGCTCTACTGTCCGCCTGCGGAAACTCCGGAGGCTGCGGAATTTATGGAAAATGTGAGACTGACGGATATCGGCTCGTCCGACAATTCGCCGAATAACTATGCTTACAAGCTTTCCAGCCCCATGGCTTTCTTCTGGACGATGGTGCTCTTCCTCATCATCGTCGGCTTCATCGCAGCAATCCTGTTCCGCCAGGGAAAAGAAGCCTTTATGCACAATCCGGGCCTCAATGGCCTGATCCTCGGCGTTCTCGCCGTCGGCATCATCCTCGTTTTCAGCCATGTGCTGCGCCTGCGCCCGGAAGTACGCTGGTTCAACTCGTTCAGGGCGGTCGGCAGCGCCGACAAGGTGGGCCGCGAGCCGCGGCTGCTCGCGCCGATGCGCGCGCTGATCGGCACCCGCAAGGGGATGCTGTCGACCGCAACCTTGCGCTCCATTCTCGATTCCATCGCGACCCGCCTCGACGAGGCCCGGGACACCTCGCGCTACCTGATCGGCCTCCTCGTCTTCCTCGGCCTGCTCGGCACCTTCTGGGGCCTGATCGGTACGATCGGCTCGATCAACCTGGTCATTCAGTCGCTCGACGCCGGCTCCGGCGGATCGGGTGATATCCTGAGCGCGCTCAAGGAAGGCCTGGCGGCACCGCTCGTCGGCATGGGAACGGCCTTTTCTTCCTCGCTGCTTGGCCTTTCCGGATCGCTGATCCTCGGCTTCCTGGACCTGCAGGCGGGTCGCGCGCAGAACCGTTTCTATACGGAGCTTGAAAACTGGCTCTCCTCGGTGACCGATGTCGGATCCGATATCGCTCCCGTGCTCGATCCCTCCTCGACAGGCTCGCCGGAGGATGTGCGGGCCCTTTCGGAATACATGCGCAGGCTTGCCGAGGACGGCACCAGCGGTCAGCGTTCGGTCGCGGCGATGGCGAGCCTTGCCGAAGGCATTCAGGGCCTTGTCAAGAACATGCGCAACGAGCAGCAAATGCTTCGCGACTGGATCGAGGCGCAACAGGAAGAAGCAAAGACCATGCGCCGAACGCTCGACCGCCTCTCGGATCGCATCGGCAGTATCGAAAAGACCGGGGGCAAATAAGCCATGGCGCTCGCGCGAAACCGCCGCACGCAGAGGACGGTGGATTATTGGCCGGGCTTCGTCGATGCGCTCTCGACGCTTCTGATGGCCATCATGTTCCTGCTGACGGTGTTCGTCATCGGACAGTTCATCCTCAGCCGCGAGATATCCGGCCGCGACGAGGTGCTGACCCGGCTGAACAGCCAGATCAACGAACTGACCCAGGCGCTCGCGCTCGAAAAGAGCGGCAAGCAGGACCTCGAGGATTCGCTTGCGAACCTGCAGGCGTCGCTGTCGGTCGCCGAAAGCGAGCGCTCGCGCCTTCAGACCCTGCTCGACAACGGCACCGGCAACAGCCAGGCTGCGACGCAGCGCGTCACGGCGCTGACGCAGCAACTGGACGACCAGAAGCAGGCAAGCACCCGTGCGCTGAGCCAGGTCGATCTTCTCAATCAGCAGATCGCCGCCCTTCGAAGCCAGATCGCGGCGATCGAGGTGGCGCTGCAGGCCTCCGAAACCAAGGATCAATCGTCGCAGACGAAAATTGCCGATCTCGGACGTCGCCTCAACGTGGCGCTTGCGCAGCGCGTGCAGGAACTCAATCGTTACCGCTCGGATTTCTTCGGGCGCTTGCGCGAAATACTCTCCGATCGTGACAATATCCGCGTGGTCGGCGACCGCTTCGTCTTCCAGTCGGAAGTGCTGTTCCCGTCGGGCGGTTCTGACCTCAATCCGGACGGCCAGGCCGAGATGGTCAAGCTTGCGGCAGCGCTGCTCGACGTCGCCAAGGAGATCCCACCGGAGATTACCTGGGTTCTGCGCGTCGATGGGCATACGGACAATGTGCCGCTTTCCGGCACGGGCCGCTATGCCGACAACTGGGCGCTGTCTTCGGCGCGCGCCATTGCCGTGGTGAAATTTCTGATCGCGCAAGGCGTTCCCGCCGACCGGCTGGTCGCGGCAGGCTTCGGCGAATTCCAGCCGATAGCGCCGGGCGAGACGCCTGAAGCCCGGGCCACCAATCGCCGCATCGAGCTCAAGCTGACCGAGAAATAACCTTTCCTTACGAATACCGGACGAAAAGCCGCTCTACATTTTTTCCTGAAAGAAGCCAGCTGCCGCTTCATGACGAAGCGGACTGCAGATGGCTTGCGCGCCGAGCTTGCAGGAAGCGGCGCACCGGGGCGCTCTCGCTGAGGCCGATGGCGCGATCGTAGGCGGCGATAGCGCGCGGGCTATCCCCCGCCTCGGCGAGCAGATGGGCGCGGACTGCCCAGTACGGCTGATAGGCGCGCACATCACCATCATCGAGCCGATCGAGGGCTGCAAGTCCAGCTGTCGCTCCCAGCGCACGGCCGACAATCGCTGCCCAGCTGGTCAACGCGCCGACGGTCGCGCGGAGCGCGACGAGACCTTCGTAGAGCGTTACCAATGCCGCCCAGTTGGTCGTTCCGGTCCGCGCCCGTTCCGCATGTACGGCCTGGATGGCTGCATGGCACTGGAAGGGGCCGAAGCGATTGAAGGTTCCTGCGTGCCTCAGGAGAGCATCGGCTTCGGCATTGAGTACGCTGTTCCAGAGTGTGGTGTCCTGTTCCTCCAGGGGAACGTAGTCGCCGTTTTCGTCGCGCCGCGCCGCGCGCCGCGCTTGGGAGTAGAGCATCAGCGCCAGGAGGCCGATCGCTTCCGGCTCGTCGGGGAGAACGGCGATGAGCGCGCGCCCGAGCCAGATGGCCTCCTCCGCCAGCGCATTGCCGCTGTCGCTCTCGCCATCGAGCCCGTCCCAGGCGAGGCCATAGGCGGCATAGATCGCGGAGAGGACGCCCTCGAGCCGTTCGGGCAGGTGTTCGCGCTCCGGAACCGCAAAGGGAATGCCGGCATCGCGGATCTTCGTCTTGGCGCGCACCAGGCGCTGCCCCATGGCTTCCGGCGCCACCAGAAAGGCGGACGCGATATTGCGAGCCTGCAAACCGAGAACGGTCTGCAGCATCAGCGGCGCATGCAGTGCGGGATCGATGGCTGGATGCGTGCATGCGAACATCAGCTTCAGACGGTCGTCGGGAAATGCCTGGCCCGCCGCGTCGTTCATGCGATCCTCCGCTTCTTCCAGTGCGAGGCGCACCACGGGCACGGCCGCCCTGCGCGTCTGCCGCCGGCGGGCTTCGTGCGCGAGATTGCGTCGTGCGGCGACCAGCAGCCATGCCTGCGGGCTATCGGGGACGCCGCTTTCAGGCCAGACGCGCAGTGCCGCGGCAAGCGCCTCGGACAACGCGTCCTCGGCAGCCGCCACATCGCGGTTGCGCACCGCGAGATAGGCGATCAGCTTGCCGTAGGATTGTCGCGCCGCCTGTTCGGCAGCGCGGTGCGCATCAAGGTTCATCGCGTCGGTCACATGGGCAGAAGTGGGCGAACCTCGACCGAGCCGCGCTCGGTGACGGGAACGCGAACCGCCCATTCGAGAGCGGCGTCGATGTTCGGGACTTCAAGCAGATAGAAGCCGCCGAGCTGCTCCTTGCCGTCGGGGAAGGGGCCGTCCTGAACCTCGCGCTTGTCGCCTTTGACCCTGACGATGGTCCCGGTCTCGGGTGCCTGCAGCCCCGCGCCTCCGACCAGAACGCCGGCCTGCTGCAAGGCAGCCGTATAGGCAGTCCAGCCGGCCCTGTAGCGAGTGCCTTCCGGCGAGTCGTTGCGAAGGGCGAAGTCTTCCTTGGATTCCCGAACGAGTATGGCGTATTTCATCGCAGATCTCCTGATCGCTTTAGACTGATGACAACGCGGATGATTGTGGCGATCTTGGCTGTAAAGCCAGCGCTTCGCAATCTGCTCCGCGGACCGGCTGTCATCCCGATCCGACACAATGAGCCATGAGCCTTAGCGATTTCGACATGGCCGATGAAAAATCATGAATAGCGACGCCGGCGAGTTGCGACGACGTTTACGTGTGCGTAAGGTCAGGGGTGAAGCTGGGGAGGTTCTGCATGGATTGCGATGTGCTGGTGATCGGCGCGGGGCTGGCCGGGCTCGTTGCGGCAGCGGAGGCCGCCGACCGCGGGCGGCGCGTCGTCGTTGTCGACCAGGAGGGCAAGCAGAGCCTCGGTGGTCAGGCGTTCTGGTCGCTCGGCGGACTTTTTTTCGTCGATAGCGCCGAGCAACGGCGCACCGGCATCCGCGACAGCCTCGATCTCGCCAGACAGGACTGGCTGGGTTCCGCCGGCTTCGACAGGGCGGAGGATTATTGGCCGCAACGTTGGGCGGAAGCCTATCTCGATTTTGCCGCGGGCGAAAAGCGATCATGGCTGCACCAGCAAGGCATGCGTTGGTTTCCGGTCGTCGGCTGGGCGGAGCGCGGCGGCGGGCTGGCACACGGCCACGGCAACTCCGTGCCGCGCTTTCACCTAACCTGGGGGACGGGGCCGGGCGTGCTTGCCCCCTTCATCCGCCGCGCCCGCGAAGCGGAGGAGAAACGACAGCTGACGTTTCTCTTCCGGCATCAGGTGGACGAGCTGATCGTCGAAAGCGGCGTGGTCTGCGGCGCCTATGGAACGGTGCTCGAGGCCGACACCGCCGAGCGCGGCAGGGAAACGGCGCGCAGCGCCGTCGGCGCGTTCCAGATCAGGGCCGGCGCGACGATCGTGACCGCCGGCGGCATTGGCGGCAACCACGATCTCGTTCGGCGCAACTGGCCCGTCGCCCGTCTCGGTCCACCACCCGGGTTCATGGTTGCCGGGGTGCCCAAGCATGTGGACGGACGCATGATGGGCATCAGCGAACGGGCAGGCGGGCGCGTGATCAACGGCGATCGCATGTGGCACTACACCGAGGGCCTGAAGAACTGGGATCCGATCTGGGACAATCACGGAAGTCGCGTCCTGCCTGGTCCCTCGTCGTTCTGGTGCGACGCCGATGGCAACCGCTTCCACGCTCCCGCCATGCCCGGCTTCGATACGCTCGGAACCTTGAAGGAGATCCGCAAGCGCGGGCACGAGCACAGCTGGTTCATCCTCACCAAGGCGATCATCAAGAAGGAGTTTGCGCTCTCGGGCTCGGAACAGAACCCGGATCTGACGGGCAAGAACATTCCGTTGCTGCTGAAGCGCTTGGGCAGCAATCCGCCCGGGCCGGTACAAGCCTTCATGGATCGGGGCGAGGACTTCATCGTCCGCGGCACGTTGGAAGCGCTGGTCGAGGGGATGAACGACCTTGCGAGCGAGAACCGGTTGGATGTCGCGCATCTGCGCGGCCAGATAGAAGCGCGCGATCGGGAGATCGCCAACGCCTATTCGAAGGATGCGCAGGTCACCGCGATCCGCGGCGCGCGCAACTATCTCGGCGACAGGCTGATGCGCACGGCCAAGCCCCATCGCCTGCTCGATCCCAAGGCTGGACCGCTGATCGCGGTCAGGCTGCACATCCTGACGCGCAAGACGCTCGGCGGTCTGGAATGCGATCTTTCAGGAAGGGTTATGACAAAAGGCGGCAGGCCCGTACCTGGCCTCTACGCCGCCGGCGAGGTTGCCGGTTTCGGCGGTGGCGGCATGCACGGATACAACGCGCTTGAAGGAACGTTCCTCGGCGGCTGCATCTTTTCCGGAAGGGTGGCCGGCCGCGCCGTCTAGAGCGATTTTAGCCGGGTGAGGCGGCGCCGGAGCGCCGCCCTCAAGCCCTCAATCTTTGGTGTCGTCGACGACATCAGCGCCGGGCGCGTTCTTCTTGATGGATTCGATCGCGCTCATGGCGGAAGCCTTTGCCTTGTAGCCTTCCGATCCGAACATCGATTCACCGTTCGATGCCTTGAAGCGGAAGCGAAACTCTCCGGCCTTGTCTTTGTATACTTCAAATTTATACATTCAGACTTCTCCTTGGAAGCGCGTGTTGCGCGGATAACATCTTGCAATTTATCGCAAGTCGCCAAGCATTGCTACTGCACTGCCCCCCGCCTGGGCAAGCCGAAGCCTTCCCCCTCATGCCGTTGTTTCTGGCGTGTTTTGCTTCAAGTGAAATAGGAGAAAATCGACGCGAACTTGTTTGCGATGTAAGGCGCGAAGAGCACCAAGCCGGCGTAGAAGAACTGAGTGATGTTGCCGAGTTCGGGAACTTGTCCGGTCACTACGAAACGGTTGAGATAGGCAAGGCCGAAGCCGATGTAGAGCATCAGGATGGAGATCGTGCCGACGAGCGCGATGACGCGGCTGGAACTCGCCCGCAGCGTCGTGACCATCACCGTCTGCACGGTCGTTGTGGCTGGCGCGCCGGGTGTCGGCGGTTGCGCGGGCGCAAGGATCGGCACGCCGTCATTCGTCATCTGGCTGAGTGTCACCTCTTCGGAAAGTGCATCCGTCAGCGACCAGCCGGTCGCTCGGCGTAGCGAGTGATAGCACAGCAACAGCGCAAAGACCGTGATGGCTGCGATGAACGTCACCAATGCATATGCGAAGGCCTGAGAGCCGACATAGGCTGTCGCTTGAGCTGCGGCTGCATTTTCCATGACTTCCCCTCCTGATGGTCAGGTCGACGGATACGCCCGTCGAGAAAATCGACAGGGCGTTCTAAATCATTGAAACTGCGCTTGATCCTACGCTTTTATCGCAACTGATATAAGATGCGCGTGCGGGCAAATTCCTTTGTCCCGCCGATCCGTCGATGACAGGGCTAATTCACCACCGCCAGACGCTCGACGCCGGCGTCGAATTGCAGCCGCGCCAGCTTGGCATAGATGCCGCCATGGCGGATCAGGCTCTCATGGGTGCCTTCTTCGACGACGCGGCCCTGATCGAGCACGAGGATCCGGTCGGCCTTGAGCACGGTCGCCAGCCGATGCGCGATTACGATCGTCGTGCGCGTTTCCATGAGCCTGTCGAGCGCCTTCTGGACGAGTGTCTCGCTTTCGGCATCGAGAGCCGAGGTTGCCTCGTCGAGAAGCAGGATCGGGGCATTCTTGAGGATGGCGCGGGCAATCGCGATGCGCTGGCGCTGGCCGCCCGAGAGCATGATGCCGCGCTCGCCGACCTCGGTGTCATAGCCTTTCTCGAGCCGTGAAATGAACTCGTCGGCCTGGGCGGCGATCGCGGCGGCACGCACGTCTTCGCGGGATGCCCCGGGACGGCTGAAGGCTATGTTGTCGTGGATCGAGGATGCGAAGATCGTCACGTCCTGGGGCACGATGGCGAGCCTGTCGCGCAGTGCCTGCGGAGAGACGAGGCGGGCGTCAACGCCGTCGATCTCGACCCTGCCTTGCTGCGGATCATAGTATCGCAGCATCAGCGAAAAGATCGTCGTCTTGCCGGCGCCCGAGGGGCCGACGATCGCCACGGTTTCGGCCGGCTTTATATCCAGCGAAAGGCCGTGCAGGGCGGATCGTTCGGGGCGCGACGGGTAGAAGAAGTGAACGTCGGCGAAGGTGACGCGTCCTTCGGCCGGCAGCGGCAGAGGGAGCGGATCGGCGGGAGCGGCGATCGGCGAAACTTCGACCAGAAGCTCGCCGAGGCGATCGGCTGCACCTGCTGCCTGCGACAGCTCCCCCCAGACCTCCGAAAGCGAGCCGAGCGAGCCGGCGGCGATGACCGAATAGAGCAGGAACTGACCAAGCGTTCCCGCCGACATCGTGCCGGCCAGAACGTTCTGGGCACCGACCCACAGAACCGCGACCACGCTGCCGAAAACGAGGCTGATGGCAAATCCGGTGAGCAGCGAGCGCGAGGTGATGGCGGAGCGGGCTGCCTCGAACGCGTCCTCGACCGCGGCGCCGTAGCGGCTGGAGGCGGCCGCTTCTGCGTTGAAGGCCTGCACGGTGCGAGCCGCGGCAATCGTTTCGTTGGCGAAGGCCGACGCGTTTGCGAGCGTGTCCTGAGCGGCGCGCGAGCGCTTGCGGACCGTGCGGCCGAAGGCGACGAGCGGAAAGACGATGAGCGGGATGGCCAGAAGCACGATGCTGGAAAGCTTCGGGCTGGTGACGATCATCATGCCTACTGCGCCGAGACACAGGATGAGGTTCCTGAGCGCCACGGAGGCCGTCGCACCGACCGCGGACTTGATCTGCGTCGTGTCGGCCGTCAGCCGCGAGACGATCTCGCCCGAATGGTTGACGTCGAAGAACGAGGGAGAAAGCCGCGTGACGTGATCGAAGACCTCGCGGCGCAGGTCCGAGACGATGCGCTCGCCGAGCGTGATGACGAAGTAGTAGCGCATGGCGCTAGCGACCGCGAGCACGATGGCCATCACCATCAGCATGACGAAATAGCTGTTGATGAAAGAGCTGTCGGCCTGCGAAAAACCGTGGTCGATCATCCGCCTGACGGCGAGCGGCAGGGCAAGCGAGGTGACTGCCGCGACCGTCAGCGCCGTCAGGGCGCCCGCGACCACGCCGCGATAGCGCTTGAGATACGGCACGAGCCTGCCGAGCGGCCGGATGGATCTCGTCGTTTTAGCTTCCGTCTGTTCCGTCTCGGCCAACCGTCGTTCCTCATCAACTTATACGCCGCGCCGCCGCTTTTGCCGGCGCGAGACCACTTCTGTATGCGCACTGCCACCCTTGCCTGGGTTGAGCGCGAAGGCACTTGTTATCCTTGCGGCCTTCATGTATAGGCACGGCATCTTAATTGGAAGCCGTGGCCTTCATCGGTCTGCGGCTTCATTTATTCAATCGGTCCGGTTGCCGCAATGGCTTGCGACAAATGGACCCTGGCCTGGCAGGAAGATTGTTATGAAGGCGAACATCCACCCCGAATACCACGTCATCAAGGTTGTCATGACCGATGGCACCGAATACGAAACCCGCTCGACCTGGGGTTCGGAAGGCGCCGTCATGAACCTCGAAATCGATCCGAGGTCCCATCCGGCATGGACCGGCGGCAACCAGCAGCTCATGGACCGCGGCGGTCGCCTGTCCAAGTTCAACAAGCGCTTCGGCGGCCTCGGCCTCTAATCGCTGCTGCGACAGATTTCAGAAAGGCCCGGCTTCGTCCGGGCTTTTTTATTGTCCGCGCTAAAGACCGTTTCCGTTTTTCTTCGAAACACGGAAGCGGTCTATCTATTTGTTTTGACGCAATTCCGGACGGAAAACCGCGTCGCACTTTTCCTGGATTTGCTGTAGCACGACAAAAAAACCGGCCGTGCATGGCACGACCGGTTCGGTGATTGTTCGATTGTCGCTTAGACTTAGCTGAGCCCGAAGGCCGTCTGCAGCAGGTTGAGCTGCGCCTTGACGCTGTTCTGGTTGTCCGGAACCATCGGAGTTTCGTCCGGCCGATAGATCTCGCGGTCGAGCAGGGCGACGCGGTTCTGCAAGCGGATGGAGCGGTCGATCAAATCGCGGAAGGATTCGGGAAGGTCGTTCCAACCGGGCGCATTGCGATCGACGTTGAAGCCGTCAAGGCGCACCTTGGTCTTTTCGGCGACCACCTGATCACGCGACATTTCGCCGTTGTTGACGGCGCGCTGCAGGAGCAGCCACGAAGCCATCTGCATGAGGCGCGTCGTCAGGCGCATCGATTCGGCGGCGTAGAGTACGGACGCCATGCGCGGAAGAACTTTCGAGGCGGCGCGACCCTGCCCGTCAAGGTAACTTGCGGTTTCTTCGACCAGCGCCATGCCTTCGGAGTAAAGGGCCTTGAATTGCGAGGACGATGCAGCACGTCCCGCGAAGCTAATCGTGTTCAATCCAAGTTCCGACATAAAAGCAATCCCTGTTCACGCATCACTTTTGTTCAGGTAACGCCGGCTTGGCGAATATGTTTCGCGCTGGCGCCTTCTGTTGCACTTGAACATGGTGTTTCTAGCTGAAAACCGCAAGGCGTTTCTTAAGGAAGGGTTAATCTCCACAGTTTCATTGGAGGACCCGAAAAACGCAAAAAGAGAGCCGCAAAGGCGGCTCTAAAGGTAAAACAGGGAGAAAATCAGACCAATTCGCCAGGAATGGTGAAACTGTCTGAGTCCAGATAAAATCCGGATGAACCAAGTAATATGTCGTAAAGCTTAATATATCGTTAACGGTCATTTCCGGGCTGTGCCGGATATGCGCAAAGAGCGCGGCGAGGCCATATTCGCGCGTCAGCTGCGGAACAGATTCTCGGCAGCGATTCGCCCGGAGGCCTTCCTTGTGGCTTCCTCTTCCAGCCGGGTGATTTCTGCCTGGAGCAACGCAATGCGCGCTTTCAGCTCATCGACTGAAAGCAAAGCGAGGTCGCTGCCGATCTCGTGTGCGATCGGCTTCTTCGGGCGGTCGTCGTCGAACAGGCTCATGGCGCATCAACTCCCTTCAGCTGTATTTTACCGCAGGATCGTCCTGTTCGGAAAGCTGTTCGCCGCGGTTGGCAAGCGACATGCTCTCCGGCGTGATCATCTGGGAAGTGGCGGTGGGGATCGTCGTATAGGCATCGCGCGCGCCGACGGCTATGGGTGCGCGACGCCGGCTGCGGAAGAGCGCGTAGGTGGTGATCATGACATGCGCGAGCGCGGTGACGAAGAACAGTGCGTAAGGCCCCGCATAGGTCATGACAGGACCGCCGACGGTCGGGCCGATGATCGTGCCGATTCCGAAGAGCAGCAGCAGTCCGCCGGAGACTTTGACGAAATCTTCCGGGGCGGCGTAGTCGTTGGCGTGGGCGATCGTGATCGGATAGAGCGTGTTGGCGGCGGCGCCATAGACCACGACGAGGCTGATCAGGAAATATGGGCTCGCAGGCTTCAGCAGGAAGATCAGCAGGCCCGCGGTCGCCGCGACCAGCGCCATGGCGGCAAGCACATGACGGCGGTCGATCCGATCCGACAGGCGGCCCGCGGGCAGCTGCATGACAGCGCCCGCGAAGATGGTGAGGCTCATCATCAGCGCGATCTCGGTTTCCGGCAGGCCGGCGCCCGCGCCGAAGACGGCGCCGAGCGTGCCGTAGGCGCCGTTGGCAATGCCGACGAGCAGAATGCCCCAGCAGGAAACAGGCGAGTTGCGATAAAGCGCCGGTAGGTCGAGCTTGACGGCCTTGAGCGGTTGCGGCGAGGCGGCGGTCGAAAGCGTCGTCGGCAGCATCGCCACGCAATAGCAGATGCCGCAGATCATGAAGAGGTAAGGCGTGTGGATATCCGAGAACGGCACCATCATCTGGCCGGCAACGGAGCCGAGCAGCGTAATGCCGATGTAGAGCGAGAAGATCGCGCCACGGCTTTCGTTCGTGGCACGCTCGTTCAGCCAGCTCTCGATGATCATCGAGGTGCCGGCCGTGCAGAAGCCGGTGATGGCGCGCAACACGACCCAGGCGGTCGGATCGACGATTATGCCGGTCAACAGCGCGATGATGGCGATGATCGAAATGAAGCCGGAGAAGGCGCGCACATGCCCGATGCGCCGCACCACTTTCGGCGCGGTGAAGCAGCCGAGCACGAAGCCGGTCGCCCAGGTCGTGCCGAGCAGGCCGAGCGTCGTCGTCGCATAGCCTTCGGCGGTGCCGCGCACGGGCAAAAGCAGGCCGTGAAGGCCGTTGCCGATGAACAGGAAGAGGGTGCCGAACAGGAGGGCGAGGACGGGCAGAAGGTTTCGGTTCATTTCGTCACTCTCGGCTGTTTCCGCTTAAAAAAAAGATAAGGTGGCGGCAAATGCAGGCGACCGTTGCTTGTGGCACCGATAGTCTTTAACGGCTTGAAGTGCTTGTCTGTTGGCGTGCAAAAATGTCGGTCCTATGGCCGAACTCTTATAAGCGGAAATGATGGGGAAGGTCATGACGAAACTGATAGCGGTGCTTCTGCTGCTCGCCATGGCCGTGCATATCGTCAAGCCCCTCAATCTGCCGGGATTGAGGCGACGAATGGATTTCTGGCGGATCGCCTTGATTGCGTTCGCGGTCTGGACCGTCGCGCTGGTGATCAACGAGACGTTCTAGAGAGCGATTCGCCCGCTCATGACATCGACAGAGCGTCCTGAAATCACGACGCTTACCACCTGTCCTTCAGCCTTTCGAACGGCGATCTCGATGATGCTGCGGCGACCCATCTCCACCCCCTGCTCGATGCGGATTGCCACGTCCGCATCCGCCTGCGGCAGCAGCGAGACGAGGTAGGCGCCGAGCGCCGCCGAGGCGCTGCCGGTTGCCGGATCCTCCATGACGTTGTCGAGCGGCGCGAACATTCGGGCGCGAATGTCCCAGGGACGTTCCGGGTCGCGAGCGTAGAGAAACAGCGACACGTCGCTTTCGTGCAGGGCGGCCGCTTCGGTAAAGACGGCAAGGTTCGGTCGAGCACTACCCAGATCCTCGATCCCATTCACTTCCGCGAAAACGAAGGGCAGCCCAACGGAGGCGAATACCGGCGCATGCGTTGTGTGGCGGATAGCGGCTGGATCGATCGAGGCGCAACGGGCGACGAGATCGCCGGCGACCTTGGCGCCGATGGTCAGCGGCTTCGGTGCCTTGATCGCGGCGCCAACGACTTCGCCGCCTTCGCGAAGGAGGTTGACTTCCACCAGCCCCGCTTTCTCCTCGAAACGCAGCGTGTCGCCGACCGGACGCCCGAAAAGCGTGGGCCGGCGCCCGAGCACGTAGGCGGTTCCGACATTGGGATGTCCGGCGAAGGGCACCTCCGTCGTCGGCGTGAAGATGCGGACCCGCGCATCGTTGCGAGAATCCTCGGGCGGCAGAACGAAGGTGATCTCGGAATAGTTGAACTCAGCGGCGATCAGCTGCATCGCCTCGTCGCTGATCCCGCGCGCGTCGGTAAAGACGGCAAGCGGATTGCCAGCGAAACGGACGGAGGTGAAGACATCGACGGTGACGTAGTCGGCGAGCATGGCGATCTCCAGGCGAGATGAGCGGAGGCGCCACTTTCATGCGCGCGGCGCGGCATGCAAATCTAAAATTTGTAGCGGTGACAATTCCCTCTGGTCGAAAGCTCGCGCAACCGGGCTTTCCTGTTCTTGAGGGTCGAAGGCTTGCGCTCACGCCGCCTTTTCGAGTTCCTTCTTCCAGCTGCCCTTAGCGGCCAGATGGTTCATCTCGGCCCGATGCGCAAAGGCGCGCTGGCCGGCGGCGACGTTTTCCTTCTTGCCGCCCCATGCCTTGATGGCCATGTCCTGAAGCGCGCGGCCATAGGAGAAGGTCACATGCCAGGGCAGGCTGAAGCCGGTGTTGATGGCGGAGAGGTGGGCTGTCGCCTCCTCGTTGGACTGGCCGCCGGAGAGGAAGGCGATGCCGGGCACGGCCGAGGGCACGGTCTGCCTTAGCACTTTGACGGTGCGCTCGGCGACTTCCTCGACCGACGCCTTGCGCGCCTTCTTGCCGTCGATGACCATGCTGGGCTTCAGAATCATGCCTTCAAGCTGGATGCGCTGTTCCGCCAGTTCCTGGAACACCGTCTGCAGCACGAAGCGGGTGACGTCCTCGCTGCGCGCGATGTCGTGCGTGCCGGGCTCACCATCCATCAGCACCTCCGGCTCGACGATCGGCACGATCTTGGCTTCCTGGCAGAGAGCGGCATAGCGGGCGAGCGCATGGGCGTTCGCCTTGATCGAGCCGTAGGTCGGAAGCTTGTCGGAGATTGCGATCACCCCACGCCATTTGGCAAAGCGGGCGCCTGCCTCGTAGTACTTCGCCAGGCGCTCGCGCAGCCCGTCGAGGCCTTCCGTGATGGTCTCGCCAGGGAAATAGGTCATCGGCTTGGCGCCGGTATCCACCTTGATGCCCGGAATGCTGCCGGCGGCGCGGATGATGTCGACGAAGGGTGTTCCGTCGGCCGCCTTCTGGAAGAGGGTCTCTTCATAGAGGATGACGCCGGAGATGTACTTCTTCATCGCATCGTCGGTGCGAAACAGGAGCTCGCGATAGTCGCGGCGGCTTTCCTCGGTGGAAACGAGATCGATCGTGTCGAACCGCTTCTTGATCGTGGCGGTCGATTCATCGGCTGCCAAAAGGCCTCTGGCGCCCGCAACCATCTTTACCGCAATGTCTTCCAGTCTTTCGCTCATGTCTCGTTCTCCCAGGCGATTTCGGTCAGGAAAGCAATAGTCAAATCGGCGATAACAGAAGTTGTTTAGGAGTGAAATGGCGGCTTAAGTCTTTGAAACGATTGAAATCATTTCAAACGTTTGAAACTTCTGGACGTAATCTTAGCACTTACCAAAAGACCGCGAAAGCAATCGCTTTCGCGGTCTGATGCAATGTCATTCGAACATCTGAGACATCATTTCCGCGCGCTCAGAACGGCGACGCCCGGAAGCACCTTGCCTTCCATCCATTCGAGGAAAGCGCCGCCGGCGGTCGAAACGTAGCTGAAGTCGTCGGCGACGCCGGCATGATTCAGCGCCGCCACGGTGTCTCCACCGCCCGCAACCGAGGTGAGCTTGCCGGCCTTGGTGCATTCTGCCGCGTGTCTTGCGGCCGCGACCGTCGCCGCATCGAATGGCGCGATCTCGAATGCGCCGAGCGGTCCGTTCCAGACAAGGGTGGCCGCGCGCGAGATCCATGCATTCACGGTCTCGACGGATTTCGGTCCGACATCAAGCATCATGGCGTCGGCGGGGATCTGATCGACGCTCACCACCTCGTTGGGGGCATTTGCCTTGAATTCGCGCGCCACGACGCCGTCCTCGGGAAGAACGATGGCGCAGCCGGCCGTCGCTGCCTCGATCATGATCTGCTTGGCGGTGTCTGCAAGATCATGCTCGCAGAGCGACTTGCCGACGTTGACGCCGCGAGCGGCGAGGAAGGTGTTGGCCATGCCGCCGCCGATTACCAGCGCATCGACCTTCTTCACGAGGTTCATCAGCAGGTCGATCTTGCTCGACACCTTCGCGCCGCCAACGATCGCGACGACCGGACGTGCGGGATTACCGAGGCCTTTCTCCAGCGCTTCGAGCTCCGCCTGCATGGTGCGTCCGGCATGGGCGGGCAGGTGGCGGGCAAGACCTTCCGTCGAAGCGTGCGCGCGGTGCGCGGCCGAAAAGGCGTCGTTGACGTAAAGGTCGCCATTGGCGGCGAGCGTCTTGATAAACTCGGCGTCGTTCTTTTCCTCAGCCTTATGGAAACGGGTGTTTTCGAGAAGCAAGATATCGCCGGCCTGCATCCTGGCGATGGCGTCCGCTGCCGGCGCGCCGATGCAATCGGGCGCGAAGGAGACAGCGTGGCCAAGTACCTTTTCGACCGCGGGCACGATCTGCTCGAGAGAGAATTCCGCCGAGGGGCCGTCCTTCGGGCGACCGAAATGGGCAAGCAGGATGACCTTCGCGCCCTTCTTCGACAGTTCCAGGATCGTCGGGGCGACGCGTTCGATGCGTGTGGTGTCGCTGACCTTGCCGTCTGCCACCGGCACGTTGAGATCGACGCGCACAAGCACGCGCTTGCCTGAGATGTCGGAAAGGTCGTCGAGGGTCTTGAAGGCTGGCATGGGGATATTCTCTCGTTGGTCAGCTTGGGTGGCCGAACATACTACGGATAATGGCAGACGCAACAGCGCCGGCGCATTCAAAA
Source organism: Rhizobium sp. RAF56 (assembly GCF_052113965.1). NCBI lineage: Bacteria > Pseudomonadati > Pseudomonadota > Alphaproteobacteria > Hyphomicrobiales > Rhizobiaceae > Rhizobium > Rhizobium sp. RAF56. The sequence continues at coordinate 54,411 of NZ_JBFRDU010000006.1, forward strand.
ACAACGGGCGGGGAAGGCTGTAACGCGTTAAGGGAGTTACATAATTTCGAACGTTTCCGACAATTGTCCGACCCGCCCTCAGGCGTCGTTTTTTCCGGCATCCGAGGCGGTGGAGGACGCGTCACGGCGATGCTTGCGCCGCTTGGCGTATCTGTCGCGGAAGCGGTCGACGATATCGTGGATGTTCATGAAGATCGGCAGCCGGGTCGCGGCATCCACCGCTTCGAGCGACATGCCGACCGATTGGATATGGTCGTTTTCGTCGAGATCGCGCACGATGAGAATGAGGGATCCGAGGCGGACGCGATCGGCATAGTCGGCCTTGCCGCCGAGGCGGTGGCGCATCAGCTCGGCGATCGTCATGTGCTTCTCGTGCTCGGCGAGCAGGCCCGGCCCGTAGGCCGCGTCGAGATCGGCCGCGGGGCGCAGCGGCGAGATCGCAAACGCGCCGAAGAATTCCGCATCCTCCGGATCGACCGCCGCACGGCTTGCAAACAGGCGGTCGAGCAGGCGCGAATAGCTGGGGGCGATGAAGAGGTAGACGAGGTCGTTTTCCCTGAGACGGCCGGCATATTGATAGCGCATCGATTTGCCGTCACGCACGATCAGCGACGGCATCGCCCAGCGGGGAATCCGCTCTCCGCGCAGCACCGGGCTGTCCTTGACCACGCGGTAGGACAGGAGCTCGTGGTTGACGGCGCCGGGCAGATCGACCTCCACCTTGTGGACGGCGCCGATACGGGGCGGGATGATCAAGCCAAGCCGTTTCGCCATGGGCTTGATCGTCCAGCCCTGCACCAGAAGCGAGACCAGAACGACGATGAAGGCGACGTTGAAATAGGTCTGCCCGGCTTCGAGATTGCCGAGGATCGGCATGATCGCCAAAAGGATGGAGACGGCACCGCGCAGCCCCACCCAGGCGACGAACCCGGTCTCGCGCTGCGTGTAGTCGAAGGGCAGCAGGCAGAGCCAGATGGCGGCGGGCCGGGCAACGAAGATGAGAAAGAGCGCCAGCAGCACGGCGGGAATAGCGATCGCCGGAAATTGGGATGGCGTCGCAAGCAGACCGAGCACGAGGAACATGATGATCTGGGCAAGCCAGGTCATGCCGTCCTGAAAGCGCTTGATACTGGCGGATGCATGCATCTTGCCGTTGCCGGCATAGATGCCCGCCACATAGACGGCCAGAAAGCCGCTGCCGCCGACCGTACCGGTGAAGGAGAAAACGAGGAGCGCCAGCGCCAGCACGAAGATCGGCGTCAGGCCGCGATCGGTTTCCAGCCGGCCGACGACCAGCACGATCATCATGCCGCCGAGAAGCCCGAGGATCAGGCCGAGGCCCATCTGCTGCACGAACATGGCGAGCATGGCGAGATTGATGCCGTGGTAGCCCTCGCCGCTGCCGATCGCCTCGACGAGCGCGATGGTGAGAAAGATCGCCATCGGATCGTTGGTTCCCGACTCGACCTCCAGCGTCGAGCGCACCTTGTCGCGGATATTGATGCCGCCGATGCGCAGCAGGAAGAACACGGCCGCCGCATCGGTCGATGCGACGATCGAACCGAGCAACAGGCCCTCGAGCCAGGAAAACCCCAGGAGCAGCGAAGCGGCGACCGCAAACAGCGCCGCGGTGAAGACCACGCCCACGGAGGCAAGGGCCAGCGCCGGGGCCGCGGCGAGGCGGAAGGACTGGATCGACGTCCCGTAGCCGGAATCAAAAAGAATGACGGCCAACGCCAGCGAGCCAATGACATAGGCGAGGTAGTTGTTGCTGAACTGGATGCCGAGACCGTCCGTACCGGCGATGAGGCCGATTACCAGGAACAGCAATAGCAAGGGTGCACCGAAGCGGAAGGCGAGCAGGCTCGAAAAGGCGGCAGCAAGGATCAGGACCGTGCAAACCAGTATCACAATATAAAATGCTTCCACCGACCCATTCCCCCTTTCCCCTACGACACGACCGTACGCCGCCCCAGCCTCCTCCCGCTTGTCGCAACCGCCCGCTTCGCTCTGAAAGTCTGGATTTCAAGAGCAGGCGAGCATCGACACGCCTAACCCTGCCACGGTCCGTGGGGTAAGCATATCGAAATGTCCCTATGGCGATGTCGCGACGCTGAAACCACCTCGTCAGGACGATGAGGCAGATCGGAATACCCTGGGAGGATACCTGTATCTGCGACTATCGCCCAATCTGGACGATTGCGGGGCAGAGTTCTGAAAAATTCAAGGAGTTCAGCGAAATAGGGGTGGCGATGTGGTCTGGCAGCAAGCGAAAAAATATCATTGAATACATATTGATGGGTGTTGCAATCGACTCCATACAATCAACCACAGTTTGAATTAATAGCGGATTAAAGCTCGTTTGATCCTTACAAACAAAAACGGCCCGGTTGCCCGAGCCGTTTCCAAGTCTTGCAAACAGGCGTCAGATCAGCTTGGCGAAGGCGACGGCCGTGTCGGCCATGCGGTTCGAGAAGCCCCACTCGTTGTCGTACCAGGTGAGGATGCGCACGAACTTGCCTTCGAGGACCTTCGTCTGGTCGATGGCGAAGATCGAGGAGTGGCTGTCGTGATTGAAGTCGCGAGAGACCAGCGGTTCCTCGGTGTAGCCGAGAATGCCCTTCAGCGCGCCGTTGGAGGCAGCCTTGATGGCCTCGTTGACTTCCTGAACGCTCGTGTCGCGCTTGGCGACGAACTTGAGGTCGACGACCGAGACGTTCGGGGTCGGCACGCGGATCGAGGTGCCGTCGAGTTTGCCCTTCAGTTCGGGCAGCACGAGGCCGACGGCCTTGGCGGCGCCGGTGGAGGTCGGGATCATCGACAGCGCCGCGGCGCGGGCGCGGTAGAGATCCTTATGCATGGTGTCGAGCGTCGGCTGGTCGCCCGTGTAGGAATGGATGGTCGTCATGAAGCCATGATCGATGCCGATCGCATCGTGGAGAACCTTGACGACCGGAACGAGGCAGTTGGTCGTGCACGAGGCGTTGGAGATGACGAGATGTTCCTTCGTCAGCTTGTCGTGGTTGACGCCGAAGACGACGGTGAGATCGGCGCCGTCGGCAGGTGCGGAGACGATGACGCGCTTGGCGCCGGCTGTCAGGTGGGCTGCCGCCTTGTCGCGGGCGGTGAAGATGCCGGTGCATTCCATGGCGATGTCGATGCCGAGATCGCGGTGTGGCAGGGTGGCCGGATCCTTGATCGCGGTTACCTTGATCGGCTTGCCGTTGCCGACGATGATCGAGTCTCCGTCGACCTTCACCTCGGCCGGGAAGCGGCCGTGGATGGAATCGTAACGCAGCAGGTGGGCGTTGGTCTCGACCGGGCCGAGGTCGTTGATGGCGACGACCTCGATGTCGGTGCGGCCGGATTCCACGATGGCGCGCAGAACGTTACGGCCGATGCGGCCGAAGCCGTTGATGGCAACTTTTACAGTCATTTGCATTCACTCCCTAGAGATGGGGCTTGCGGATGGAATTTGGAGCGCGCCGAAGCGCGCTCGTCAAAGCTTTGCTTCTGCGGCGGCAACGACAGCGTCGGCGGTGATGCCGAAATGCTTGAAGACATCCTTGGCCGGGCCGGAGGCGCCGAAGCTCTTCATGCCGACGAAAGCGCCTTCAGGACCGATGAAGGCATCCCAGCCCTCGCGGACGGCGGCTTCGACGGCGATCTTGACCGGCGAGTTGCCGATGACGTCCTTGCGGTAGGCATCCGGCTGGTCGAAGAAGAGTTCCGTGCAGGGCACCGAGACGACGCGGGTGCTGACGCCCTTGCCTTCGAGCGTCGCGCGGGCGGCCACGGCCAGCTCGACTTCGGAGCCCGAAGCGAAGATCGTCACCTTGGCGTCAGCCTCGCCGGCCAGCGTATAGGCGCCGAGCGTGCAAAGGTTCTTTTCGCTGTATTCGGTGCGGACCGGCGTCAGGTTCTGGCGGGTCAGCGCCAGCGCGGAGGGATGGTTCTTGGTCGTCGCCGCGATCTGCCAGCATTCCGCCGTCTCGGTCGGATCGGCCGGGCGGAAGACGCGAAGGTTCGGTACGGCGCGCAGGCCGGCGATCTGTTCGACCGGCTGGTGGGTCGGACCGTCTTCGCCGACGCCGATCGAATCATGCGTGAGCACGTGGATAACGCGAATGCCCATGATCGACGCAAGCCGGATCGGAGGACGGCAGTAGTCGGAGAAGATCATGAACCCGCCGCCGTACGGAATAAGACCGCCGTGCAGCGCAATACCGTTCATGGCCGAGGCCATGCCGTGCTCGCGGATGCCCCAGTGCATGTACCGGCCGGAGAAATCGGTCGGCGTGATCGACTTCATCTGGCTGGTCTTGGTGTTGTTCGACGGCGTCAGGTCGGCGGAGCCGCCGATCATTTCCGGCACCAGGCCGTTGATGATTTCGAGGGCGTCTTCCGATGCCTTTCGGGTGGCGATCGTCGGATTGGCTTCGATCAGTTTCTTCTTGTAGGCGGTGATCGCCGCGTCGAAACCTTCCGGCAGTTCGCCGGCGAAGCGACGGCTGAATTCGGCCTTGGCCGGAGACTTGGCAAGGCCCTCTTCCCAGGCCTTGATCAGATCCAGCGAGCGGGTGCCGGCGGCGCGCCATGTGTCGAGCACGTCGGCGGGGACGACGAAGGGTTCGTATTCCCAGCCCAGGGCCTTGCGCGTGGCGGCGATTTCCTCGGCGCCGAGCGGGTTGCCGTGCACCTTGTGGGTACCTTGCTTGTTCGGGGCACCGAAACCGATGATCGTCTTACAGGCGATGAAGGTCGGGCGATCGGACTTGTGGGCAGCTTCGATCGCCTCTGCGATGGCGGCCTGGTCGTGACCGTCGATCTCGATCGTGTTCCAGTGGACCGCCTTGAAGCGGGCGACCTGGTCGGTCGAGTCCGAGAGCGAGACAGCGCCGTCGATCGTGATCGAGTTGTTGTCCCAGAAGAGCACGAGCTTGTTCAGCTTGAGGTGGCCGGCAAGCGCGATCGCCTCATGGCTGATGCCTTCCATCAGGCAGCCGTCGCCGCAGATGGCGTAGGTGTAGTGATCCTGCAGGTCGGCGCCGAACTCCTCGCGCAGTTTGCGCTCGGCGATCGCCATGCCGACGGAGTTGGCGATGCCCTGGCCGAGCGGACCGGTGGTCGTCTCGATACCGGTCGCATGGCCGTATTCGGGATGGCCGGCGGTCTTGGAGCCGAGCTGGCGGAACTGCTTAAGATCCTCGACCGTCATGTCCGGGTAGCCGGTGAGGTAGAGCACCGAATAGAGAAGCATCGAGCCGTGGCCGGCCGAAAGGACGAAGCGGTCGCGGTTGGGCCAGTGCGGCTTCTTCGGATCGAACCTGAGATACTTGGTGAAGAGAACCGTTGCGACGTCCGCCATGCCCATCGGCATGCCGGGGTGACCGGAATTGGCCTTCTCGACGGCATCCATGGCAAGGAATCGGATCGCGTTGGCCATCCGGTCGTGTTGTTCGCGAGAGATCATGGGTCTATCCGCAGCTCTGAGTTCGGGTGGGCGATCACAACCGCGGCAGGGCGGACCACCGGTGAAAGGCTGCCGGATCGAAGACGTCGCTCCTCTCCAATCCCGGGCGGCCTCAGGCGGCTGACACATAGCAGTTGCGGCGCGCAAGTCAATAAATGCAGGGCCGTTCTCAAGGTCACAAGCGCGTTTCTGTGGCACAGTGCGGCGCGCCGAAATCGCATCGCACGAGCGCTTGCCAAATCGCGGCCGCTACCTTCATCCACAGTTTAGGTCGGGGGGTGCGGGGTACGGTTGATTGACGCGCGGTTGTCGAGGTGAATACTGTTGCAAATCAGATCGGTGGCCGGATGCGACGATTCGGGGCGCCTGGACTGGGAACCGGAAGAGATGACGCCTACAGGCAAAACCGTGGATGCGGCCCTCAACGATCTACGCAAGGCGATCGATACGCTGGACAATGCCATCGATGTTCGCTTCGAGCGCGAGCGCGAACGCAGCGAAGTCGACGGGGAGGTGCGGCGTGTCCACGCCGATCGTTCTCGGCTGGCCCAGGAGCTGGATCAGGCCGAGTTTCGCGCCAACCGTCTGGAAGAAGTCAATCGAGAAGTTTCGCGCCGTCTGGTCACGGCAATGGAAACCATAAGGGCCGTGCTCGACCGCTGAGATCCGCGACGGATCGGGGTGAGCGACGGCAATATGATCGGAAATCTATGGCACAGGTCACGGTAACCATCGACGGCAAGGCCTATCGCATGGCCTGCGAGGAGGGGCAGGAGGATCACCTGACGGACCTCGCCACGCGGTTCGATCGCTATGTCAACCATCTTAAGGAGCAATTCGGAGAGATCGGGGATCTGCGCGTGACGGTCATGGCCGGCATCATGGTGATGGACGAAATCGCCGAACTCACGCGTCGTGTGGCCAGCTTGGAGGCCGAGCTGGAATCGCTTCAGAACAACCGCGACACCGTGCTTGCCGCCACGGCGCGCACCGAAGAGACGCTCGCAACCGCTCTGGACGAAGTGACGACGAGCATCCGCGGGATCACCGAAAAGCTCATCGCCAAGCCCGCGCCAAACACCCACTGACTGCTGCCACCGCTATTTTTTTGCGGCGGCCCGCCGGCCTCTGGCGCGCCGATGAAATTAGCCCTATATATCAAATGCGTTCTGCGCTTCCCGACAGGAACCACAATCCCTGGGGCCATACTCGATCCAAAGGGAGCTGTCCCTGACCAGGCTCGTGGGCCTGGACACACGGTGCCCACCTACGTTTGTAGGCACCCAGGATCGTAAATCTCCATCGGTCGCCGCGGATCGCACTTTCCAGATATATTCCCCCTCATTCTGGAGGGGGGCAGGGCCAACCGGCGGGCGTTTTCAGCCCCGCCGGAAGCTTTGTCTTGGCGTCGCCGCAGGCAAGGTCGATCTGAGACTGCTCAAGGCCCGTGGCGGCCGACAGATCCAGCCCCTCGATCCTCGTCAGGAACATGAAGGCATGCTCGAAAGCCAGGGGCCCTTCGAACACGGCGCTGCTGAAGTCGGCGCGCGACAGGTTCGCCAGCGAAAACCGTGCGCCTGTCAGCGTCGCATTGTCGAAATTGGCGCGGCCAAGTTCGGCCTTTTCGAAGCTCGCGCCGGTCAGCCGCGCGCCGCTGAAATCGGCGCGTTGCAACTCCGCGCTCAAGAAAGTCGCTCCGTTGGCCACCGCGTTCGCGAAGCTGCTGCGATAGGCTTCGACGTGGTCGAAATTAGACTTCTCGGCGCTGGCACCGTTGAACCAGGTGCGCATCAGATTGGCCTTCTCGAAATTCGCGCGTGCCAGATTGGAATCGCTGAGGTTCGTCATCGAGAAGTCCGCGCCGCCGAGATCGGCGCCGGAAAGGTTGCTGCCCTGGAGAACGAGGCTCTTCTTGCTGCATTCACGCCAGTCGAGACCTGGCGCGGGCGAACCGCCACAATCCGCCGCCTGCGTCGCGGCGGCTGCCGTCAGTGAAAGAATGAGCGTCGTGGCAAATGCCATGAAGGAAAGGGCCGCCGGCAGGATCTGGCGGCGCGCCCGCGCCGGCCCAAGTCCTGACAAGCCCGACATCTCTCCGTGAAACTTAGCCATCCCGGTGGCTCCCTCTGCCTGGTAGATGACCCTCTTCAGATAGGGTCGATTTGGAAGCAATATATGGAAGTTCAAAGCGTTACCGCATCTTAAGATGGTACTCGGCGCTGAAAATGCAAACCCCGCTTGGAAACGGGGCCCGCTCTTGCCGCGAATCCTGATGCGTGATTAGGTCCCATGCCGTTCCATCGCTTGAGGGCACATCCAATGACTTTAGCCGCAGATATTCTCATCCTCAATGCGCGTGTTTTGACGCTTGATCCCGACAAGCCCCACGCCGCCGAGATCGCTCTCCGCGATGGAAAGATCGCCGCTGTTGGTGCTGAGGGCGAGCTTTCCGGACTTCGCGGACCGGAGACGAAGGTCATCGACGCCGGCGGCGGTTCGGTGGTTCCGGGCTTCTCCGAAAACCATATGCATCTGTTTTCCGGCTCGGCGGAGCTCGTTCATCTCCAGCTTTCGGGCGTGCATGGTCTGGGGGCTCTGACCGACGCCGTCCGCAGCTACGCAACGGGCCGCGAGGCGCAGAAGATACTGTTCGCGCAGGGCGCCGACTATGAGATCCTCGGTAGCGACGAGCGGCTGACCCGGCAGCAGCTGGATCGCATCCTGCCCCAACAGGGGCTCATCCTCTTTGCGCCCGATCATCATACCGCCTGGGCAAATACACGGGCGCTCGAACTTGCGGGCCTGCTCCACGGGGCTGAACTTGGCCCCGGCAACGAGATCGTCATGGGGAGCGACGGGCTTGCCTCCGGCGAATTGCGCGAGATGGAAGCGTTCAGCCCCGTTCAGGCGGTCGGGGGCTTCGAGCGCTATCGCCTCGGCCTTGCGACCGGCGGCGAACCCGATCCGCGGCCGACCGAAGACGAGTGGCGTATCGACATGGAGGTGATGCGCAGGGGGCTCGATTACTGCGCCCGCCATGGCATTACCACGATCCAGAACATGGACGGCAATCTCTACCAGCTGGAACTGCTGTCTGCGATCGAGAAGGAAGATGGCGGCCTGCCGTGCCGCGTGAACATTCCCTTCCATTTCAAGAATTTCATGGATCTCGACATGCTGGAGAAAGCCTCTGTCATGGCCGAGCGCTATAGCAGCGACTTCCTGCGTTCAGGCGTCGTCAAGGTCTTCTACGACGGCGTGCTCGAAAGCTGGACGGCTGTCATGGTCGAATCCTATGCCGATCGGCCCGACTATCGCGGCGAGGGGCTTTTCACGCCCGAGCGCTTCCGCGAGGTGGCGGTCGAGGCGGACCGGCGCGGACTGCAGATCGCCGTGCATGCGATCGGCGACGGGGCCGTCAAGGCGGTGCTCGACGGCTACCAGGCGGCACGCGAGGCAAACGGCAAGCGCGACAGCCGCCACCGCGTCGAACATATCGAAGTCGTGCATGCAAGCGACGTTTCCCGATTTGCCGAACTCGGCGTCATCGCATCGATGCAGCCGCCGCATCCGCCGGGCTCGATGGGTCTGCCGCTGGAACCGACCGTCTCGCGCATCGGTCGGATGCGCTGGCCGCTCAGCTACGCCTGGCGGACGCTGAAGGATGCCGGCGCGCGGATCTGCTTCGCCTCGGACTGGCCGGTGTCGCCGATCGACCCGATCCGCGGCATGCAGGCCGCGGTCATCCGCACGCGTTGGCAGGAGAGCGACCCGGATCAAAGCTTTTCGCTGACCGAGGCACTTTCGGCCTATACGGTCGAGGGCGCCTATGCCGAGTTTCGCGAGGACCGCAAGGGCCGCATCAAGGCGGGATACCTTGCCGACATCACCGTGCTTAGCGCCGACATCGAAGCCGTTTCGCCGGAAGCGCTGCACGAAGTGCGCCCAGTTCACACAATCTGTGGTGGGCGCGTGACCTATTCCGCAAGCGAGTTAGCCAAATAGAGTGAGCAGATGGCGCAAATGCGGCTTGTCAATCGGTTTGCGCTATGCTCACCTAGGCGCCGGGAACAGCTGACGCATGACGCTTGGAGCAAAACAGGCCCAAGAGAGATCATGCGCAAAATCAAAAGATTACCGTTTGCATTGCGGCTTCGGTCATAGGTGCGGCACGGTCGAAACGTGGGAAAAGTGACCGTTGCATGGCGGAACTGAATGCGGTCGAAATCAGGGGCGTATCCAAACTATTCGGCTTTGGCGAGTATGCCGTCGCGGCGGTCAACGAGACCTCGCTCTCCATCAGGCACAATGAGTTCTTCACCCTGCTCGGGCCGTCCGGCTGCGGCAAGACCACGCTCCTGCGCCTGATCGCCGGTTTCGAGTTTCCGACGCGCGGCGAGATTCTTCTGAACGGCGAAAACATCGCCGCGATGCCGCCCTTCAAGCGGCCGATCAATACGGTTTTCCAGAACTACGCGCTCTTTCCGCATATGACGGTGGCTGAAAACGTCGGCTTCGGCCTGCAGATGCTCGGCCGTTCCAAGGCGGAGGTATCTCAGCGGGTGTCCGCAATGCTGAAGCTGGTGCGCATGGAAGCGCTCGCGGGCCGCAAGACCAGCCAGATTTCCGGCGGGCAGCAGCAGCGCGTGGCGCTGGCGCGCGCGCTTGCCCCGCAGCCAAAAGTCCTTCTCCTCGACGAGCCGCTGTCGGCGCTGGACTACAAGCTGCGCAAGGAGATGCAGATCGAGCTGAAACGCCTGCAGGCGGAAACCGGCATTACCTTCATCTTCGTCACCCACGACCAGGAAGAGGCGCTGACCATGTCGGACCGCGTCGCGGTCATGTCGGCGGGCAAGGTGCTGCAGATCGGCAATCCGCGCGAGATCTACGACGATCCGACCGACCGATTTGTCGCGGATTTTATCGGCGAGACGAATTTTCTGCAGGGCCGGATCACGGCCCTTGAAGGGGGAAAGGCGGAAGTCGATCTTCACGCCGTCGGCCGCATCTCCGCGAGCGTTCCCGAAGGTTTCGTGCCGGACGGCGACGTGACGGTCGTATTGAGGCCCGAGCATGCCTCGCTCGGCAAGCCCGGAGAGGCAAACGGCATGCGTGGGACGCTGACCAATATCGTCTATAGCGGCACCGACACGCACTACCACGTCCGGCTGTCGGACGGCGCCACGCGGTTCACGGTGCGCCAGCAGAACAAGCCGCACCAGGCGGTGCCTTTCGATCTCGGCGACGAGGTCGGGATCACGCTGGAAGCCAACGCCGCCCGCGTGTTGAGGAACTGACATGGACGACGGCGCGGCGGTTCTCGAGGCGGAAAGAAAACGGGATGTCCGAAACCGCTGGCTGCTTTCGCTTCCGGCTCTCCTCATCATTCTTGCCGCGGCCTGTGGCCCGCTTCTCATCGTCCTTGTCTATTCCTTCCTGACGCCTGGTCCTTACGGCGACGTCCGGTGGCTGTTTTCCACCGACGGCTGGGTCAGTGTCTTCCTCGAACGGGACATCTTCGACGATACGATTTCTCTTGCGGATGCGCATGTCTCGATACTCTTGCGCTCGGTCACGCTTTCGCTGGCAACGACCGTATTGTCGCTGCTGGTCGGGTTTCCGACCGCCTACTTCATCGCAACTCGGCCGGAGCGCACGCGGGAACTCTGGTTGTTCCTGATCACCATTCCATTCTGGACCAACCTCCTGATCCGAACCTTCGCCATCCTCCAGATCATCCGCAACGAGGGGCTGATCAATATCTTGCTGATGCGTTTCGGCTTCATAGAGCGTCCGTTGCAGATGCTCTTTACGGACGGAGCGATCATGGTGGGGATGGTCTATGTCTATTTGCCGCTGATGGTCCTGCCGATCTATGCGAGCCTGGAGAAGCTCGATTTTCGCCTTCTGGAGGCGGCATACGATCTTTACGCGACGCCGTTGAAGGTGCTGCGTCGGATCATCATCCCGCTTTCGAAACCCGGCATCATCGCCGGTTCGATCCTCGTCTTCATTCCTTCGCTCGGTGCCTATGTCACCCCGACCATTCTTGGCGGCGGCAAGAACATGATGCTCGGTAACCTGATCGAGCTGCAGTTCGGCCAGGGACGCAACTGGCCGCTCGGCTCGGCGCTCTCGATCACGCTGATGATCATCGTCATGGCCGCGCTTCTGGTCTACGTCCGCAACGCCGGCGGTTCGCGGGGCGCGCAGCATGGCTAGACGATTTTCGGTCAAGCACCAGACGGGCTTTACCACCATTGCGATGGTCTGTTTCTTTCTGCTTTACCTGCCGATCGCCGTGCTGGTCGTCTTTGCCTTCAATGCCGGCGAAACGCTGGCGGCGTGGCGGGGGCTGTCGCTGCGCTGGTTCTGGCAGGCCTTCCAGAACACACAGGTCATCGACGCCTCGATCGTATCGCTGCAGATCGCAACGGTCGCGGCCGTGATCGCGACCGTTGCGGCCACGATGGCGGCGCTGGCGACGACGCGCACGGAGGCCTATCGCGGCCTGACTTTCAAATACGCCTTCATCAATACGCCGCTGATGGTGCCGGAGATCGTCACCGCCGTGGCGCTCCTGATCCTCTTCTCCCGCCTCAAGATCTGGACCGGCTATACGGGCCTCGGCTACCTGATCGCCGCGCACACGGCATTCTGCTTGCCTTTCGCCTATCTGCCTATCCGGGCGCGGCTCGAAAACATGGACCTCACGCTCGAGCGGGCGGCGGCCGATCTCTATGCCACGCCGTTCAAGACCTTCCGATACGTGACCTTCCCGCTGCTGTGGCCGGGGATCCTCGCCGGCTGGATGCTTGCCTTCGTGACCTCGCTCGACGACGTGGTGATCACCGAATTCGTCAAGTCGGCTGGTCAGGACACGCTTCCCACCTACATGCTCGGTCAGATCCGCCGCGTCATAACGCCGGAAATGAATGCGATATCGACGGTGTTCCTGCTGCTGTCGATCGCGGCGGTCACCGTCTTCTTCTTCGTCAGTAAGAAACGTGGATAAGAGAAAGAAAGAAAGGGAACAGCATGAAACGCCTAATGTCGACCGTGGCCGTCCTGGCCACGCTGCTTGCGACGGTCTCCGTCGCTCACGCGGAAGGATCGCTCAACATCTACAACTGGGGTAACTACACCAACCCCGAGTTGATCAAGAAGTTTGAAGACAAGTACAAGGTCAAGGTAACCGTTACCGACTACGACTCCAACGACACGGCACTCGCAAAAGCCCGTCAGGGCGGCACCGGCTTCGACATCGCCGTTCCGTCGCAGAGCTATCTGCCGATCTGGATATCCGAGGGCCTTCTGCTCGAAACCGATCCCGGCAAGATGGAGAACGCCAAGAACCTCTCGAAAGAATGGGCCGATCCGGACTTCGACAAGGGCCGCAAATATTCCGTTCCGTGGCAGTGGGGAACGATCGGCATTGCCGTGAATACCGATGTCTACAAGGGCGACATCAACAGCTGGTCGCTTGTATTCGACACGCCGGATGAGCTGAAGGGCAAGATCAACGTCGTTCCCGAAATGAGCGACATCATCTATGCCGCTATCCGCTACAACGGCGGTGAATGGTGCACGACCGACAAGGCGGTGCTCAAGAAGGCGCGCGATACCCTCGTCAACGCCAAGAAGAACTGGATCTCGATGGAATACGCGACCGTCGAGAAGATGCTGGCTGGCGACTTCGCCGCCACCGTCGACTGGAACGGCTCGGCGCTGCGCCAGCGGCTGCAGAAGCCGAGCATCCACTACGGCTATCCGAAGGAAGGCTTCACCTACTGGTCCGACAACGTCGTTGTCCTGAAGGAAGCCAAGAACGTCGAAAACGCCAAGCTCTTCCAGAACTTCATCATGGAGCCCGAGAACGCGGCGCTGATCTCAGCCTTCGCCCGCTATTCGAACGGCGTTGCCGGCTCGGACCAGTTCATGCCCGCGGAAATGAAGGGCGCGCCGGAGCTCAACGTTCCAGAGGATCTGAAGAAGCACACCGAATTCATGCGGCTTTGCGAGCCCGCGGTTCAGGAGCTTTACACCAAGATCTGGACCGAGCTTCAGAAGTAACGTCACAGATGCGCCGCGCTTGTCCGAGCGCGGCGCAATCATTTTGTTTCAATGCCGGAAGTCTGCCATGAAGACCGTCTTTTCGCCGCGCCACCTCGGCCATTCCAATCAGCTCGAGCTCACGGCCGGGGCGATCGTGCCCGGCTTCGAATTGCCGCTGCGGCCGAAGTTCGTGGTCGAGCGCATCCAGGCGGTCGGGCTTGGCCCAATACTGCCGCCGGACGAACACGACCTTTCGACCGCCGCCAAAGTGCACCGCAAGGACTATCTGGATTTCCTGCCGACCGTCTGGGACCGCTGGACGGCCGCCGGGCGCAGCGGCACCGCTCTGCCCTTCACCTGGCCCACGCGCGGGCTGCGCGGCGACGTGCCGCCCGATTTCATCGACGGCTTGCTCGGCTACTATTCCTTCGATGCCGGTGCCGGCTTCGTCGAGGGGACCTGGGATGCGATCAAGTCGTCGCATGACGTGGCGCTTACGGCCGCAGGCCTCGTCAAGGGCGGCGAACGCGCAGCCTTTGCGCTCTGCCGCCCGCCGGGCCACCATGCGGGCAGCGGCTTTGCCGGCGGCTATTGCTACATCAACAATGCGGCCGTGGCCGCACAGTGGTTCCGCGACAAAGGTGCTGCCAAGGTATCCATTCTCGATGTCGACTATCACCACGGTAACGGCACACAGGAGATCTTCTACTCCCGTGCCGACGTGCAGGTGATCAACCTCCATGCCGATCCGATGCAGGAATATCCCTATTACCTGGGTCATGCCGATGAGCGGGGCAGCGGTGCCGGCGAGGGCTTTAATCTCAACTATCCGATGCCCTTCGGCACGACCTGGGAGCGCTGGAACGCCTCCCTTGAGGACGCCTGCGGCAAGGTTGCGGCCTATGCGCCTGATGTGGTCGTGGTGTCGCTCGGCGTCGACACCTTCGAAAAGGATCCGATCAGCAAGTTCAAGCTGAAGACGGAGGACTTCCCGAAAATCGGCAAGCGGATCGCAGCACTCGGCCTGCCGACGCTCTTCGTCATGGAGGGCGGCTATGCGGTCGAAGAGATCGGCGTCAACGCCGTCGGCGTGCTGACCGGCTTCGAGGGCGCCTGAGATGCCGGCGGGCAGGATGACGCTCGGCGTCGTGCAGTTCGCCTGCAGCGACGATATCAGGGAAAACATCGACACCGCCTCGCGGCTGGTGCGCGATGCCGCCGGGCAGGGCGCCAACGTCGTCCTGGTGCAGGAACTCTTCGAGGGGTTCTATTTCTGCCAGGAGCAGAACCCCCAGCATTTCTCGCGAGCGCATCCGCTTGACGAACACCCGGCCGTTGCCGCCATGCGCGACCTTGCCGCCGAGCTTGGAGTGGCAATCCCGGTTTCCTTTTTCGAGCGGCACAACCAGGCCTTCTACAACAGTCTTGCGATGGTGGATGCCGACGGCGCTGTCCTCGGCGTCTACCGCAAGTCGCGCATTCCTGATGGTCCCGGCTACAGCGAGAAATTCTATTTCCGCCCGGGCGATACCGGCTTCAAGGTCTGGAAGACCCGCTTCGGTGCGATCGGCGTCGGCGTCTGCTGGGACCAGTGGTTTCCGGAAGCAGCGCGCGCCATGGCGCTGCAAGGTGCGGAGCTTCTGCTCTATCCGACGGCGATCGGCTCTGAGCCCGGTCGGCCCGATCTCGACACTATGGAGCATTGGCGCATGGTGATGCGCGGCCATGCCGCCGCCAATATGATGCCGGTCGCCGCCGCCAACCGCATCGGCTCCGAGACGGTCGGCGGCCATGAGCAGAGCTATTATGGCTCGTCCTTCATTTCCGGCCCTGACGGCCAGCTGCTTGCCTCGGCGGGCCGCACTGGCGAAGATGTGCTGATCGCCAGCTTCGAAAGGCAGGCGCTCGCCGACAACCGCGCCGCCTGGGGTCTGTTCCGTGATCGCCGCCCCGAGCTTTACGGTGCGTTGGCGACCGCTGACGGAGAGAACGCGCTATGACACATCCTTTCCATCGCAGCGACGTGACGCTTGCCAATTGGATGACTGCTCCCTATTCACGCTGGTCTTTTCAGAACGTCAGCGAATTCGTGCCCTCGGCGACCGTGCGCGGCAACCGTCTGGCTGAGGACACCCCGGCCGATCTCGGCTCCCTTTCGACGCTTTCGGTGGTAGGTGTCGAGGGCGCCGAAATGCCGCTTTCGGACTTTCTGGTGGCAAGCGATACCGACGCGCTCGTCGTCATGCGAAAGGGCAGGCTTGCGGCGGAATGGTGTGCCGAGCACTGCGATCGGGACAAACCGCACCTCATCTTTTCGGTCACGAAGTCTTTGACCGGATTGCTGGCCGGCATTCTATGCGATCAGGGATTTCTCCTGCCGTCCGATCAGATCGTGCGATATGTGCCGGAAGCGGCAGGCTCGGCCTATGGCGATGCGACCGTTCAGCAGCTGCTCGACATGGAGATCAGTCTCAAGTTCGATGAGAACTATCTGGACAAAACCGGTCTCTTCAACCGCTACCGCCGCTCGACATGCTGGGCACCGGACACTGCCGACGATCCGGCCCCCGATCTCAAGTCGCTTCTCTGCGCTATCCCCAAGGGCGCGGGCGACCATGGCCAGCTGCATGCTTACCGGTCGCCGGACGCAGACATGGCAGGCATCGTGCTCGAACGGGCCGTAGGACGACGTTTTCCCTCGCTCCTGCGGGACTTGCTGTGGCTGCCGCTGGGTGCTCGCTCGGACGGCATGATCACCGTCGATCGCCTTGGCACGGTCCGCGCCGCCGGTGGCTTCAGCGTGACGGCGCGTGATCTCGCCCGCGTCGGCGAACTCGTCCGCACCGGTGGCGGCGGTGTTGTCCCGCAAGGCTTGATTGATGATCTCCGGACCGGCGGCAATCGAGAGGCCTGGGCCAACGGCGATCAGGCACATCTATTCCCCGGCGGCAGCTACCGAAACTACTGGTACGAGACCGGCAAGGGGGAGCTTGCGGCGATCGGCATCCACGGCCAGTGGATCTGGATCAGCCCGGAAACGGAGACCGTGATCGTCAAGCAGTCCTGCCAGCCTCTGCCTGCCGATCCCGTGCTCGACCAGGCTTTGATTGCCATGTTCCGCCGTATCGCGGTGGCGTGACGGATTGAAAGGCCCCCTCTGCGAGCGACGCCGATCGGTCAGGTGACGGGGTAGGGGCCTTCCTCGAAGGTCTGATCGTGATAGCCCTTGCTTCCCACTTCGATGGCGAGCGGACTGCGGAAATCGTCGTTCCGGCGCAGGCATTCGAGCACGTGGCTGAAATCGTAGCGTGGTCTCCACCCAAGCTCGGTCATGGCCAGGCGGTTGACGTAGACGCGGTCGATCGAGGGAAAGAACTGCCATCCGCGTGCGGCATAAAGCGGCGCGCAGTCGGGAAAAAGCTGGCGGATCATGGACGGCGCGTCGTCGCGTAGAGCCTGCAGCTGATCCTGGCTGAAGGGCGTCGTTGCGGAAATGATGTAGCGGCCAAAACCGATCACCTGCGCCCGCTCGGCAGCCAGCAGATGGGCATCGACCACATCGGCGATATCGACGCGGCGGCAGAGCAGTTCGTTCGCCTGGGCGTTGTCCGACGAAAAGCGGCTGCGCATCGCCTCGTCGTCGTCCGCTTCCGAGAAGAAGCGCGAAGTTCTGAGCACTACGGTCGGGAGCCGGTTGCGGCGGGCAAAGAGTTCGCAAAGGCCTTCCGCGGAGACCTTGGTGACCCCGTAGATGTTTCTCGGGATAGGCGCCACGTCCTCGGTAAGCCAGGCGGCCGGTTCGCCCTGCGCGGGCGTCAGCGCCGCTCCGAAGGCACTGGTGGTACTGGTGAAAATGAAGCGCTCGACCCCTTGCGAGGCCGCTTCCTCGAGCAGGTTGAGGGTGCCGCTGACGTTGACGTCGACGAAATCCTGTTTGCTGTGCGTGGCCACATGCGGCTTGTGGAGCGTCGCGCTGTGGATGACGGTGCGAACGCCAGCCATCGCCCGACGAACAAAGGCGCGGTCGGTGATGGAGCCGACCTCGGTGGTGAATGGGGAAGGCTTGATGTCGATGCCGCATGCGGCCCGCCCACTCGCTTGCAGGGTCCGCATTAGCGCTTCGCCGAGATGTCCGGCGCTGCCGGTCACGAGAATGGTCATGCCGTCTCTCCGCTGTCTCCTCGGTTGGTCATGGCTGATCTAGCAGGCCAAAAAGGCAGGCGGCAACGAGGAACCCTCGCTTCAGCCCCTATCTTGTCCGTCGCCCGATCGAGCCTGCGCCAAAATTGCCTGAATTCAGTTGGATGAGCGCTCTGGCAAGAGTCTCTTAAGAAAACTGCGCGGTGGAAGCGAATTGAAATATTCGTGCTGCCGCACATCTGCTATGCGCGTCCTCAGAAGCGGTTTCAATACAGGTATATCATGTCGGCTCCGATCGATTTGGAACAATCCAGCGAGGATGAGGAGGCGCGCGGCTGGCTGAGCGGGCTCCTGCGGCGCTACAGGACGCAACTCCTGGCCGTCGCGAGCATCGCCGTGTTTGCGCTCGTCGCCTTTGCGATTTTTCACCTCACGACCGAAGTGCGCTACGATGACGTCGTGCAGGCGCTGCGCGAGACGCGGTACTCCTCGATCCTGCTTGCCTTGTTCTTCACCGGGCTTAGCTTCCTGGCGCTCGTCTTCTACGACGTCAACGCGCTGGAATACATCGGCAAGAAGCTGCCGTTCCCGCATGTGGCGCTAACCTCGTTCAGCGCCTATGCCGTCGGCAACACCGCCGGCTTCGGCGCGCTCAGCGCCGGTGCGATCCGCTATCGCGCCTATACCCGGCTTGGCCTGACGCCCGAAGAAATCACCCGCGTCATCGCCTTCGTCACGCTTTCCTTCGGCCTCGGGCTTGCGGCCGTCGGCGCGATCGCGCTTCTGGTCATGGCCGACGAGATCGGGCCGCTGATTTCCGTTGGCGGCATATGGCTGCGGTTGCTTGCCGGCGTCATCATCGCTCTGCTCGCGCTGCTTTTGGTCGTCGGGCGCGGCGGCAGGGTGCTGACGATTGGTCAATTCGACGTGCGCCTGCCCGACTCGCTTACCTGGTCGCGGCAGTTCCTGGTCACCGTTCTCGATATCGCCGCTTCCGCTACCGTGCTTTACGTGCTGTTGCCGGACTCCTCGATCGGCTGGCCGGCCTTTCTGGCCGTCTACGCGATCGCCGTCGGGCTCGGCGTGCTGAGCCACGTGCCGGCGGGCCTCGGTGTCTTCGAGACGGTCATCATCGCATGGCTCGGCAACGCCGTGAACGTCGATGCGGTGCTCGGCTCGCTCGTGCTTTATCGCCTCATCTATCACGTCATCCCGCTGTTGATCGCCATTCTCGCGGTGGTGGCGACGGAGCTCAGGCGTTTCGTCGATCATCCGGCCGCATCGAGCATCCGGCGGATCGGCGGCCGGTTGATGCCGCAGCTCCTGTCCGCATTCGGCCTCCTTCTCGGCGTGATGCTGGTGTTTTCGAGCGTCACGCCGACGCCGGACCAGAATCTGGAATTCCTGTCCGGTTTCCTGCCGTTGCCGATCGTCGAAAGCGCGCATTTTCTATCAAGCCTTCTCGGCCTTGCCCTGGTGGTCGCCGCGCGCGGCCTCGGCCAGCGCCTCGACGGGGCGTGGTGGGTGTCGACGGTAAGCGCGGTTGCGGCGCTGATGCTGTCGCTGCTGAAGGCGATCGCGGTGGTCGAGGCGGCGTTTCTGGCATTCTTCATCATCGGCCTCGTTGCCAACCGGCGACGGTTCCGGCGGCCCGCGTCGCTCCTCAATCAGGCGCTCACGGCGGGCTGGCTGACGGCGATCGCAGTGATCTGCATCGGCGCCGTCGTGATCCTTTTCTTCGTCTATCGCGACGTCGAATACAGCAACGAGCTCTGGTGGCAGTTCGAGTTCGCCGGTGAGGCGCCTCGCAGCCTTCGCGCAGTGCTCGGCATCACCATCGTCTCGTCGGCGATCGCCGCCTTCAGCCTGCTGCGCCCCGCCGCGGAACGGCTGGAGCCGGTATCGGAGGACGCGGTCGATCGCGCTGTCGCGATTGCCGTCAAGAGCGGCCTCGCCGACGCCAATCTCGTGCGCATGCGCGACAAGAGCATCATGTTCTCGGAAAAAGGCGATGCCTTCGTGATGTACGGAAAGCAGGGCCGTTCGTGGATCGCGCTCTTCGATCCGGTGGGCGCGCGGCATTCCGCGTCCGAACTCGTCTGGCGCTTCGTCGAGGCTGCCCGCGCCGCCGGCTGTCGCGCCGTCTTCTACCAGATTTCGCCGGCGCTGCTCGCATCCTGCGCCGATGCCGGTCTTCGCGCTTTCAAGCTCGGAGAGCTTGCGGTGGTGCATCTGCAAGGCTTCGAACTCAAGGGCGGCAAATGGGCGAACCTGCGTCAGACCGCCAGCCGGGCCGTGCGCGACGGGCTGGAATTTGCCGTCATCGAGCCGGAAGGAATTCCCGCCGTCATGGACGAGTTGGCGGACGTCTCCGACAGCTGGCTGGCGGACCACAATGCCAAGGAGAAGGGCTTTTCGCTTGGCGCCTTCGATCCCGACTACGTGGCCGCCCAACCCGTCTGTGTTTTGAAGAAGGACGGGAGGATCGTCGCTTTCGCGAACCTTCTTCTCACCCAGTCAAAGGAGGAGGGGTCGATCGATCTCATGCGCTTCTCGCCGGACGCGCCGAAAGGCTCGATGGACTTTCTGTTCGTGCAGATTCTGGAATACCTCAGGAATGCCGGATTTCAGCGCTTCAACCTTGGTATGGCGCCGCTGTCGGGCATGTCGAAGCGGGACGCCGCTCCGGTTTGGGACAGGGTCGGCGGCACTGTTTTTGACCACGGCGAACGGTTTTACAACTTCAAGGGACTGAGAGCGTTCAAATCAAAATTTCACCCCGAGTGGCAGCCGCGCTATCTTGCCGTGTCCGGCGGGGTCAGCCCGATGATTGCACTGATGGACGCGACGTTTCTCATCGGTGGCGGGCTTAGAGGAGTCGTACGGAAATGATCCTGAAATATGCTCTGTCCCTCTGCTTGGCGTTCTGCCTGGTGGCCGGCGCCGCCAGGGCAGCCGAAGACACCAGGAAATACGATCTCGGCCTCATTCCGACGCCACACGTCCTCCTGCCGCAGGGCAAGGTGATCGGCGAAGTGGTGCTGATCTCCGATGCGGCCGGCTGGGGGCCGAAGGAGAATGCGGTTGCGCAGAAGCTCGTCAGCACGGGCTCGGTGGTGATCGGCATCGACTTTCCCTCCTACCTGAAGGCGTTGCAGGACTACGACGTCAGCCAGAACGACGGCTGCATCTATCTCGTCTCCGATATCGAATCGCTCAGCCAGCAGGTGCAGCGCGCCACCGGCGACGCCGCCTATGAACTGCCGATCATCGCTGGCGTCGGCGAGGGCGGCGCACTTGCGCTCGCGATCGCCTCCCAGACGCCGGACGCGACGACGGCCTACACGGTCGCCGTCGATCCGCTCGCCGGCATCCCGCTCACCAAGGATCTGTGCACGCCGGCCGAAAAGACGAAGGTCGGGGATCGGGTGATGCTCGATATGTCGGAAGGACCGCTGCCCAGCCCGATCATCGCGAGCTTCACGCCCGCCGCGCCCGCGGACGGCCGCGCCCATGTCGAAGCCATGCGCAAGGGCCATCCGGAGATCGAGATCCGCGATTCCACGCAGGACCCGCACACCACGCTCGGCACCATCCTTGCCGAGATCGTCAAGTCGCTCGATACCTCAAGCTCGCCGCTCGGCCTGCCGGTCAACGTCATGGAGACCAAGCCGACTCAGAATACGCTGGCGATCATCTATTCCGGCGACGGCGGCTGGCGCGATATCGACAAGGAGGTCGGCGGCGCGCTGCAGTCGGCAGGCATCCCGGTCGTCGGCGTTGACTCGCTTCACTATTTCTGGTCCGAGCGCAAGCCGCAGGAGACGGCCGACGATCTCGGCCGCATCATCGAATATTACACCAAGCATTTCGGCGTGCAGCACGTGCTCCTGATCGGCTATTCCTTCGGCGCCGACGTGCTGCCGGCAAGCTTCAACCGCCTGCCGCCGCGCCATCGGGATCGCATCGTCCAGATGTCGCTCCTGTCGTTGTCGAGCAAGGTCGACTACGTGATCTCGGTCATGGGTTGGCTCGGCGCTTCCAGTGAAGGCAAGGGCGGCGATCCGATGACCGACCTGAAGACCATCAATCCCAAGATCGTCCAATGCATTTACGGCAAGGACGACGACGAGGATGTCGCCTGTCCGGCGCTGGCGGGCACCGGTGTCGAGGTGATCGGCATGGACGGCGGTCACCACTTCGACGACGACTATGAAACCCTGGCAAACAAGATCATCGCGGGTCTGAAGAGCCGGCTTGGTGAGTAATCTGAAAGGAAATCCGTTGTCCGCTATTCCCGCTTCCGCCTTCGACAGGCGCTATGCCGCATTTCTCTTCGACATGGACGGCACGATCATCAACTCGATTGCCTCGGCAGAACGTGTATGGGGCGATTGGGCGCGCCGCATGGGGCTCGATGTCGAGGCGTTCCTGCCGACCATGCATGGCGCACGCGGCGTCGACACCATCGGCAATCTCAATCTGCCGGGCATCGATCCGGTTGCCGAAGCGCATAAGATCGGGCTTGCCGAGATCGCGGATGTGGAAGGCGTGGTACCGATCGCCGGCGCGATCGACTTCCTGAGCTCGCTGCCGCCCGATCGCTGGGCGATCGTCACGTCTTCGCCGATCGAACTTGCCAGGGCGAGGCTTGCCGCCGCCGGCGTTCCGATGCCGCGCTTCATCGTGACCGCCGAGGACGTCAAAGTCGGCAAGCCCAATCCGCAATGCTATATTCTCGGCGCCGAACGGCTCGGCGTCAGGCCGTCCGATTGCCTGGTGTTCGAGGATGTGCCGGCCGGGATCAAGGCGGGCGAAGCCGCCGGCGCCGACGTCGCCGTGATCACCGCGACGCACAGCCATCCGGTGAAAACCACCCATACGACGCTGTCCAACTATCTTGGGGTCAGCGCTCATATCGGCACGGACGGGCGGCTTTCGCTGGCACGCGAGCCGGTTGCGCAGGCGGGCGAATAGTCTTCGGCAGCATGACAAATGGTGGCGCGTGATCGAAGTTTTCGGGCCAGGGCGGCACGCCTCTGACGTGCCGCCCGGTCCATGCGTCTCAAGCCGCGCGAACCGCCGCACTTGGCGCAACGTTCTGGTTTACCCGGAACAGGTTTTGCGGATCGTAGCGCCGCTTGATTTCGGCAAGCCGCGGGTAGTTGGCGCCATAGGCGGCCTCCACCCGGTCCGTTTCGTCGTCCGGCATGAAGTTGATGTAGGCCGTGCCGATGGCGTGCGGCTTGGTCGCCTGGAACAGTTCGCGCGCCCAGCCGACGCACGCGCTATCCATTGCCTTTTCGCGCCAGCGGGCGTGCACGTTCATGACGAAATGCGAGCTTCGCTGCGGGAAGGCGGTCGCGTCGAGCGGAATGCGGCCGGCCTTGCCGCCGACATGGCCGATGAAGATTTCGCATTCCGGGCCCGGCAGCTTTCGAACCGCGCCGAGCAGCACGTCGATCGCTTGATCGGAGAGCGCGGCGAAATCCTGGCTCTTCCAGTAGTTGCGGGCTCCGGGCGCAAGCAGCGGGTCGAAGGCCTGTTGCCATGCGGCGAAGGGGGCGGGGCCAACGACGTCGGCGATCGGCTTGCCGATGCCGCGCAGCCGCGCCGTTGCTTTCTCGCCGGCCGCGATGTCGCCGGCATAGCACATGGCGAGCACCGCGACCTTCTTGCCGTGCCATTCGGCGGGCAGGAACGGAAGCGGCGGCGCTTCGCGCATCACCACCCAGCAGGTCAGTTCGTCGGGCGCGGCTTCGAGCGCTTGGCGATACTCCTTGAGCAGCGCTTCCGCGTTGTCGAAGGGATGCACGACGAGGCCCGCCAGCACCTGCGGGTTCAATTCGTTCAACTGGAATTCGAAGGAGGTGACGACCCCGAAATTGCCGCCGCCGCCGCGGATCGCCCAGAACAGGTCGGGCTTTTCCTTCTCGCTTGCCTTCACGAGTTCGCCATCGGCCGTGACGATGTCGACGGACAGCAGGTTGTCGATCGTCAGGCCGAACTTTCGCGTCAGCCAGCCGAAACCGCCGCCAAGCGTCAGGCCAGCGATCCCAGTCGTCGAGTTGATGCCGGTCGGCAAAGCCAACCCAAATGCCGCCGTCTCCTTGTCGACATCGGAAAGGAGCGCGCCGGGCTCGACCCGAGCGCGTTTCGTTTCAGGGTCCACCCGTACCGATTTCATCGGCGACAGGTCGATCGTGACACCGCCGTCGCAAAGCGCGTTGCCGGCAATGCCATGGCCGCCGCCGCGCACGGAGACGAGCAGCTTGTTGTCGCGGGCGAACCGCACGGCATTCATGACGTCGGCAGCACCGGCGCAACGCAGGATGAGGCCCGGCTTGCGCTCGACCATCGCATTCCAGATTGCACGCGTTTCTTCGTAGTTCGCATCGCTATTGGAAACCAGACTTCCACGAAAGCCGGCAGCCAGCGCATCAATAGCCGCGCTGTCAATTGAGGTCCGGCCCCTTTCCAGGGTCGTGAGATTGAGATTGTCCATGATTATTTTCTCCTCGCCAAACGAGGCACCGCCTCGCGGGCGGCGGCATTTTGCTCCCGTCGATGCGCGTTCACAAGTAATCACTAATATTCATGCCGCGGGTGAAGGGCGAGCTTGTAAATGCAACACATTTCGGTGGTCAGAACTCGCCTTTTTGGGCGATTGCAAATCGAAAACCGATACACGCCTCCTCCTCGAAACGTCCAGAGCCTTGCATCACGGAAAAGGGTAATTATGGTCATGGCTGCCTGTTCGAAACCCGCAAAGGCCGTCATGACGCCCAGAGAATTGAAAGCCGAGATGCGCCGCGAGCGGTTGGCGCTCCGCGACGCGATCGCTCCGGAGGAGCGTGCGGAAAAAAGCCTTGCCATGGTCCGCCATGCGGCAGATGCCGTTCGGTTGCAGCCGGGGGAGATCGTTTCCGGCTTCCTGCCGATCCGCTCGGAAGCGGATATCCGGCCGCTGATGACGAGACTTGGCGAACGCGGCGCGCGGCTCTGCGTGCCTGTCATTCTCGACAAGCAGACGATCGTCTTTCGCGAGCTGATCGATGGCGCCCAGCTGGTGGCGAGCGGCTTCGGCACCATCGGCCCGGGACCCGACGCGCCAGAACTCGATCCCGATCTCATGCTGGTTCCGCTCTCGGCCTTCGACCGCACCGGGCATCGCATCGGCTACGGCGCCGGCTACTATGACCGCGCCATCGATCGATTGTGGCAAAAAGGGCTGGACCCGCAACTGATCGGCATTGCATTCGATTGCCAAGAAGTGCCATCAGTGCCCGCCGAGCCCCACGACGTACGGCTGGACGCCATTTTGACGGAGAGCGGGCTGCAGATTTTTTCGCCGGAGATTGGATAGCGAATGCGATTGTTGTTCTTGGGTGACCTGGTGGGCAAGACGGGGCGGACCGCGGTCTGGGACCGGCTGCCGGGCCTTGTCTCCGACCTGAAGCTCGATTTCGTCATCGTCAACGGCGAGAACGCCGCCGGCGGCTTCGGCATCACGGAGGACATCTTCCAGGAAACCATCAACGCCGGTGCCGACGTCGTCACGACCGGCAACCATGTCTGGGACCAGAAGGAGGCCGTCTCCTTCTGCGAGCGTCACGACCAGTTCCTGCGCCCCGCGAACTATCCGGCAGGCACGCCCGGCCGCGGCTCCGGCATCTACTACGCCCGCAATGGCGCACGCGTGCTCGTGGCCAACATCATGGGGCGGGTCTTCATGCATCCCGAGCTCGACGATCCCTTCAAGGCGGCCGAAAGCATCCTTGCCGCCTGCCCGCTGAAGGAGCAGGCCGACGCCATCGTCTTCGATTTCCACGCCGAGGCGACGAGCGAAAAGCAGTGCTTCGGCCATTTCGTCGACGGCCGCGCCAGCCTGGTTGTCGGCACGCACACGCATGTGCCGACGGCGGATGCGCAGATCTTGAACGGCGGCACCGCCTACATGTCGGATGCCGGCATGTGCGGCGACTACGACAGTTCGCTCGGCATGGACAAGGAAGAGCCGCTCAACCGCTTCATCTCGAAGATGCCGAAGGGACGTTTCGAAGCGGCATCGGGTCCGGCGACCATTTGCGGCGTCGGCGTGGAGATTTCCGATGCGACCGGCCTTGCCGAGAAAATCGCGCCGCTCCGCCTCGGGCCGCGCCTTGCCGAAACCATTCCGGATTTCTGGCGATAGACGCCACGCTTCTCAAGATGACGCAAAAGTGAAACTTCCCTCACCGGCTGTAACTGGACCGTCGCCGGCCGATGCCGCATCCTCATGGCGTTTCGCGCATGATCGGGATGGGCTGCATGATGCGATCGTTTTCTTTGGCGCTGCTGTCGACCTTGCTGATGCTGATGAATCCGGCAGCCGCGCAGGCAGCGGGCACGGTTGAGGCGCGATCGGCAAGCCAATGCCAGGCCATCGCCCATGCGATACCCGGCGCGACCTTCGCGGGCTACACCCCGGCAGCGCTTGCCCCCGCGAGCAAAGCCGAAAACGGCGAGGTGACGATCACGCTCCTCGGCCACGCCACCTTCTTCATCGAAACACCCGGCGGTGTTGCGATCGCGACCGATTTCAGCGGCGCCTTTCCGACCCCGTATACGCCCGATGCCGTCACCATGAACAGGGCGCACCCATCCCATTACACGCTCAATCCGGACCCGGCGATCCGCTATGTGCTGCATGGCTGGAGCGACACGCCGGGGGAAAAGGCGAAAGTTCATCTTCAGGTCGGTGATACGCTGATCAGAAATGTCGTGACCGACATCCGTTCCGGTTATGACGGCGGCGGCGAGAACGGCAACTCGATCTTCATCTTCGAGGTCGCGGGCCTTTGCATCGGCCATCTCGGCCACCTGCATTTCGAACTCACCGATCAGCAGTATGGCGAGATCGGCAGGCTCGACGTGCTGATGGTGCCGGTCGATGGCGGGCTGACGATGGGGGCGGACAGCATGAGCCGCGTCGTCAAGCGCCTGCGCGCGTCGCTGATCCTGCCCATGCACCGCTTGGGACCGCCGATGGATCAGTTTCTCGCGATGTTCGGTTCCGATTTCGATATCGGCTATGCGCCCGGCGCGACGATCAAGGTTTCCCTTGCGTCGCTACCGAGCAAACCGTTGATCTATGTGCTGAACTGGCAGGGCAGCGGTCAGGCGAACTGAAGGTGGCGCCTGAGCCCGACGTCCGGCTCCTTGTCACCGGTAAGGTTTGCCTTGGCGATCTCCCAACCGAATTTCAGCGTGCTGTCGGTGGAAACCCAGATCTCCGCGTCATCGACGTGAAGCGCCAGCATGGTGAGGTGCGGGTCCTTCTTGCCTCCCTCGTACCAGGCGGCGACGACGGAATTCCAGTACTCGTCGATCTTGGTCGGGTCGGGGCGAAGCTCGATGTGTCCGGCGAGGCAGGCATGGTAGTCGTGGTGCTTGCCGACCACGCAGAAGTGCGCCCGCGTGCCAGGTTTCACGGCTTGGGCCACGTGCGTGTCGTCCTTGGTGTAGAACCAGATCGTGTTGGTCGTTGGATCGGCAAAGGGCGCCATCGGCTGCATGTGCATGCCGCTGCCGTCGATGCCGAGCATGCCCGCGTGGAGATCGTCGATTTGGGTCCAGAGCTGATGTGCCGGATCTTCGCGTGCTTCGCTAAAACTCGCCATGGGTCATTCCTTCCTACAAGCGGTGGTCCAGTTGAAACGTGAGGTCTTGCCCTTTGTTCCGGAGGCTTCCAGGCACAGTCTTTCGCTCGCACCGCCGTGCGAAACCTGGCTTTTTGCTTGAATACGGCCCACTTCGCTTTTATAAGGCGGCCCATTCCGAACAATAAGACGTGAACAGGGGTGCCATGGCTGGCCATTCACAGTTTAAAAACATCATGCACCGCAAGGGCCGTCAGGATGCCGTGCGGTCGAAAATGTTCTCCAAGCTTGCGCGCGAAATCACTGTCGCCGCCAAGGCGGGTCTCCCCGACCCGATGATGAACTCGCGCCTTCGCCTGGCCATCCAGAACGCCAAGGCCCAGTCGATGCCGAAGGACAACATCGACCGCGCCATCAAGAAGGCAGCCGGCGCCGACGGCGAGAACTACGATGAAGTCCGCTACGAGGGGTACGGCCCGGGCGGTACGGCTGTTATCGTCGAGGCGCTGACCGACAACCGCAACCGCACCGCCTCCAACGTCCGCTCGATCTTCACCAAGGCCGGCGGCGTGCTCGGCGAAACCGGTTCGGTCTCGTTTTCCTTCGATCACGTCGGCGAAATCACCTACAAGCTTTCGGCGGGCGATGCCGACACGATGATGGAAGCCGCCATCGAAGCCGGCGCCGACGACGTCGAGACGGACGAGGACGGGCACTACATCACCTGCGCGTTCGAATCCCTCAACGAAGTGGCGAAGGCGCTCGAGACGACGCTCGGCGAAGCCGAGACCGTGAAGATCGTCTGGCGCGCCCAGAACAACGTGCCGGTCGACGAGGAAAAGGCGCAGTCGCTGCTGAAGCTCATCGACAGCCTGGAAGAC
Organism: Rhizobium sp. RAF56; assembly: GCF_052113965.1. Classification (NCBI taxonomy): domain Bacteria; kingdom Pseudomonadati; phylum Pseudomonadota; class Alphaproteobacteria; order Hyphomicrobiales; family Rhizobiaceae; genus Rhizobium; species Rhizobium sp. RAF56. The sequence goes on from NZ_JBFRDU010000006.1 coordinate 82,601, forward strand.
GACGACGACGTGCAGAACGTCTACTCGAACTTCGAAGTGTCCGACGAAGTCGCGGCCAAGCTTTCGGCCTGATTTCCAGCCTCTGACATGCCCAGACCCGGCCGCCTCCGCGAGCCGGGTTTTCGCTGCGCGGGGTCTCAGAGCGCTGCGGCGCGGATGAAGCTGTCGCGGAAGGTGGTGAGATCGGCGGCGTTGACATCGGAGACGGCAGAGAACTGCAATCCCTGCGCCGACCACTCCTCGATGTTGTATCCGTCGCGAACCGCGGTGGTTCGAGCGGCCGGCGGGGCCGGCCAGACGAAGACATTGATGACGTGCCCATGCCGGCGGTAGATCAGGGCGGCGACCACCCGGCCATCAACATAATCCACACGACCGCCGACCAGCGGAAAGCCTTCCCCCGCAAGATCGACGACCGGTGGCGAGAAATCGAGCTTGCCGTTGAACCACGGCTTGACCGTATGCTGGTCGGACGTTTCGACATCGGTCAGGTGGTCGGCCTGAAGGGACCGTACGTGGCTGGCGAGAAGCTGATCCTGCAGCGGAAGATCCCTGCTCGGGACATTCATGAAAAGGAAGGCGCTCGCCGCCAGCGCCGCAAGCGAGGGCACGAGGCTCCATCGCTGGACGAAGCGCAGCAGCCGTTGCCATAAAGGCTCGACCGGCATGGGAAGACCGACCGACGCCTCGTCCGCGACCGCCGCGACGATGCGCGCCCTGAGCGCATCGGGAGCCTGCCAGCGGACGCCGTCACGGCGGATCGCCCGGCGCACGCCGAGAAACCGCTCGATCTCTTCAGCGCAATCAGGGCATGCGGCGATGTGAGCCTCGACCTCGGCTGCATGCGCGGCGTCGAGCTCCCCGTCTATGAACCCGTGCAGCATGGCGCTCCATTCGGGGCTATGGGTCTGGTCGGTCGCGCTCATGGCATCGCCTCGTCGGGATCGATCAGGCGCCAGGCCTCTGCGAACGCCTGGCGTGCACGGGCAAGCCGCGACATGACGGTGCCGATCGGCGCGCCGGTGATCTCGGCAATTTGCCGGTAGGAAAGCTCCTCCAGTTCACGCAGCACCAGGATTTCCCGCATTGCTTCCGGCAGATCGCGAATGACGGCACGGACGCGCTCGGCATCGGTCTTGTGCAGCATCGCCATTTCCGGCGTGTCTTCGTCGGAGGCGATTTCGCGCGGCGCTCCCTGCGCGTCTTCGCCTGCGGCATCCTCGGGCATCGGCTGCTCGAAATGGGCCTTGCGGCGGAAGTCCTGCCGCCAGGCGCGATAGCAGTTTCGGACGATGCTGAAGAGCCATGCCCGGGGGTCGCCGCCGCGATAGCCGTCGAAGTGGCGATAGGCGCGCAAAAAGGCCTCCTGCACGATGTCTTGCGCGGCGTCGGCATCCCTGCTGAGAAAGCGGGCGAAATTGTAGGAGGCATCGAGATGCGGCACGATCGTCCGGTGGAAGCGGCGGGCGGCCTCCTCGGCCAACGCCTGACGCGTCGCCGTGTCCACACCTGCCTGCCGGGCCTCGGCCCGTGTCGCGAGCAGGATGATCGCCCCGTCCAGCGGCACCGCCCGTTTGCCGGGAGCAAACAGGACATCGCCTGCAAAGGCACGGGCCAGCAGGCCGCGCACCGCCGCGATCCACGGCCGCGTGTCGAAGAAAACGGGTGAGAGGATGCGGATGCCTGTCATTCCTTCCCCTTAAGGTTCCCTGTCAAATCTTATGCCTCCGCCCGGACAGGGCGCAATGTCGCGCAGTTTCTAGATCGTCCGATCGGGCGTTTTATTCCCGGCGAACGGCATTTTTTTCGAGAGAGCATGCGAAGGGCGGAGGAGGGCAAAAATTTCGACGCGCTTTCAATAGGTTGTGACGAATTGGCGCCGCGCCGGGAATAAATGGCGGGCTTTGCGGCTCTTGTTCGGCAGCGGAGGCGATCGCCTGCCGCGCCAACCAGGGAGTTATCGCAATGTTGGTCATGTCACGTCGCAGCGTTCTGGGAACGGTGGCCGCGGCGGCCGCTTTCGGGCTTTCGTCGAAACTGGAATTCGTTCTGCCGGCGCTTGCCGAAACGCCGCTCGAGCCCACTGTCGGGTTCCACCGCTACCGGGTGGGAAACGTTGAAGTCACCGCGATCTATGACGGTATCTGGCGCAAGCCGCACGATCCGGCCTTCATCAAGAACGCCTCGATCGAGGATACCAAAGAGGCGCTTGCCAAGGCCGGCCAGACCACGGAATTCATGCCCATTCCGCTCACCGTCGTCGTCTTGAAGATCGGCGACCGGCTGATCATGATGGACGCCGGCTCCGGCGTCGGCCAATGGCAGGCGAACGCGACGCATCTGCCCGCCAACATGCAGGCCGCCGGTATCGACTACCGCAAGATCGATACCGTCATGATTTCCCATTTTCACCCCGACCATGTCTGGGGGCTGATGGAAAAGGGTACGAACGCGCCGGTCTTCCAAGATGCGGAACTGATCGTCAACGCCGCCGAATACAATTGGTGGACGGATCCCGGCCGCGTCGACAAGCTCGCGCCGGCGCGAAAGGATGCGGGAAAGCGCATCGCCCAGGTCTTTCCGACCTGGAAGAACTGGAAACTGGTCGAGGACGGCGCGGAAGTCGCCCCCGGTATCCACATGATCGCAGCAGCTGGGCACACCCCTGGTCACTCCGTCTTCCTGATCGACGCCGGAAGCGATCAGCTGTTGGTCTCGGCCGACACCATGTATGTGCCGGCGCTGCTTGCCCCGCATCCGGAATGGCAGGGCAGCTACGATCAGGACGGACCTATGGCGGTGGAGACGCGCCATAGGATCATCGACCGGGTCATCGCCGACAACGTCAAGATCTGCGGCTCACATTTTCCGTTCCCGGGCACCGGTACCTTCGTCAAGGACGGCAATGCCTATGTCTTCACACCCACGGCACAAGCCTGAACTCAAAGGATAAGATCATGATGAAGCACATTCTTCTCGCCCTGGCAGTGATTGCCGCGGCACCTGCCGCCGCAATCCTGCCTGCTCATGCGGTCGACAACATCGAATCGACGGATGCGCCGGACCTGACGTCGGTCCGGGCAAAGATTGCAGCCAAGGACTATTCGGGTGCGCTGACAGAACTGCGCGGCTTCGCGAACGAAAGCCCTCAGGCGGATGTCTACAATCTCATGGGATATACGCTGCGCAAGACCGGGGACTACAGGACGTCGCTCACCTACTACACGAAGGCGCTGGAGCTTCAGCCCGATCACCGCGCGGCGCGGGAGTATCTGGGCGAACTCTACGTCGAGACGGGCGACATGCCGCACGCCCGCGCGCAATTGGCCGAGCTGACGCGGCTTTGCCCGGCGGGTTGCGAGGAGCGCGACGATCTGCAGCGGGCGATTACCGCCGCCAACTAGCAGGAGCAAATAGATAGAACAGCAGAGGCGCCGCCCGTCCGTCAAGACGAGGGCGGCGCGTCGGATTCAGGTCGCCTTTTCCATCAAGGGGAGGCCGGCGAAGAGTTCGACGGAGCGCAGGCGCGCCTCGATGTCGTGGATCGGCATCGAGATGATGACTTCGTCGGCCTGCGTTTCCTTCACAAAGGCGGCGAGTTTCTGCTCGCCGGTCTTGGGCGAGCCGACGACCGCGTATCGAAGCGTATGTTCGACAGTCAGCTTCTCCATCGGAGTCCAGATGTCCTCCATGCTGTCGACCGGCCGGGGGAAGGGCGTGCGCACATTCCGGCGCAGATTGACGAACTGCTGCTGGGACGAGGTGAAAAGGCGCTGCGCCTCCGCATCCGTCTCTGCGAGCGCCCCCATGACGCCGACCATGACATAGGGCTCGGCAAGTGTTTCGGATGGCGTGAAGCGGCTGCGGTAAAGCTCGATCGCGTCAAGCAGAGAGTCCGGCGCGAAATGCGACGCGAAGGCATAGGGGAGCCCGAGCGCCGCCGCCAGGTGCGCGCTGTAGAGGCTGGAGCCGAGAAGCCAGATCGGCACCCGCGCATCCGTGCCCGGCACCGCGAGTATCGGCTGGCTTTCGTCGAAGGGGCCGAGTAGGCGCTGCAATTCGACGACATCGTTCGGAAAATTCTCAGCACCGGCGTCGAGATTGCGCCGCAGCGCACGCGCCGTGCGCATATCCGTGCCCGGCGCGCGGCCAAGCCCGAGATCGACGCGGCCCGGAAACAGCGCCTCCAGCGTGCCGAACTGCTCGGCGATGACGAGTGGCGAATGGTTGGGCAGCATGACGCCGCCCGAGCCGATGCGGATGCGCGACGTCGCCGCGCCAACATGACCGATCACGACCGCTGTCGCGGCGCTCGCAATCCCCGGCATGCCGTGATGCTCGGCGAGCCAGAAGCGCTTGTAACCGAGCGCTTCGGCCATCTGGGCCATGCGCTTCGAGCTTTCGAGAGACTGCCTGATATTGCTGCCTTCGGCGACAGGCGAAAGATCGAGAATGGAGAAGGGAACCATGGTGTGACCTTGCGGCTAGCGCATGGCCTTAGGCGCCATGCGTGGATGAGTAACGACGGCGCCATTGGCGCGGTCGTGGGAGAGACCGGTTCCGCTCATGTAGGTGCGGCGCTTGGCAATGAAAGGGTCGCGGGTGCTGAAAAGAGAAAGGCCGGCGAACCGGCCTCAGACTGCTGACACCCCCGACGGCTTACTCAGGACTGCGCCGCTATCCGCCGTCACCCCGGACTCGATCCGGGGTCCAGCGCGCGCAAGTCCTTGCGCGCAAGAGACTCTTTCGCGCCGCCGACGCGGCGCGGCTGGATCCCGGCTCAAGGCCGGGATGACGGAGAGAACGGACAGCGCTCGCAAAAAGACTGCTTTGTCAGCAAACTGACGCCGGCGAACCGGCCTTCTTGATCTTGGCTGATAAGTTGCCTCAGGCGTAACGGCGCATGGGGCGATTGTCAGCCACTGGGACGTCGGCGAGGGTGAAGTTGCCGAGGCGGCTGTCCATCTCGCCTGCCTCGGAGGCGAGGCGATGGATCGCCGCCGTTGTTTCCTCGACCATGGCGGCATTCTGCTGCGTCATGGCATCGAGGTCGGCAACGGCGAGGTTGATCTGCCTCAGCGTATCGGCCTCCTCGCGCGTCGACAGCATCATTTCGCCGATCTGGTGATTGATCGCCTCGACATGCCGGCCGATACCGCCAAGCCCGGTGCCGGCGCGCTCGACCAGCGAGACGCCTGCCTCCACTTCCCGGGTGGATTTCTGAAGCAGGCCCGCGATTTCCTTTGCCGCGGCGGAGGAGCGCTGGGCGAGTTCGCGGACCTCCTGGGCGACCACGGCAAAGCCCCTGCCCGAATCTCCGGCGCGCGCCGCTTCGACGCCGGCGTTGAGAGCGAGAAGGTTGGTTTGGAAGGCGATTTCGTCGATGACGCCGATGATCTGGTTGATCTGCCGCGACGAGCCCTGGATGGCTTCCATCGCCGCCACCGTTTCGCGCATGACGCGACCAGATTCCTGCGTTTGCGACTGCGCGTCGCGGGCAATACGCTCGGCCTGTTCGGCGCGCGAGATCTGGGTTTTGACGGCATCGGTGATGGCGCCGATCGCGCTTGCGGTTTCGGTAAGCGAGGCGGCCTGGCGCTCGGTTCGCTCGGCGAGCTGGTCGGCGCCGGCGCGCATCTCCTGCGATCCCTCGCGCACTGCCGCCGAGTTGCCGCCGACGCCCGCCATCGTATCGTTGAGTGCCGAAAGCGCCTTGTTGAAGTTGATGCGCAGCGCTTCGAGATCGGCGGGAAAGGTTTTCCGGATGCGATAGCCGAGATCGCCGCCCGCCAGACGGCCGAGACCTTCGTCGAGCGCGCCGACGACCTGCTGCAGCGTTTGTGCTTCGGCTTCGCGCTCGGCCAAATGCTGCCGGCGCTGCCCTTCGGCGTGTTCGCGTGCCTCGGCGCTTGCCACCTCCATCTGACGCTGGCTGATCAGCGATTGCTGGAACCGGGCGAGCGCCTTCGCCATGGTGCCGATCTCGTCATTGCGCTCCTGGCTGCCGATGTTGCGGTCGAGCTTGCCGTCGGCCACATCCCGGGTGGCGAGCGCAAGGCGCGCGAGCGGCGCGAAGAGCCATTTCATGATCGCGCCCGTTGCAAGCGCGACCACGACGAGAACGCCGAGCCCCATCGCCGCAAGCAGCAGGGCTATCTGAAGCGAGCCGGCATTGAGTTCCGTCGTCAACAGGCTTTCGACCATGAGAAATTTGTCGGCGCCCACGGTTATCGGTCGGGCATAGGCGCGCGCGGCGCCGTCGGGGCGCGAAAGATCGGCAACTGTCATGCCGTCCCTGGCAAGCGCGGCCGAGGCAAAGCCGAAGGCGGCGCTGTCGAGATTGGTCAAATGGCCGGCGTCGTCGAGACCGATGATGCTGCCATCCTCGGAGACCACCGCCGAGCGCGCCGAGCTGCCGGCGACGTTGCCCTTGGACAGGATGGAAGCGATGATTTCGTCGCGGACCTTGAAGAGCATCACGCCCTTCGGCGCGCCGAGCTTGAGGATCGGTACGGCGAAATAGACGGCGCCGCTATCGCTGTTCGGCTCGACCTTGAGACCGGAAAACGCGGTGGGTGCCGTATCGTCGGTCGCCTTTGCGACATTGGCGACGGCCTCCGCAAACACCGCACCCAGGCTGGTCTTGCTCCAGGCGTCGGACTTCAGGTTTTCGGCAAATGCATCGCCCTTCTTGTAAGAATAGATGACGAAGCCGTCCATATCGGCGATGAGCAGGTCGCTGAAGGGCGAAACCTGCAGGTCGCGGGCGACTTCAGTTTGCGCCTGTTCATGGCTCGAATAGTAGAAGCCGCTCGGGCCCGCCGGCTTGAGGAGCTTTTCGCGCTGGTCGGCCGGGTTCGGGTTCTTCGTGACGAAGACGTTCTTCAATTCGGCGCGGGCATTGCCCGTCGTCTTCTCTATGGTCTTCCAGCCGCTGCGCAGGCTGGTGATCGCCATCTGCAGCGCTTCGATGCGCGCGATCGAGTCCGCCTGTGTCCCGATCTGCTCCAGCGCGTTCTTCAGCATGTCGCCGCGAAAGATCAGCACGCTCTCCTTCGCCCGCAGCGCCTGTGCGTCCGACATGCGGCTGCTGGCGACATAGGCAAGCGTCGACAACACGCCGAGCGAAACCAGCGTCAGCAGAAGAAAGGTCGCGATGACCTTGAAGGAAAGGGACTGAAGTCTTTTCATCATGGGATGACCCTTGGAGAGCCGAGCGGCCGGGTTTTTAGCATGGGGCGCTTGTGCGCCGTTCGAGCGATCTCCAAGGAAAGTCCGTGCCGCGGCAAAAGCGGTCATCCTCCCCCTGGAATCCGCTATTAGATTTCAGGCATGGACCTTAATTCAGCGTAAATGCAGCGATGCCAACCACAGCATGTTTTTGTTTTGTTCACATATTGCTGGCAGATACTCGGTCACAACGATAGGGTGAGCCCATGCACAATACGATTCGCATCATCGGCATCGATCCCGGCCTTCGGCGAACCGGCTGGGGCATCATCGAGACGCTGGGAAATTCGTTGCGTTTCGTGGCTTCCGGCACGGTGACCTCCGACGGCGAGAAGGATCTGGCCTCGCGGCTTTGCGAGCTTCATGACGGACTTGCCGAAATCGTGCATGCCTACAAGCCGGACGAAGCCGCTGTCGAGCAGACCTTTGTCAACAAGGACGCCGTGGCGACGTTGAAGCTCGGCCAGGCCCGCGGCGTCGTCATGCTGGTGCCGGCCCGCGCCGGGTTGCCGGTCTCCGAGTACGCGCCAAATGCCGTCAAGAAGGCGGTGATCGGCGTCGGCCACGGGGAGAAACAGCAGATCCACATGATGCTGAAGATCCTGATGCCAAAGGCGGAATTCAAGGGCAACGATGCCGCCGACGCGCTGGCGATCGCCATCTGCCACGCCCACAATCGCGGCGGAAACCGCATGCGACAGGCGGCGCTCGCGGGGTGAGTGTTCTTGACTTGTTCTTGCGGTAATGATAATTCTTACCGAAATCAGGAGCAAGCCGATGCGAGTAACCTCCAAGGGACAAGTGACCATTCCGCGCGACCTGCGTGAGTTGGCCGGTATCGAGCCCAACAGCGAGGTCATCTTCTCGGTCGAGTCAGGCAAGCTCGTGCTGACACCGAAAAACGGCAAGCGGGAAATCGAGGACCGGGAGCGACTGGATCGCTTCATGGAGACCGTGAAGCGGCTGGAGGGGAGTGGCGATCAGGAGATCGATGCCGAAACCCTTATGTCGATAACGCGCGATCGATAGTATGGTGACCATGGTCGATACCGATGTGCTGGCCGATCTGGCCGTGCGCCAATCCTCCTGGCACAAATGGTCGAGCGGGCAGCTTTTTCATGCCTTCAAGCGTGGTCCGATCGTCATCAACCCCATCATCTACGCCGAGTTTTCCGTGCGCTACGACGATATCGAAGAGGTCGACCGACTGCTGCCGCACGAGGAATTTCGGCGGGAGAATCTACCTTGGGCGGCGTCGTTTGCGGCGGCCGCGGCGTTTCGGCTCTACCGACGCGCCGGCGGCGGACGCGATCGGATCCTTCCGGATTTCCTGATCGGCGCGCATGCGGCCATCCGCGGCTATTCCATCTTGACGCGCGATCCAAAAGGATATCGTTCCTATTTTCCTTCTGTCGACCTGATTTCCCCCGAAACCCATCCCTGACGGACATGACGCAATGATTGGCAAGCTCAAAGGCACAATCGAGGAAATCGGCGACGACCACGTGCTCGTCGACGTCCACGGCGTCTGCTACGTCGCGCATTGCTCGGCGCGGACGCTGTCGCGGCTGGGCTCGGTCGGCGAGGCCTGCGTTCTCTTCATCGAGACCTATGTGCGCGAGGATCAGCTGCGGCTCTTCGGCTTCATGACCGCGCTGGAGCGCGAATGGTTCAACCTGTTGCAGAGCGTTCAGGGCGTGGGCGCCAAGGTGGCGCTGGCGATCCTTTCAGCGCTGACGCCCGGTGAACTGGCCAATGCCATCGCGCTGCAGGACAAGGCAGCCGTTTCCCGCGCGCAAGGGGTTGGTCCCAAGGTCGCCGTGCGCATCGTCACCGAGCTGAAGAACAAGGCGCCGGCCTTTGCCGGCGAGGCGATCAACATCGGCCTTAAGCAGGAGCTCGGCGAAGGCGTTGCAGCAGCGCCGGTGGCCGATGCCGTCTCGGCGCTCACCAACCTGGGCTACTCGCGCGACCAGGCGGCAAACGCCGTGGCGGCCGCGATGAAGAATGCCGGCGAGGGGGCAGATAGCGCCAAGCTGATCCGGCTCGGCTTGAAGGAATTGGCGCGATAATGTAGGATGATCTGCAGTTTTTCTGCCGAATGGATGAATTTCCTCCAAATTGAAAATCTTAGGAGAGACGAGAGATGCGGGGAGAATTGATCCTTTCGCCCAAGGGGCAGGTCACCTTTCCCAAGGAGATGCGGGAGGCGCTCGGCCTCGAGCCCGGCGATCAACTGGTGTTCTCCATCATCGACGGTGAGCTTGTCATCACTCCGAAGTCGATCAACTTCAACGATCTCGCGGGCCTTCTTGGGACGCCTCCAAACGGTTCTGCCTCGCTTGAGGACATCGACGCCGCCGTGACCGAGGCTGCAGGCGGCGACGTGGTTGATGAAACGACACAATCTGCTTCGGGTATTGCCGCATGATCGCGTACGGCATCGACACGAATGTTTTGTTGAGACTGGTCGTCGATGATGATCCCGCCCAGAGAGAGGCGGCGCTCAAGTTCGGTGCGGGGCTTGGAAAGCAATATCGGGGCTTTCTGTCGCTCCTCAATCTGCTGGAGTTCGATTGGGCGTTGCGCGCGCGTTTCGGCTTCAAAAAGAAAGACGTGGCCGATGCGATCCATAAGCTGACGCGTGTCAGAGGATTGGACGTCGAAAATCAGACGGTCGTCCTCAAGGCGCTAAGAGCTGTGGAAACGCGCAATGCCGATTTCGCCGATGCGTTGATTGCATATCGCGCAACCGAAGAAGGATGCAAGTCGACCAAGACATTCGACCCGCACTCGCTTAAGACGGTACCCGGAATGGAACTTTTGACATGAGTGAAGCTGCGCGCCTGATATCGTCCGAGAAGCGGGGCGAAGACCTGGATATAACGCTGCGTCCGCAGTCGCTGGACGAGTTCACCGGCCAGGCGGAAGCGCGCGCTAACCTCAAGGTCTTCATCGAGGCGGCCAAAAACCGCGGCGAGGCGCTGGACCATGTGCTTTTCGTCGGCCCGCCGGGGCTTGGCAAGACGACGTTGGCCCAGATCATGGCCAAGGAACTGGGTGTAAACTTCCGCTCGACTTCCGGCCCTGTCATCGCCAAGGCCGGCGATCTCGCGGCGCTCTTGACCAATCTCGAAGAGCGCGACGTGCTCTTTATAGACGAGATCCATCGCCTCAATCCGGCGGTCGAGGAAATCCTCTATCCCGCCATGGAGGATTTCCAGCTCGACCTCATCATCGGCGAGGGGCCGGCGGCGCGCTCGGTCAAGATAGACCTCGCCAAGTTCACGCTCGTTGCCGCCACGACCCGTCTAGGGCTGTTGACGACGCCGCTGCGCGACCGTTTCGGAATTCCGGTCAGGCTCAGCTTCTACACGGTCGAGGAATTGGAATTGATCGTGCGCCGCGGCGCGCGGCTGATGGGGCTCGGCATAACCGACGACGGAGCGCGCGAGATTGCGCGGCGCGCCCGCGGCACGCCGCGCATCGCCGGCCGTCTCTTGCGGCGCGTGCGCGATTTTGCCGAGGTCGCCCGCGCCGAAGCTGTGACGCGGCAGATCGCCGACGAGGCCCTGACCCGGCTTCTCGTCGACCATGCCGGTCTCGACCAGCTGGACAAGCGCTATCTCAACATGATCGCCGTCAATTTCGGCGGTGGACCTGTCGGCATCGAAACGATCGCCGCCGGGCTCTCCGAGCCGCGCGACGCCATCGAGGACATCATCGAGCCCTATATGATCCAGCAGGGCTTCATCCAGCGCACGCCGCGCGGCCGGGTGCTCACGGCGACGGCTTGGAAGCATCTTGGAATGCAGCCGCCGAAGGATCTGGAAGCCGCCCAGTTCAGGTTGACGCTGGAGGATGACTGATTGATCACCCGGCGCGGGCTGCTCAAACTGTTCGGAGCCGCTTTCACTGCGATGGTCGCCACCGCAGCCTATCCGTTCACTGAAGTGATGGCGACACCTCACTTGAGGCGATATACCTTCCGGCCTACGAGATGGACCGACGGCCTCAAGCTTCGCGTGTGCGTGCTTGCGGACTTTCACGCCTGTGAACCCTGGATGGACCTCGCACGGATGGAGTCAATCTGTGTGACAGCCAATGAACTGAAGCCTGATATTTTCCTTCTGCTCGGTGACTATGCAGCTGTTGCGTCTGCAGACTGGGCAAAGGTTTTGACCTGCCTTTCTGCGCCGCTTGGTGTGCACGCGATTCTAGGCAATCATGACTACTGGGAGGACCTGAAATTTCAGGCGGATCCCACGGCCGACAACATAGCAACCACCGCACTCCGCAATGTCGGCATCGCGACCTACATAAACGAGGCAGTTCGCCTGGAAAAGGACGGCCATCCTTTTTGGTTGGCAGGACTTGGCGACCAGATGGCGCTTCGTCCCGGAAAACGTTTCAACCGGCGCTTCATGCAGGGAATAGACGATCTTGATACGACGATGGCATTGATTACGGATGAGGCGCCCGCAATACTGATGGCCCACGAGCCCGACATCTTCCCCAAGGTAGGCAACAGGATCAGTCTCACGCTTTCGGGGCATACACACGGTGGACAGATCAATCTCTTCGGTTGGCATCCGGTGGCCGCATCGCGCGGCTCACGGCGATACCCAGGCGGGCATTTCCGCGAGGAAAACGGTGATCTTATTGTATCCCGGGGGCTCGGCTGTACATTCCTGCCTATCCGGGTTGGTGTGCAGCCGGAAATTCTGCTTTTAGAGTTGGGATAATGCAAGGAGCGGATGCCAGCCATGTATATCTTCGCGTTCGGCACTGAATGACAGTGCACCCAGCGAGGCACTCAAATGGATGAAGCCGCATTCAATCCCGCCCGATCATTCCGCAAGCTGGCCTACAACAATGCGCTCGCGAATTTCCGGCTCCATCAGGCCTGCGCCGCCCTGCTGCCCGGTGAATTCGAGGCCGCGAGGGTGAGCTTCTTTCCCTCGATCAAGGCGACGCTGAACCATATCCTGACGGTCGACTGGTTCTATGTCGACGGACTTGAGGGCGGTCGGCTCGGCATCGGAGCCTTCGAGCAGGAAGAGCCCTGCCAGACCATCGAGGCGCTGGCGGTAGAGCAGCGTGAGGTGGACGGCCGCCTCGTTGCCTTCTGCGAGAGCCTGACGCCGGAGACGCTGGCGCAGTCCGTCGATCTTCACCGCGGCGAGCGCATCCAGCGCGAACGCGCCGACGATGTGCTCAACCATCTGTTCCAGCACCAGACCCACCATCGCGGCCAGGTCCACGCCATGCTGGCCGGCAGCAGCGTCAGACCGCCGCAGCTCGACGAATTCATCGTTGCCGACGACGCCCGCTTTCGTGTGCAGGAACTTCAGTCTTTCAAATGGAGTGAAGGCAAGCTGATGGGCTGAGCTTCAGGGCCGCCCGGGCGCCAACGCGTGGCACAGCTGTCGGATCGTGTCTTCGAAGAGAGGCAGACCACCTCCCGCCCAGCCGCGCGCGCGGATTTTTGTGCAGTCCATCGCGATCTCCGTTGGCTGCACGCCAGCGGGGAGGGGATGCGGCGATTGGCTGAGGTCGCGGACGATCTTCAGTATGTCATGGGTATCGGCCCAAACATCGGAGACGTTAAAGGCCTGGCCGTTGATTTCGGCCGCGTCCGTTTCCAGCATCAGGCGTACAGCGCGCGCGAGATCGCGGCCATGGACCTCCGTACCGCCACGCGAGGCAACGGGTCTGCCGGCGAGGTAGTCGGCCAGCAGCCCGTCCCATTTGTTGGGCCGTAAATCGCCATAAACGCCCGTCGCCCGCAAGCTTGCCGTGACGAAGTTCGAAGTCCCGAGTGCGGCCAGTGCGCGCTCGCCATCTTGCTTGATCTCGCCGTAGAGCGTGCTCGGCGACACTGGGTCATCTTCGGAAAACCCCGGGCGCTGTGACCCGTCGCCATAGACGGCGCGGGAGGAAAGAAAGACGCAAGTGCCGACGCCGGCGCGCTTGGCGGCTTCGAACAGGCTGATCGTGCCGTGGAGGTTGAAGCGGCGAAAGCTGGCAGGGTCCAAGCCTTCGCCGCCGCGATACTTGCCCGGGACGTGGCTGAAGGCGCAGTGCACGAACGCGTCGATGCCTTCGAAGGTGGCCGTCTGGTGCGCGTCAGGATCGAGGGTCAGCGGCACAAATCGGATCGGCCGGGAGAAAAGGCCGTCTACCGCGTCGCGCCGGCTGCCGACGATAAGCTGATAGCCATGCGCGGCCAGTTCTTCGACGATGTAGCGTCCGACGAGACCCGTGCCGCCCGAGACGAGGACCCTCATCGCAGGTCTCTCGGATTGGGAAGGGTGTCGATGTCAGGAATATCCTTGCCCTCGTAAAACCTCTGCCACAGCTCGATCAGCGGCATCAGCTGCTCTGCCTTTGGGTGGTCGCGCTCCCAAGGCTTTTCATATTGGTAGTGCAGGATCGATATGCTCTGCCAATCCCAGAGATCGGGCAGGTTGAACCATACATACTGCAGCATGTTCATGAAGATCGGCAGGCCGTGCCAGTCCGGGAAGAATGCCTGCAGGAAAGTCTGGTCGGTGCGCCGCCAGAATGCGCCGGGCAGATCGAGTTTCGCGATCATCTCCGCAAAGGTCGCAAACGAGGGACGCGCGACGAAGACGCCGGAATTCATCCGGTGAAAGTCGGAAAGGCTCTCGTAGACGTTGGGGGCGGCGGACAATTCCGGATAATCGAACAGCCGGTCGATATTCTTGAGCACGAGCGCGTCCGCATCGATGAAGACGCAGGCCTCGTAGTGGACGAGCTGCCAGAGGCGCAGCTTGCAGAAGTTATCGAGCGGCGAATGGAAGTCGGGCTTGCGCCCCTTGGCGAACGGCGCGCTCGCATGGAGATTGGCGCGGGCATAGCGGGCCGCGAATTCCGCCGAGACGGGCAGCGGCTGCGCTTCGACCAGCCGGCAGCCAAGCGCCTCAAGCGGCGCCAGGTCGTCCTCTTCGACCTGAGGCATATGGAGGACGACGATGTCGGCCTCGGTCGCCGTCAGGCGGATGGAGCGTGCGAGCGCCAACGCGCCGATCGCGTAGTCGGCATTGCTGACGAGGGTCACGAAGGCGCGCAGCGATCTTGGCGCTGTGCGGGCTCGAAGCCCTTCGGGGAGTTCGTCGATGGACATCATGAAACCGATTTCAGCCGCCGGCCTTCCGGATCGTGATTGACGGCGGCGGCGAGATCCTTCGTCCAGGCGGAAACGGCGGGCACGCGTGAACGCTCGACACGATAGGCATATTTGCTGGCGACATCGACGATTTCGCTGAGCAGCCCTGTCTTGAGCGTCGTCGGTTGCAGGCCGAGGTCGAGGAATTTTTGGTTATCGACGACGAGCTCGTTTTCCGATGCTTCCTTGCGTGGATTGGGTAGCCAGGCGATCTCGGAGCCCGCCATCGCCGCGACTATCCGCGCCAGATCGCGGATGCGGTGCGTTTCGGTCATCTGGTTGAAGATCTCGACGCGCGCGCCGCGCGCCGGTGGGTTCTTCAGCGCCAGCTCGATGCAGCGCACGGAGTCCTGAATGTGAATGAAAGCGCGCGTCTGTCCGCCGGTTCCGTGCACGGTGAGCGGATGGCCGATGGCGGCCTGGATGAGGAAGCGGTTGAGAACCGTGCCGTAATCGCCGTCATAGTCGAAGCGATTGATCAGCTGGCTATGTCGGCGCGTCTGTTCGGTATGCGTTCCCCAGACGATGCCCTGGTGCAGGTCGGTGATCCGGAGGCCATCATTCCTGGCGTAGAACTGGAAGAGCAGCTGATCGAGGCATTTGGTCATGTGGTAGATCGAGCCGGGATTGGCGGGATAGAGAATGTCCTGGCTGACCGTGCGGCCGTCGGCAGTATTGATCCCGACGGGCAGATAGCCCTCAGGGATGGCGGCGCCGACCGTCGAATAGCCGTAGACGCCCATGGTGCCGAGATGCACCAGATGCGCATCGAGATTGAGTTCGACGAGCGCATTCAAGAGGTTGTGGGTGGCGCTGACATTGTTGTTGACCGTGTAGTTTTTATGCCGGTCGCTCTTCATCGAATAGGGCGCGGCGCGCTGCTCGGCGAAATGGACGATCGCGTCGGGCCGGTGGTCTGCAAGCCAACGCTTCAGAAGTTCGTAGTCCTTGGCGAGATCGATGAGGTTGAAATGAATGCGCCGGCCGGTTTCGGCATGCCAGATGCGCGTGCGCTCCTGGATGGAATCCATCGGCGTCAGCGACTGCACGCCGAGTTCGGTGTCGATCCAGCGGCGAGACAGATTGTCGAGAATATGGATTTCATGACCGGCGTCCGAGAGGTGAAGCGAGGTTGGCCATCCGATGAAGCCGTCACCGCCCATAACCGCAATCCTCATGAGATATCCTCTCCTGTTTGCGAAAAACGTTGCTGCTGTCTTCTTTCGGATAGTTAGGAACTATGACAATTGTTCAACGCTTGCCCGCAGAAGTGTCTTCCGCCAAAGAGAACTCGGTCAAATTTTGGAGAGCGGCGATGAGCAACAGTCCCTTCCTGATCGCAGGAGAATTGACGAGTACGGGTCACAGGCTGATTCAGCGCGTCTATTATGAGGACACGGACTTTTCCGGCCTCGTCTATCACGCCCGTTACCTGCATTTCCTCGAGCGCGGGCGCACCGACTATCTGCGCTGTCTCGGCGTCGGCCAGCGCGAGCTGCTCAACGCGGACGAAGAGGGACTGGTCTTCGTCGTCCATCGTATGGAGATCGACTTCAAGGGACCGGCGCGAATGGACGATGTCTTGACGATCCATACCGTCACCGACAAGGCCGGCGGCGCCAAGATGGTGCTGTCCCAGGAGATCCGGTGCGACGGCGCGCTTCTGATCAGCGCGAAAGTCATCGTCGCCGTCATCAACGCGAAAGGCCGTCCCCGCCGGCTACCCGAGGAACTGGCCCATCAGTTGCTTGCGGCGTCCGCAGGGCAGGCGGGCTGAACTTGGCTAAACGGTCCATGATTCCCGGCCATCGCATGCTTGCAAAAACTTGAATTTCATGTGCAGGAATTCGCGCGCTGCAAGAAGCGTTTGAGTCATGTCTGCTACGACATGCCGATTCGTCCAAGAAAATGGGCTTTTATTCTGCGATTGTCATCTCCGTCGGCACTAACAAAGTTTTAACCATAATAGTGTCTTAATGACTAAGTCGGAGATTGTGCGGTGCACGCCTTCCTTTGACCAAATTTGACGGCAAGAAGGCAGAGGAAAGCTTGGAGGCTTGACCAGGGCGTTCAACGGCGGCTGCCAACACTTCTTGCGAGATCATTTTGAGCCGCCCGGTCTCGCGCCGGGCGTTTGGATTCGGGGATTTTGGATCAATGGAACAAGTTGGATTGGCTGCTGTGACGACCGACGTGACCTTGTGGTCTCTGTTCATGCAGGCTGGCCTGGTCGTGAAACTGGTCATGATCGGATTGCTCGCGGCGTCCGTCTGGACCTGGGCGATCGTCATCGACAAGTATCTCAACTACGGCCGAGCCCGCCGTCAGTTCGATCATTTCGAACAAGTCTTCTGGTCGGGCCAGTCGCTTGAAGAGCTCTATCGCACGCTGTCCGAACGCAGCAATACCGGCCTCAGCGCCATCTTCGTATCGGCCATGCGCGAATGGAAGAAATCCTTCGAGCGCGGCGCGCGGTCGCCGATCGGCCTGCAGATGCGTATCGACCGCGCCATGGACGTAACGCTGGCGCGCGAATCGGAGCATTTCGGTGGCCGGCTCGGCTCGCTCGCCACCATCGGCTCGGCGGCACCCTTCATCGGTCTATTCGGAACGGTTGTCGGTATCATGACCTCGTTCCAGGCGATCGCCGGCTCCAAGTCGACGAACCTCGCGGTCGTGGCTCCGGGTATCGCCGAAGCGCTGCTTGCAACCGCGATCGGCCTTGTGGCCGCTATCCCGGCGGTTATCGCCTACAACAAGTTTTCCGCCGACGCCGGCAAGCTGCAGGCGCGCATGGAAGGCTTCGCCGACGAATTCTCCGCTATCCTGTCGCGTCAGATCGACGAAAAACTGCAGCCGCGCCAGGCCGCGCAATAACCGGGACCTGAGGAGAAGCGCTGATGGGTATGTCGGTTGGAGGAAAGGGTGGCGGCGGTGGCCGTCGCGGCGGACGTCGTGGCGGTGGCGCCAGAGGCGGCCCGATTTCCGAGATCAACGTGACGCCGATGGTCGACGTCATGCTCGTGCTTTTGATCATCTTCATGGTGGCTGCGCCGATGATGACGTCGGGCGTGCCGATCGACCTGCCGCAGACGCAGGCGGGTGCCTTGAACGCCCAGACGCAGCCAATCACGATTTCGGTGAAGGGCTCGGGCGACGTCTTCATTCAGGAAACGCAGATCCCGGCCGAGGAAATCGCCGCCAAGCTGCAGGCGATCGCAACGACCGGCTATAACGAGCGCATTTTCGTGCGCGGCGATTCCACCGCACCCTACGGGGTGATCGCGGACGTCATGTCGCGTATCCAGGCCGCCGGCTACAAGAATATCGGCCTGGTTACCCAGCAAAAACAGGATCATTGACGGACTGACATGAGGGGCAGCGTTGCAACATCTGTAGTTCTTCATTGCCTGGTGCTCGTTTGTGCCCTGCTGACGCTTGGAGCGCCGCAGACGCTCGATACGCCGGAAAGCGAAGCTATGCCGGTCGATCTCGTGGCCGCCGATCAGGTTCAGCAGGGCGAGAAGACCGCGACTGCGAAAGACCATTCCGCCAAGAAGCAGACGACCAAGCAGACCGTGGTCGCCGACGCGCAAAATGCCGGCGAGAACGACATCGACCTGAAGAACCCGGCAACGCCGACGGCGCGCCCGACCGACGACAACGCGGCCGCCGGGCAGAAGAAGGTCGAGACGCCGGCGCCGAAGAACGATCCGCGGACAAACGACGTCAAGACGATCGAGCAGCAGGATACCGAAGCCGCGCCGAAGGAAATGGCTGCCATCCCCCAGCAAAAGCCCGACGTGACGCCGCCGACGCCCAAGCCCGATCCGACGCCGCCGAAGGTGGAACCGACGCCGACGCCGCAGGCCGAGGCGAAGCCTGAGACGCCTCCCGCCGCGCCAAGCGAGCAGGCGGCCGAGATCCCCTTGCCGACCAGCGTTCCGTTGCCGGAGGTCAAGCCGCAGGCGCAGCCGCAAAAGACCGCGGAAAAGACGCCCGAGGTAAAGCCGGAGCCCGTCAAGCCGGAAACCAAGGCGACGGACAAGACGGTTACGCAGAGCACCAACAAGTCCCCGGACGACGGCAAGAAAAAGGACGACAAGAAGCGTGAAACCGCCAAGAGCGCAAGCGCTCAGAGCAGCGATTTCAATGCCGACGCCATTTCCGCCTTGCTCAACAAGTCGTCCTCGGCCGGCGGCGCCAAGCGCTCCAAGCAGGAGGCATCGGCCGGCGCCGATACGCAGGTAGCCTCGCTCGGCGGCAAGAAGTCGGCGGGCGGCGGCAAGCTCAGCCAGGGTGAACTGGACGGCCTGAAGAGCCTTATCCAGGGCAACTGGAACGTCGTGGCAGGCCTCGATCGCGCGTCTGAAGTGCGTGTCAAGGTCGTCATGCAACTGGATAAGTCGGGCAATATTGTCGGCGAGCCGGCGATCTCTGCGACCGGCGGTCCGGAGGGAACCCAGAGCGCCATCAGCGGTAGCGCGCTGCGCGCCGTCATGCGGTCCGCGCCGTTCAAGGACCTGCCGCTTGAGAAATTCGATGGCGACAACGGTTGGAACCAGGTCGTGCTCAACTTCGATGCGAGCGACCTGGGACTATGACGCGGGTCTTCTTCAAGAAATTGCCGCGCAACATATACGATGAGCGCAAGGGGATACCCCTAACCGCTCCCTGCGACTTTGCGCTTTGAATGCTGAAAGGCTTGGCACATATGATCAAAAATTCCTTTGTCCGCCTGCTTCTGCTTATGGCAGGTCTGATGGCGGCTTTCATCACCCCTGCCCATGCCGTGGTGGAGCTCAATATCAACAAGGGTAACGTCGCGCCGCTGCCGATCGCGATCACCGATTTCATCTCGAATGGCGACATCGGCGCGCAAATCTCGAGCGTTGTCGCCGCAGACTTGCAGCGTTCGGGTCTGTTTGCCCCGATCAACAAGGCTGCCTTCATCCAGAAGATCGACAACCCCGACGCAGCGCCGCGCTTCCCGGACTGGACGTCGATCAATGCGCAGGCGTTGGTCACCGGCCGCGTCACCCAGGAGGGAGACGGCCGCCTTCGCGCCGAGTTCCGTTTGTGGGATACCTTCGCCGGCCAGCAGATGACCGGTCAGCAGTTCTATACGCAGCCGGAAAACTGGCGTCGCGTCGCCCATATCATCGCCGATGCGATCTATGAGAAGATCACCGGCGAGAAGGGCTATTTCGATACCCGCGTCGTCTTCGTCGCGGAAAGCGGTCCGAAGACCGCCCGCAAGACGCAGCTCGGCATCATGGACCAGGACGGCTTCAATACCCGCATGCTGACCGACGGCAGCGACCTGGTGCTGACCCCGCGCTTCTCGCCGAACCGCCAGGAAGTCACCTACATGTCGTTCGCCAACCAGCAGCCGCGCGTCTATCTGCTGCAGCTGGAAACCGGGCAGCGCGAAGTGGTCGGCAATTTTCCGGGCATGACCTTTTCGCCGCGCTTCTCGCCGGATGGCCAGAAGGTCATCATGAGCCTGCAGCAGGAAGGCAACTCCAACATCTACACGATGGATCTGCGTTCGCGCACGACGACCCGCCTGACCTCGACGGCGGCCATCGACACGTCGCCGTCCTATTCGCCCGATGGCACGCAGATCGCGTTTGAAAGCGACCGCGGCGGCAAGCAGCAGATCTATGTCATGAATGCCGATGGCTCCAACCAGCACCGCATCTCGTTCGGCGACGGCTCCTATTCGACGCCGGTCTGGTCGCCGCGGGGCGATCTCATCGCCTTCACCAAGCAGTCGGGCGGCAGCTTCTCGATCGGTGTGATGAAGCCGGATGGATCGGGCGAGCGCATCCTGACATCGGGGTTCCACAACGAAGGCCCCACCTGGGCGCCGAACGGCCGCGTGCTGATGTTCTTCCGGCAGCCGGCAGGTGCCGGCGGTCCGCAGCTCTACTCGATCGATCTGACCGGTTACAACGAACAACCGATCAAGACCCCGACCTTCGCGTCCGACCCGGCCTGGTCGCCGCTGATGGAATAGTTGTCCACAAGCTGCCACGATCTCGCCGCAAACGCCTGTGACGAGATCGGTCCCCTCGGTGTCTTAGGACAAAATTAACCATAAACGTTGAATCCGGGTTAACCCAGTGCGGTTACAGTCTGGCAACCTTAATACAGTCGCAAGGAGATACCGGCCATGAGCCGACTTGACATTCCGGCATCTAGCCGCATGCAGAACTTCGCCCGCAACCCGATGATGATCGCACTTTTCGTCGGCCTTTCCCTGGCCGGCTGCGCATCCAAGAAGAACCTGCCGAACAATGCCGGCGACCTCGGCCTGAACGGCGCGGGTGCTGCAACCCCCGGCTCGGCGCAGGACTTCACGGTCAACGTCGGCGATCGCATCTTCTTCGACACCGATAGCACGTCGATCCGTGCCGATGCCTCACAGACGCTCGATCGTCAGGCACAGTGGCTTGCACGCTATCCGAACTACGCGATCACTGTCGAAGGCCACGCCGACGAACGCGGTACCCGCGAATACAACCTCGCGCTTGGCGCCCGCCGCGCCTCCGCCACCAAGGCATATCTTGCCTCGCGCGGTGTTCCGGCCGGCCGCATGAAGACGATCTCCTACGGCAAGGAACGCCCGGTTGCGACCTGCGACGATATTTCCTGCTGGTCGCAGAACCGCCGCGCGGTCACCGTGCTCAACGGCGCCGGCTCCTGATAGGCTGAAAATTACTGTGGAACAGGTGAAGGCGGTCGCTATGGCCGCCTTTACTTTATTGACCACACTTTAGCCGAACTCCGTTGCTTTTTGGGTTCGATTATAAAAATCTCCTGCCGTGCGAAAAGCGCGAAGAATCAAGGAAACAGGACGGATAAACATGAAAAGACTTGTCGTGGCAGGCATGCTTTGTCTTGCGGCGGTCGCAAGCAGTGAAAGGAACGCGTCCGCGCTGTCGCTGTTCGGGATGCATGTCGGCCCGCGCGACGCGCAGCGGGCGCCGGCTGCGCCGCCCGCCGCAACGGCCGACCGGCCGGTCGTGCTCGCCCAAAGCAGCGACGCCGAAGTTCGCCTCCAGCAGCTGGAAGACGAGATGCGCCAGCTGAACGGCCGCATCGAGGAAATGAGCTATCAGCTGCTGCAGATACAGGAGCAGATACGCAAGACCCAGGAAGACAACGAGTTTCGCTTCCAGCAGCTCGAAAAGAAGGGTGGCGGCGGCACCACGACCGTCGGTGGCGGCTCGATGAAGAAGAGCGAAGCTGACATTGCTCCGCCTGCCGCCAGCGGCAGCCAGGGAGACGATGTCGCCAACGTCATCCAGTCGCCTTCGGCCGGCGGCGACGCTTCGAGCGGCGCTTCTTCCGATCAGGGCGGCGCTGGCAAGCCGGCATCCCAGCTCGGCTCTATCCAGTTCGATCAGGCTGGAAAGGCTGTCGGGACGACCGCCAATCCCAAGCCTAACAACAGCTCGGGGGCCGCGCCCGCCTCGCTCGGCAGCGAAGGCGACAACTACAAGGCGGCCTACGGCCATGTCCTTTCCGGCGACTACAACGTCGCCGAACAGGAGTTCCGCCAGTATATCCAGAGCTATCCGAGCAGCGCGCGCTCGGCGGACGCGAACTTCTGGCTCGGCGAAGCGCTCTATTCGCAGGGCAAGTACAATGATGCCGCCAAGACCTTCCTGAATGCGCATCAGAAATACGGCACCTCGGAAAAGGCGCCGGAAATGCTTCTGAAGCTCGGCATGTCGCTTGCCGCGCTCGACAACAAGGACACCGCATGCGCGACCCTGCACGAGGTCACGAAGCGCTACCCGAAGGCCTCCAAGGCGGTCGTCACCAAGGTGGCCAGCGAAGAGAAGCGGCTCGCCTGCTGATTTCGCGCGGCGCCGCTGTGGCAGTCGAGACACCCGAGATCGCTGCCGACCGCTTTCTCGCGTCGTTTCGCGAGCCCGCCCATATTCTGGTCGCGGTCTCCGGCGGCAGCGATTCCACCGGCCTTCTCGTGACCCTTGCAGAAGGGCTGAAACGGGCCTCGCCTTCGTCCGCCATTTCGCTTTCCGCCGCCACGATCGACCATGATTTGCGCCCCGAATCCGGCGGCGAGGCGCATGAGGTTGAAATGCTATGCGCTCGGCTCGGCGTGCGGCATGTCATTCGTCGATGGGCCGGCGAGAAGCCGAAGGCCGGTCTGATGGCTGCCGCACGCGAGGCACGTTACGATCTGCTGGCGGATATCGCCTTTGACATCGGCGCCGACGTCATCGTCACGGCCCACACTTTCGACGACCAGCAGGAAACGCTGGCCATGCGCGCCGAGCGGCGCGTCATGGGCGAGGGCATGCCGGCGACGGGGGTTGCCGACGCAGTTCTCTTCGACCGGCGAATTTGGGTCCTGCGGCCGTTTCTCCATTGCCGTCGCGGCGACATCCGGGCCTATCTGAGGCACCGGGCGACAAGCTGGATCGACGATCCGAGCAACGAAGATCCGCATTATGAGCGCGTGCGCACGCGCAGGCGACTGGCGGACGATCCGGCGACGGCGTTCAAGGACGAGGGTGATCATCGCGCCCTTCTTGCAGCCAAGGCCGCCGAGTGGCTCGACGCCCATGTCGCCGTCCACGCAAACGTTCTTTGCGTGATCGGCCGCGAGGGCCTTGCCGCCGACCGCGCGGTGCTGGCCTATGCGCTTTCGCAACTGGCGGCGGTCTTCGGCGGAAAGGCTTATGGCCCGGGCCAGGCGCAGCTTGCACGCGTACTCGACTTTCTTGCCGAGGGACGACCGGACCGCCGCACCGTCGCGGGCGCGGTCTTCGATCTGCGGCGCGAGGGTCTCTATCTGATGCGCGAGAGCCGCGGCATAGCGCCGCTGCTTCTGCCACCCGGTTCAGGCGCCGTGTGGGATGGCCGCTTCGAGGTCGTCAACAACGGCAACGTCGCGATCCTGATCGAGGCCGGCGCGTCCGCCGCCGATTTTCCGTTGCCGGGTGGTATGCCGAAAGGTGCGGTGGCGCGGGCGCGGGCTGCGGCGCCGAGATCCAGTCCTGCCGAATGCGGCGGGCAAGTCTCATACACGCCGCGGTTGGCGCCCTTCGACCGTTTTCTGACCGCGTTCGATCTTGCCTTTGCCGACCGTCTGGCGGCCCTTTTCGCAAGGGCGCCTTATCGTCGCCCGGCCGGCGGGCTTGCTAGGGCGTGAATATTCGACAAGTCGTCGTTTGCGGGGTTTCGTTAGCCACGTCGAGGGGTTATTGAACCTAAAACGTATGCGGCGGCGTGGTTTGCCTTGGCATTGGCTAAGTGCAACCCTATGTTAGGCCGTAAGTAAGCGGGCGCCAGCGGGCGACCTGTTCCATGTGGGGAGTTCAATGAACCCTAATTTTCGTAATTTCGCTCTGTGGGCAATCATCGCCTTGTTGTTGATTGCCCTGTTCAGCATGTTCCAGACTGCGCCGGCACAGACAGGTTCCCGGGAAATTCCTTACTCGCAGTTCCTGCGCGAAGTGGATTCCGGACGGGTGCGCGACGTGACCGTCACCGGCAATCGCCTGGTCGGGAGCTATGTTGAAAACGGAACGACCTTCCAGACCTATGCCCCCGTGGTAGACCAGAGCCTGCTTGATCGCCTGCAGACGAAGAACGTCACGATCGCCGGCCGTCCGGAGACCGATGGTTCTTCCAGCTTCCTCAGCTATCTCGGCACGCTGCTGCCCATGCTCCTCATCCTCGGTGTCTGGCTGTTCTTCATGCGCCAGATGCAAGGGGGATCGCGCGGCGCGATGGGTTTCGGCAAGTCCAAGGCGAAGCTCCTGACGGAGGCGCATGGCCGCGTTACCTTCGATGACGTCGCCGGTGTCGACGAGGCCAAGCAGGATCTCGAGGAAATCGTCGAATTCCTGCGCGACCCGCAGAAGTTCCAGCGTCTCGGCGGACGCATTCCGCGCGGCGTCCTTCTGGTCGGCCCTCCCGGCACCGGTAAGACGCTGCTCGCTCGCGCTATCGCCGGCGAAGCCAACGTGCCCTTCTTCACCATTTCCGGTTCGGATTTCGTCGAAATGTTCGTCGGCGTTGGCGCAAGCCGCGTCCGCGACATGTTCGAGCAGGCAAAGAAGAACGCGCCCTGCATCATCTTCATCGATGAAATCGATGCGGTCGGCCGTCACCGTGGCGCTGGCCTTGGCGGTGGCAACGACGAACGCGAGCAGACGCTGAACCAGCTGCTGGTCGAAATGGACGGCTTCGAAGCGAACGAAGGCATCATCCTGATCGCCGCGACCAACCGTCCCGACGTGCTCGACCCGGCACTGCTGCGTCCCGGCCGTTTCGACCGCCAGGTCGTCGTGCCGAACCCGGACATCGTCGGCCGCGAGCGCATCCTGAAGGTACATGCGCGCAACGTGCCGTTGGCACCGAACGTCGATCTCAAGATTCTTGCCCGTGGAACGCCAGGCTTCTCCGGTGCCGACCTGATGAACCTCGTGAACGAGGCCGCTCTGATGGCGGCGCGCCGCAACAAGCGGCTCGTCACCATGCAGGAGTTCGAGGACGCCAAGGACAAGATCATGATGGGCGCCGAGCGCCGCTCTTCGGCCATGACCGAGGCGGAAAAGAAGCTCACCGCCTATCACGAGGCTGGCCACGCGATCGCCGCGCTCAACGTCGCCGTCGCTGATCCGTTGCACAAGGCGACGATCATTCCGCGCGGCCGTGCGCTCGGCATGGTCATGCAGCTCCCGGAAGGCGACCGCTATTCGATGAGCTACAAGTGGATGGTCTCGCGCCTCTGCATCATGATGGGCGGCCGCGTCGCTGAAGAACTCACCTTCGGCAAGGAGAACATCACGTCCGGTGCCTCCTCCGATATCGAGCAGGCGACCAAGCTTGCCCGCGCCATGGTCACGCAGTGGGGCTTCTCCGACGAACTCGGCCAGGTTGCCTACGGCGAGAACCAGCAGGAGGTCTTCCTCGGCCACTCCGTCTCGCAGTCGAAGAACGTTTCGGAAGCGACGGCGCAGACGATCGACAACGAGGTGCGCCGCCTGATCGACCAGGCCTACACCCAGGCGCGCAACATCCTCACCGAGAAGCACGACGAGTTCGTCGCGCTGGCGGAAGGGCTGCTCGAATACGAGACGCTGACGGGCGAAGAGATCAAGGCGCTCATTCGCGGCGAGAAGCCGGCGCGCGACATGGGCGACGATACGCCTCCGAGCCGCGGTTCCGCCGTACCGAAGACCGGTGCCAAGAAAGACGGCTCCGTCGGCGCCAAGGGCGATGAGCCCGAAGGCGGCTTTGAACCCCAGCCGCGGTAAAGGCAGACGACCCGGAAACGGGAACCGGTTTTGACGAGGGCAGTGTCAAATAATGGTTGATAAGTGCCGGACCGGCTCCCGCCTCGCGGGGGCCGGTCTTTTTTTACGGTAACGCGATATGATAGATTTTCTCGGTAATTGACGTGCCCGTCATGGCGAAATATGGCAATACTGCCCCGCGTATCCTTTGGACGCGCAAAGGTAAGGCCCTGGTGTCCATTATCCGGCGAGGGGATGTGATGGGCAGGCGCGCTTTGCGCGGCGGGCTGCAATGGCAGGAGCAAATATGAAGCGTCACTATTTTGGAACAGACGGTATTCGGGGGCAATCGAACGTCTTTCCCATGACACCGGATCTTGCGATGCGTGTCGGTATTGCAGTCGGTACGATCTTCCGCCGCGGCAATCATCGTCACCGCGTCGTCATCGGCAAGGATACGCGCCTTTCCGGCTACATGCTGGAAAACGCGCTCGTTGCGGGCTTCACTGCCGCGGGGCTCGATGCCTTCGTCCTCGGCCCGATCCCGACGCCGGCAGTGGCGATGCTGACACGCTCGTTGCGCGCCGATATCGGCGTCATGATCTCGGCGTCTCACAACCCTTACGAAGACAATGGCATCAAGCTTTTCGGGCCTGACGGATACAAGCTGTCGGACGAGATCGAGGCGGAGATCGAGGATCTCCTCGAGCAGGACCTGACCGGCCAACTGGCAAAATCCGACGACATCGGCCGCGCCAAGCGCGTCGACGGTGTTCATGACCGCTACATCGAGCACGCGAAGCGCACGCTGCCGCGTGATGTCACGCTGCAGGGCCTGAGGATTGCGATCGACTGTGCCAATGGCGCTGCCTACAAGGTCGCGCCGGCCGTGCTTTGGGAACTAGGCGCCGACGTCGTCACGATCGGCAACGAGCCGAACGGCACGAACATCAACCTCAATTGCGGTTCGACCAGCCCGGTCGCCCTGCAGAAGAAGGTCGACGAAGTGCGCGCCGACATCGGCATCGCTCTCGACGGCGACGCCGATCGGGTGATCATCGTTGACGAGACCGGCACCATCATCGATGGCGACCAGCTGATGGCGGTGATCGCCGAAAGCTGGGCGGAAAACCAGACGCTGCGCGGCAACGGCATCGTTGCGACCGTCATGTCCAATCTCGGCCTCGAACGCTTCCTCGGCGACAAGGGCTTGGAACTGGCCCGCACCAAGGTCGGCGATCGTTACGTGGTGGAGCATATGCGCCAGCACAATTTCAACGTCGGCGGCGAGCAGTCCGGTCACATCGTGCTCTCGGACTACGGCACCACCGGCGATGGCCTTGTGGCCGCGCTGCAGATTCTTGCCTGCGCCAAGCGCAGCGGCAAGCCCGTGAGCGAAGTCTGCCGGCGGTTCGAGCCGGTGCCGCAGCTTTTGCGCAACGTTCGCATTTCCGGCGGCAAGCCGCTGGAAAGCATCGAAGTGCGTCAGGCGATCGCGGACGCCGAAAACGAACTTTCGCGCAAAGGCCGTCTCGTCATTCGCCCGTCGGGCACGGAGCCGCTGATCCGCGTGATGGCCGAAGGCGACGATCGCGGCCAGATCGAGCGTATCGTCAACGATCTCATCGGATTGATCTCGAACGTCCGCACGGCCGCCTGATCGTTTTGGCGTGCAAACCCAAGGCCGGCGCCGGACGCCGGCCTTTTGTGTTTTTTGAAGCATTCCGCTGCCGCCAATGACAGCCGAATGGCTATCGCCCTCCCCAAATGGATGTAGACGAATTGCAGGCTCTTCTTTTTGCGTGCCTGGCGTCACAATGGCAGTTGATATCGGGCCGCTCTGCGCGCGCAATTCCTTAGACATGCGTGCGACGGCTTACGGAGATGGCGATGACGGAAACTCGTTCGACATCGGAAGAAGCGCCGAACTCGAGCACCAATCAGAATATTCTCTCCAGTTCCGCCGCTGGGCACTTGGCGCTGGTGCCTACC
Source organism: Rhizobium sp. RAF56 (assembly GCF_052113965.1). Lineage (NCBI taxonomy): Bacteria > Pseudomonadati > Pseudomonadota > Alphaproteobacteria > Hyphomicrobiales > Rhizobiaceae > Rhizobium > Rhizobium sp. RAF56. The sequence goes on from NZ_JBFRDU010000006.1 coordinate 110,300, forward strand.
TGGTTGCCGTTGGATGTCGCGCCCGACGTTAGCCACACTTCGGCGGGCAGCGGCGGCGATGGCATTTCCATCGGTCTCATCAGTGCAACGCCGACGGCGATATTCACGCCGTCCAACGCGGCAATCGCCGGCCCGCATTCTTCGGCCGAAGCTTATCAGACCAACGATGCGATGATGCTCCAGCATGCCACTGAGATGGCTGGTCTTGGCGGCAATGGGGGTTTTGGCAACATTGCGCTCGGCGGCGGCGATGGTGAAACGCATGCCGGCAGCGGCGGCAACGGTTATTTCGTAGGCGGCATGGTCAGCGCGGACGTTGGGGTGTTTGCGCCCGTCAATACGGCAGTCGCCGTTGGGCATGGCTCTTCGGCCGTGGCGGATCAGACCAACAATGCCTTCTTCATGCAGGGCGCGACGCAGGTCGCCGGCATGGGCGGCGACGGTGGGGATCACAATCTTGCGGGCTTTGGCGGCTCTGTCAGTCCCGCAACGTCCCTCATCATGAACGGAGACGCCTACGCCGGACACGGCGGCAACGGCTATTTCCTCGGAAGTATGCTCGACGTTAACGTAGCGATCTTCTCACCGATCAACATCGCGATCGGGGCGGCAGGTGGATCGGCCGAGGCTCATCAGACGAACAATGCGATCTTCGAGCAGGGCGGCGTGCAGATCGCCGGCATCGGCGGCAACGGCGGCGGCTTCAACCTCTCCTCCGACACGATATTTACCGGCAGCGGCGTTTCCGGCGGCGGTGGGCACGGCTACGCCAACGGCAACCTCAGCGACGTCAGCGTCGCCTATTTCCACCCGATCAACATTGCAGTTGGAGGCGGGGCGGATGCCGACCAGATCGACCATGTGCTCACCGACCAGCACACGCTGCAAATGGCAGGTATTGGCGGTTCGGGCGGCGAGGGCAATCTGACCGGCGCCCATTCGGCCCTGGTAGACGACATTCTCCATTCGCTCCACGTCTAGAAACCTGGAACGCTTCCGTTTTCTTGCGAATACGGAAGCGTTCTTCTGCCTGTTCTTAAGCTGCCTGTCGCATGCGAAGGCGGATACCATACCCGCATTGTTGTTTGAGACGGTCGAAGACGCGACGGCGCCTGGATGTAACCGTTTGTCCATTTACGCAACGTTCGCCACTGCTACCCATACCCCACCCAAAGGGCCATCCCCGAATATCTAGCTAGTTCACGGGTGCAATCGCGCGCAGTGTTTCAGGGTAGTTATCTTGCCTGGCGATGGATGCTGGGTGCCGGCCGTGAAGGAACACGGACGAAATGTAAGAGGAGCTGACATTATGCCTATCCCGCAAGCATCTGACCTAATCAATCTCGACCATGTCAACGGTGGCGACGCCAGTGCCGGTAACGGCGGCAACGGCTACAACCACGGGGATATTAGCTACAATCCGGTTGTTACGGCCGCCAATGCGCAGTCGGTCAGCGGTGCTGAAACCCATCTGCACAATGGTGACCACGTCTGGCAAGGCGCCGACTGGGATGCAGGCGGTGGCGGCAACGGCGGCTTCGCTCAGGCGAAGGAAGGCTTCCTGGCCTACATCTCCAACACTGGTTCGGGCGGCCCCGGCGGCGCGGCGACCTCCAATGGTAGCCAGAACAACGCAAGCGGCGGCGACACCGCCAACGTGCACGCCGATACGACCGGCTACCAGGTCAATGATGTATTGGCCAACCAGAGTGGCACGATCCTCGCTGGCATGGGCGGCAATGGCGGCAACGGCAACTACGCAGTCGGTGGTGCCGTTACTCCCACCACGATCCACATACCAACCGACACTCATAACGATCTGACGTCGGTAACGAACACGCTCTCGAATTTCGACCTCGACCACGGTCATATCGATCTCAGCCATATCGGATCTTGATATCGAAGACGCACGGATCTGGGCCAAAGGGATCGCCATTTTGGCGATCCTTCAGTTTCGGGCGGGTGCATCGAGCCTATCAGTCAGTATCGAATGAGCCGTGAGACCTGATAATGACGACCACTTTGACGCACGCTCAACGCTCCCCGACGCATCTGGTGGTGGCCCTTCGGGCCTGCGCCGGGGCATTCGGCTTGGTCTTTCTCTATAGCTGCGGCTACAACCTTTTCCTTCTCGCTCCCTCCATTTATCTTCTGCAGATCTACGACCGTGTGCTGTCGAGCCGGAGCGCCGACACGCTGCTGATGCTGACGCTGGTCATCGCAGTCGCGGTGGTTGTAGGATCTCTCCTCGACATCGTCAGGCGAGCCGCGCTTTCTCGTATTGGCAGCTGGCTGGACCATCGCCTGCGGCCGTGCGTTCTCACCGCCTCGTTCGAGTATGCGGCGCGCGCCGACCCGGTTGCGGCGAGCGAATGCTACAGGGACCTGGCGACCTTGCGCCAGTTTCTCGATTCCCCTGCAAGCGCACTGATCTTCGACATTCCCTGGGCGCCACTATTCCTGCTCCTGCTGTTCATGGTGCATCCACTGCTGGGCGCGGTCGGCGTCTTGAGCGCCTTGGCGCTGCTGCTGCTTGCGCTTGCAACCGAGATTGCGACCCGCAGGCCGCTTGCGACGGCGAACGCCGCCCTATCCCGCAGTTACTTCCGTTTCGGAACGGCGCTGAAATACCTTTCGGTCATCCGCGCCATGGGCATGCAGGACGGCGCAGCACAGGTCGTTTATCGCGACGCCGAGGTGGCGCGCAAGGCGCAGGACAGCGCCATGCATCGCACCGAGATCATTCTCGGCTTTTCTAAGTCCATCCGGACGCTGACGCAGATCCTCGTCATGGGCGCCGCCACCTGGCTGGTGCTGGAATATGGCAGCAGCCCCGGCATCATCTTCGTTGCAAGCCTGCTGCTTGGCCGCGGCCTCGCGCCGGTCGAAGGCGCCATCGGCGCGTGGCGGGCATTCGCCTACGCTCGCAAGGCTTTCCATCGGCTGAACGGCATGCTGGCTGCCGTCGCATCGGATGCGGATGATCGGATGGTGCCGGTTCCGGAACCGAGCGGCATCGTGCTCGACAATATCGGCTACACGCTGCCCTTCGCCGCCCGCCCCATATTGAGAGGCGTGAGCATGCGGCTACTGCCGGGCGACTGCGTCGCCGTCATCGGGCCCTCGGGGGCCGGAAAGTCGACGCTCGGGCGGATCATGGCTGGGGTATTGGAGGCGTCGAATGGCTGCGCGCTTCTCGGAGGGGTCGATATATCGGCGCTGCGTCTTTGCGGCGGGGCGCGCCATGTCGGCTATCTGCCGCAGGATATCGAACTCTTCGGCGGCGCGATCAAGGACGTCATCGGGCGCTTGGACGGCGAAGATCCGGGCAAGGCAATCGAAGCGGCGAAGCTCGTCGGGCTGCACGACGCGATCATGCGGCTGCCGCAAGGCTACGAGACCGACATAGGCGAGGGCGGCGCATTGCTATTGCGCGCGCAGCGCCAGCAGTTGGGACTTGCAAGAGCCGCCTATGGAAGTCCTGCACTCGTCGTGCTCGACGACCCGAATTCGAGCCTGGACTACGAGGGCGAACGCATGCTCTTCCAAGCGATCGAGCGGATGCGGGCGCGTGGGATGATCGTCGTCATCATTACACATCGTATGGGCATCCTCCCCGTCACCAACAAGATCGCCATCCTTCGCAATGGCACGGTCGAAGCATTCGGGGAAAGCGAGCAAATCTACGACAACTTTCTTCGTCCGCCGCAGCGAAGCGTGAGCTGAGAGGATGGAGATCCAATGACCCTCGTGAACCTCGAAACAGCTACCGCCCGTTTGCAGAGCGTATCGGCTCCGCCGCCCGTTGCTGCCGGAATGGTCAGGAAGCTCCTATCCATTTCGCCGATCGGCCTGCCCGACCAGCGAGGTGTCGCGCCGGCCTCGCCGATGCCGCGGCTGCGCGGGGTTGTCTGGTTCGGCAATCTCTTGATCTGCGTCTTCGTTTTCGGCTTTGGATCCTGGTCGCTGTTGGCGCCGCTGAAAAGCGCTGCGATCGCCTCAGGCATCGTGGAGCCCGAAACAAGTCGCAAGACGATCCAGCATCTGGAAGGCGGGATCGTCAGCCAGATCCTCGTCAAGAACGGCGATGCCGTGACCTCGGGTCAGGTACTCATCAAGCTCGACGATACGAAACCGCGCTCGGAGCGCGACAGCATTCAAGGCCAGCTCTGGGATGCCGAGAGCAGCCGCGCGCGAATGTTAGCCGAACAGGACGGGCGCGATCAGATCGCCTTCCCGGCGGATCTTCAGAGTGCCGCGGAGCATGATACCTCGGTGCGGGGTATTATGATCGGGCAACAGAAGATCTTTGAGACGCGCCGCCAGGTCATGCAGGCCGAAATCGCGATCACCCACGAGAAGATGGGGCAGATCCAGAAGGAGATCATCGGTCTGTCCGCGCAGAAGGCGGCGGTTGTGGCGAGGCTGGAAATCTCCAGGCAGGAACTGGAGAACGCCATGAGCCTCGTCGCCAAGGGCGCGGAACGAAAGAGCAGACAATACAATCTCGGACGCGAGAAGGCGGAACTCGACGGGCAATTCGGCGAGCTCGAGGCGCAGATATCACGCGCTTCCCAGGAGATAGCCGAGTCCCAGGCCTATCTGGTCAAGCTTGAAAGCGATCGCATGAACGAAGTCGCGCAAGGACTGCGCGAGACGGAAAACCAGATCCTGCAATTGAGCGAGCGACTGCGCGCGCTTACCGACCAGGTTGTCAGAACCTCGATCCGGGCGCCCGAAGACGGCACGATCATCGACCTGCGCATCCATACCGCCGGCGGTATCGTCGGCGCGGGCGAACCGCTCGTTGATCTGGTGCCGCGCCGCGATCGGCTCATCGTGTCCGCGCATGTACGGCCGGAGGATATCAATCTCGTGCATTCCGGCCTCAATGCGCAGGTCCATCTCATTCCCTATAACCAGCGCCGGGTGCCGCTGCTGATGGGCATCGTGGAATATGTTTCAGCGGATCGTCTCGTCGATAAACAGACCGGGCAGCCTTATTATGCGGCGACCATCCGCGTTATCGATGAGCGCCTACCAAAATTGAAAAATGTCGAATTGGTTCCGGGCATGCCAGCCCAGACATTGATCGAAACAGGCAAGAGCAGTGTAGCGTTTTACGCGATCAGACCTCTTCTCGACAGTTTCAACCGGGCGTTCCGTGAGGACTAAGCGCATACCCCTTAAATCGGAATCGATTTAACAAACGGATTGTGCGCAAATTCATAGTGTTACTGCGACTCTTTGCGCGTCCATGTGGGTGCGGCGCAGTACAGCAGGTCGGGGCCCGCTGCTCGGAACGCGCGATAAAAAAAGGTCTTTGCGCGCGCATTCCTTCGCAACAAATCGGATCGCCGGCTTGCTTCCGTCGAAGGAACGCAGTGATGGGCAAAAGAAAATTCAACGACGAAGAAATCGTGGATATCCTGAAGGAACACCAGGGCGGCGTGACCGTGGCGGATGTCTGTCACAGGCACGGCATTAGCGAACCGACATTTTACCGCTGGCAATCTCTGCAGTTCAAGAACGTTGGCTTCGACTCCAGGCGTCTGAAGGCGCTGGAGCAGGAGAATCAGAAACTCAAGAAGCTTCTGGCCGAAGCCATGCTGACAGCCGCCACCCTCAGCGAAATGCTGGAGAAGACGACATCAAGGGGCAGCGCATAGCCTATTCGGCGGCTATGTCATGGCCGTTGGACAACTGATGACCAAGCCGGGCGACCACTTCGGTGCGATTCTGCACCTGCAATTTGCGCATGATGTGCTGCAAATGCATTTTCACCGTATGACCGGATAGATTGAGCTTGCCGGCAATCACCTTGTTGGAGCAACCGCTCTGCAACTGCGCCAGCACGTCGGCTTCGCGCGGCGTGAAGTCGGCGATCGACAGATACTGCATGCGGGCGCTGGTGATCGGCCGCTCCTCGTCGGCGGGCTTTGGCGGCTCGCGCGAAACCTCGATGAGCTCTCCGAACGGATGCGGGCAAAATACCCCTCCGGCAAGAACCAGGCGCAGCCCGGCAATCGCGATCTCGATCGGCAGCGTCGTCGTGAAGAAGCCCTTCACGCCCATCCGCAGCGCCTGCGAGGCCATGGGAATATCGTCGGTATTCGACAAAAGCGCGATCGGCGCATTCGGGAAAAGTTGCGCGATCCGCGTCAGGTCCTCGTGGACGCTCGGGCATCCGACGCTCTTGCACGCCAAATCCAGCGCAATCAGGCGCACGTCCTGCAGCTGAGCTCCTTCGAGACTCTCGGTGCAGGCCATGTCGACGATATTCCAGCCCGTCAGTTCGTTTTCGAGAAATCTTACGATGGCTGTGCGTGCAAGCGTATGATGTTCGATGACGACCACAGTTGGCGCGGTGCGTGCACCACGACGCTTCATTCCTGTATCGGTAGACACGTGTCGCCCCCAGGATTTTTGCAACCCAATCGCGCGGCAGTTTATTACCGGGCTTGCTTCATGTCATGATAATTTAGGGATTAATCCCTATCCAAACTCCCATGCAATGACGCAGATATATTAAATGTGCGTATTAGGGTTCGCCTGAGAAGGTTGGCTTTTTTGCATGAATCACAAGGTTTTGGCCCACCGACCTCGCTCATCGCCGATGTGAGACTATCGCATCGGCGATGTGCGAGGATGAGAAAGCCTGCGATATTGCATGGGACTCTTAACGTTTTTCTCGCGCCGTTCATGGGGTTGCGAGCCGTGGGGGAGGTGCGGCTTTTTGATCCTATAGCGTACAAGACCCGCATAGCCTGTCTTTAGGTCAAGTTAACGTTACCGAGCGGTAGAAAAACGTTATAAACAATTGTACTTAATTACGTTTTAACCACTACCATTCATTAATCCAAGGCATCTTCGGAGGTCGGGCCGCGACGCGGCCGGCGATAGCGATATTGGAGTTTGGATTATGATGAGAAGTGCATTCGGCGCCATCGCCGCTATCCTCGCGACGACGTCGATAGTATTTGCCCAGCCGTACCAGCCCGCCCCACCGCAGCCCGTGGCGCCGCCGGCGGAAGTCGTCGTCAGCCAGTCGAGCGGATGGTATCTTCGCGGCGATGTCGGCTATGCCTTTACGAACCTTCGCGGCGCCAGCTATTTCCAGGGCTCGAATTCCGACTACGTCGATTTTCAGAAGTCCGCGCTGGACGACAATTTCACGCTCGGCGGCGGCGTCGGTTACCAGATCAACAACTATCTGCGCACCGACCTGACGCTCGACTACCTGTTCAAGTCGAACTTCAACGGCTCGACGAGCGGCATGTGCGGATCGTGCGGCCCGGGCTTTACCTCCGTCCCGGCGTTCTCGCGAGACACGGCTTCGCTGACGGCCTTCAGTCTGCTTGCCAACGCCTATGTTGATCTTGGCACCTTCGGCGCCTTCACGCCCTATGTCGGCGCCGGTATCGGCGGCACCCACGTCAAGTGGAAGGATCTGCACGACACGAACTGCTCGGTCGCCGATCCCTCGTCCTGCGATCCGGAAGACGTTCACCGCGGTCGTGGCAGCTGGCGCTTCACCTATGCCCTGATGGCCGGTACCTCGATCGATCTCACCTGCAACCTCAAGGCCGATGTCGGCTATCGTTACCGCCATATCGAGGGCGGCGACATGTTCGAATATGCACTCGCAGGCGGCCCGGGCTACGACAAGGGCATCAACATTCACGAAGCACGCCTCGGCGCCCGTTACGTGTTCGGAGGCTGCCAGTCCGCGGCCTACATGCCGCCGGCGGATATTCCGGTCTACAAGTAAGCCACATCAGACCCAGTTCAGACCTCCAGCAAAGCCGCCCGCACCCTGCCGGGCGGCTTTGTCTTTTCTTCTCGCGTCTCGAAGAAGGGTACTTTCCTTAAAGCTTCATTAACCATGACCTCCCTATGGTTAACGAAACGAAAATGGCCGCAGGTGAACGTCGGCGCGGGTCGAAAGGTGAGACCGGTGTCGAACGATGTATCACGGCCAGGCGGAAATTCGGGCCTTGACGCCCGGAGACGGGAAGGCAGGCGATGATCCGTTCTACGGCTTTGGCGGCAGGAGCAGCGATGGCGGCCATGCTGGCTGGTGCTGCGTGGGCGGCCGACAGCTTGCCGCCCGAAGTGACGTTGAAAGAGGTCAGCGTCAAGGAAGCGCGCGGCTGGTACGTGCGCGGCGACGTCGGTTATGCGGTTCACACTGGCGACAGCGGCGCGACCGTTCGCACCTACGATGCTTCGACGGGCGGCTATACGCAGGACGGTTTCGATCAGACTCGGTTCGACGACAAATTCTCCGGCGATTTCGGCATCGGCTATCAGTTCACAGACCTTGTGCGCGCCGACCTGACCGGCGAGCTGTTTCGCGGCGATTTCGACGGCAGCTTTGCAAGTGCCGGCCCCTGCGCCGGCGGTGCCGTGGGTACCGGCTGCAGCTCCAGGGGATCGGCATCGTTCACTGGCGCAAGCCTGATGCTGAACGGCTATGTCGATCTCGGAACGTTTGCGGGCTTCACGCCCTATGTCGGCGCCGGCTTCGGCGCCACGCGAGTGCACTGGGACGATTTCACCGCGGTCTCCAGTTGCGTTGCCGGTGCCGCGAGCTGTGCGGACGCTTCGTCTTCATCGGGGCGCTACGGTGGCGTGAACGACTGGCGGGCGACCTATGCGCTGATGGCCGGCGTTGCCTACGATGTCGCGCCGAACGTCAAGCTTGATGTCGGCTACCGCTATAGCCACGTCGCCGGCGGCGGCATGTTCAATTTCTCCGACGCCGAGGGGACGGTGGGCGCCAGCGGTCGCAGTGGTTCGCTCGACCGCCACGAGATCCGCGTGGGCCTGCGCGTTCTGACCTGGTAGAGAGCCCGCAAGCCTGCGACTTGGCGTCGCGGCTGCGCCAATAATTTATCCTTCTGCGACCTCGCCAACTTGACTTCGATCCGCTCGCCCTATAACCACGGCGGCGGGACACTCCTCCCCAACGAGGAGCTATCTATCTGGAAGGATAGCACATGGCGAAGACCGCAAAGCCGGACGTACGTCCGCAAAATACCCATTTCTCTTCTGGCCCCTGCTCGAAGCGCCCCGGTTGGACGCTCGATGCTCTTTCCGACGCGGCTCTTGGCCGTTCGCACCGCGCGAAGATCGGCAAGACGAAGCTGAAGCAGGCCATCGACCTTACCCGCGAAATTCTGGAAGTGCCGGCGGATTACCGCATCGGCATCGTTCCGGCCTCCGATACCGGCGCCGTCGAAATGGCGCTCTGGTCGCTGCTCGGCGAACGCGGCGTCGATTTGCTCGCCTGGGAAAGCTTCGGTGCTGGCTGGGTCACCGACGTCGTCAAGCAGCTGAAGCTCAAGGACGCCCGCAAGCTCGAAGCCGACTACGGCGAACTGCCCGACCTTTCCGCCGTCGATTTCGACCGCGACGTGGTCTTCACCTGGAACGGCACCACCTCCGGCGTCCGAGTTCCGAACGCGGATTTCATCCCTGCCGACCGCAAGGGTCTAACGATCTGCGACGCCACCTCGGCCGCTTTCGCGCAGAACCTGGATTTCGCCAAGCTCGATGTCGTTACCTTCTCCTGGCAGAAGGTTCTCGGCGGCGAGGGCGCGCATGGCGTCATCATCCTCAGCCCCCGCGCTGTTGAACGCCTCTTGACCTACACGCCGGCCTGGCCGCTGCCGAAGATCTTCCGCCTGACGTCCGGCGGCAAGCTCTCCGAGGGCATTTTCGCGGGCGAAACGATCAACACGCCCTCCATGCTTTGCGTTGAAGATTACCTCGATGCGCTGCTTTGGGCGAAGGAGGTCGGCGGCCTCAAGGGCCTGATGGGCCGCGCCGATGCGAACGCGAAGGTCATCGCCGATTTCGTCGCCGCCAATGGCTGGATCGCCAATCTGGCCGTGAAGCCGGAAACCGCCTCCAACACCTCGGTCTGCCTGAAGATCGTCGACAAGGACGTACTGGCGCTCGACGCTGACGGCCAGGCCAACTTCGCCAAGGGCGTCGTCGGCCTGCTCGAAAAGGAAGGCGTCGCCTACGACATCGGGCACTACCGCGACGCGCCGTCCGGCCTGCGCATATGGGCCGGCGCGACGATCGAAACCGCCGACATGGTCAAGCTCATGCCCTGGCTGTCCTGGGCCTTCGAGACCCAGAAGGCAACGCTCTCCCAGGCCGCGGCCTGACGTCACCGCATCCGGCTCCGCTTTCGAAGCGGAGCCTTCGCATCCCTGATTTCATCCATCGCTGAACTCTTTGAAGGAAGCCCCCAATGGCACCTCGCGTTCTCGTATCCGACGAACTGTCGGAAACCGCCGTCCAGATCTTCCGCGATCGCGGCGTCGAAGTCGATTTCCAGCCGCAGCTCGGCAAGGACAAGGACAAGCTAGCCGAAATCATCGGCAACTATGACGGTCTCGCCATCCGCTCCGCCACCAAGGCAACGGAAAAGCTGATTGCCGCTGCCACCAACCTCAAGGTCATCGGCCGCGCCGGCATCGGTGTCGACAATGTCGACATCCCCGCTGCGTCGCGCCGCGGCATCATCGTCATGAACACGCCCTTCGGCAACTCGATCACGACGGCCGAACACGCCATCGCGCTGATGTTCGCGGTCGCCCGCCAGCTTCCTCAGGCCGATGCCTCCACGCAGGCCGGCAAGTGGGAGAAGTCGAAGTTCATGGGTGTCGAAATCACCGGCAAGACGCTCGGCGTCATCGGCGCCGGCAATATCGGCTCCATCGTCTGCTCGCGCGCGATCGGCCTGAAGATGCACGTGCTTGCCTATGACCCGTTCCTCTCGAAGGAGCGCGCCGAGGAAATGGGCGTCACCAAGGTCGAGCTCGACGAGTTGCTCGCCAAGGCCGACTTCATTACCCTGCACGTGCCGATGACGGACAAGACCCGTGGCATTCTCAACAAGGAAGCGCTGGCGAAGACCAAGCCCGGCGTGCGCATCATCAACTGCGCCCGTGGTGGTCTCGTCGATGAGGCAGCGCTTGCCGAAGCGATCAAGTCCGGCCACGTCGCCGGTGCCGCATTCGACGTCTTCGAGGTGGAGCCAGCCAAGGAAAGCCCGCTCTTCGGCCTGCCGAACGTCGTGTGCACGCCGCATCTCGGCGCCTCCACGACGGAGGCTCAGGAGAACGTCGCTCTCCAGGTGGCCGAACAGATGTCGGACTACCTGATGAAGGGAGCCGTTTCCAACGCCATCAACATGCCGTCGATCACCGCGGAAGAAGCGCCGATCCTGAAGCCGTTCATTCGCCTTGCCGATGTTCTCGGCGCCTTCGTCGGCCAGGTGACCGAAGAGCCGATCAAGGAAATCGAGATCCTCTTTGACGGCATCACCGCCGGCATGAACACCAAGGCGCTGACGAGCGCACTGCTGGCCGGTCTCATCCGCAGCCAGGTTTCCGACGTCAACATGGTTTCGGCGCCGATCATGATCAAGGAAAAGGGGATCATCCTCTCCGAGGTCAAGCGCGACAAGTCGGGGGTCTTCGACGGCTATATCAAGCTGACGGTGACGACGGGTTCGATGACGCGATCGGTCGCGGGTACCGTCTTCTCCGACGGCAAGCCGCGTTTCATCCAGATCAAGGGCATCAACCTCGACGCCGACGTCGGGAGCCACATGATCTACCTCACCAATACGGACGTGCCGGGCATGATCGGCTTCATCGGGACGACGCTCGGTGCGGCCAACGTCAACATCGCGAACTTCCAGCTCGGCCGTGACAAGCAAGGTGGCGATGCGATCGCTCTTCTTTACGTCGACGGACCGGTCGGCGACGACGTTCTTGCCAAGCTGACGGCTCACCCGGCGATTCGTCAGGCAAAGCCGATGGTGTTCAATATCGACTGATCGTCATCGATCTCGTTGGAAGACCAAAGCCGGCGCGGTATGACCGCGCCGGTTTTCATTTGCTATCGGTTTGTTTGCGCAACTACGGACGGAACCGCGTCACACTTTTCCTTGCGCTAGRTGTTTGATCCCAGATTTTGATGGTGCAATTATCTCACAAGGCTGGAGAGATTCGCTATGGGACAAATTCTACACGGGAGCGCCACGACGACAGAGGCGATCCGTCGAGCAATACAAAATAGTCAAGCGAGCCTGAGGGTTCTTGCGAAGCGGTATGGGATCAACCAGAAGACCGTCGCCAAATGGAGGAAGCGGACTTCGACGACCGATTTGGCGACCGGTCCGAAAGAACCGAGGTCGACGGTTCTGTCGATCGAGGAGGAAGCGGTGATCGTTGCCTTCCGGCGCTATACCTTGTTGCCTCTCGACGATTGCCTCTATGCGCTGCAGCCAACCATTCCGCACCTGACGCGATCGTCACTGCATCGGTGCCTCCAGCGCCATGGCATTTCCAAGCTTGCCGATGTCGAAGGCGACAAGCCCGCTCGCCAGAAGTTCAAAGCCTATCCGCTCGGCTACTTCCATATCGATATTGCCGAAGTGCGCACCGAACAGGGCAAGCTGTACATGTTCGTCGCCATCGACCGCACATCGAAGTTTGCCTTCGTCGAACTGCACGAGAAGGCGCCGACGGCCGTTTCCAGAGAGTTTCTCCTACGCCTGATCGCCGCTGTCCCATACAAGATCCATACCGTTCTTACCGACAATGGCATCCAGTTCACCACCCCGGGGGCTGGTGGTTCGGCCGTTCCGCTCATCAAGGAAGCGATCGCAAACGGCGAAAAATTCTGGGCACATGCCTTCGAATATACTTGCGCCAAGACCGATATCGAACACCGAACGACCAAGCCGAAACATCCGTGGACCAATGGCCAGGTCGAACGAATGAACCGCACCATCAAGGATGCGACAGTCAAACGCTATTATTATGAGAGCCATGATCAGCTTCGCCAGCACCTTGCTGACTTCATCACCGCCTACAACTTCGGTCGTCGCCTCAAGACCCTCAAAGGTCTCACACCTTACGAATACATCTGCAAATGCTGGACAAAAGAGCCAGAACGATTCAAGTTCGATCCAACCCATCGAATGCCGGGACTAAACATCTAGGACGCCATTCGCCCACCCCGAAACGCAAAACCGCCCGCAACGGGACGCTGCGAGCGGAAAACGTCAAAGGCGCACGCCTCAGTCGACGTCGTCGACGACCGCGTCGGCGGCACCGCTGATGCGGTGGGCAAGGGCGGCTTCCATGAACTCGTTGAGTTCGCCGTCCAGCACGTCGCCTGGAGCCGTGCTCGCAACGCCGGTGCGCAGGTCTTTGACCAGCTGGTAGGGCTGGAGGACGTAGGAGCGGATCTGGTGTCCCCAGCCAATATCGGTTTTCGATGCCGCTTCCGCGTTGGCAGCCTCTTCCCGCTTCATCAACTCGGCTTCGTACATGCGGGAGCGCAGCATGTCCCAAGCCTTGGCGCGGTTCTTGTGCTGCGAGCGCTCCTGCTGGCATTGCACGACAATGCCGGTCGGAATGTGCGTGATGCGCACGGCCGAGTCAGTGGTGTTGACGTGCTGGCCGCCCGCGCCGGACGAGCGATAGGTATCGATGCGGCAATCGCTTTCGTTGATCTCGATCTGGATCGAATCGTCGACCACGGGATAGACCCAGATCGAGGAGAACGAGGTGTGACGCCGCGCATTGCTGTCATAGGGCGATATGCGAACCAGGCGATGTACGCCCGATTCGGTCTTCAGCCAGCCATAGGCGTTGTGGCCCTTGACGAGCAGCGTTGCCGACTTGATGCCGGCCTCTTCGCCGTCGTGAACTTCGAGCAGTTCGACCTTGAAGCGTTGGCGTTCGGCCCAGCGGGTATACATGCGCAAAAGCATGTTGGCCCAATCCTGGCTTTCCGTGCCGCCCGCGCCTGAATGCACTTCGAGATAGCTATCGTTGCTGTCGGCCTCACCCGAAAGCATCGCCTCGACCTGCCGACGGGCGGCTTCGGCCTTCAGCGCCTTCAGCGCCTCTTCGGCTTCCTTGACGATCTCGGCGTCGCCCTCTTCCTCGCCCATCTCGATGAGTTCGATGTTGTCGGTGAGCTGCCGTTCCAGCGCGCGAACGCCGTTGATGCCGTCATCCAGCTGCTGGCGCTCGCGCATCAGCTTCTGCGCTTCGGTAGCATCGTTCCAGAGGGTTGGATCCTCTGCCTTGTTGTTCAACCAGTCCAGTCGTCTTACCGCCTGATCCCAGTCAAAGATGCCTCCTCAGCAGGCTTATGGCCTGCTTGGTTTCGTCGACTACGTTCTCGATTTCCGCTCGCATTTGCTTGCTTCTTTATCCCGATGCTTTGATGAAGAAAGATTGCCCGTGACATAGATAGGCGGGCAACGGATGTAAAGCCGCCGCCTGCCTGAAAAGATCGCTGGATCAGAAGAGGCCGCCTGCGCCGGACTGCACTGCCTGGTTGGCCTGCGGCGAGGTGCGCAAGATTTCCTCAGGCGCTACCTGAACCTCAGAGCCACCGATGACCGAGAAGGTCTCGGCAGGGCCAGTGCCGGGCTTGAACGCTTCCATGATCGCGTCCGGATCGCCTTCCACCGCGCCCATGCCGGTGCGGCGGTTGACGGAGATCATGTTCATGCCGGGCGGCACGACGAACTTCTCCGCCGCCTCGCCCTTGGTCGCGGCCTGCATGAAGTCGTTGAAGATCGGCGCTGCGATCGCGCCGCCGGTCGAGCCGCGGCCGAGCGTGGCGGGCGAATCGAAACCAATGTAGAGGCCGGCGACGAGGCTCGGCGTATAGCCTACGAACCAGGCATCCTTTTCGTCGTTGGTCGTGCCGGTCTTACCGGCAACATCGCTTTCGAGCTTGATCTTGCCGGCGGCGGTGCCGCGGATGATCACGCCCTGCATCATCGACGTCACCTGGTAGGCGGTCATCGGATCGAGAACCTGTTCGCGGTTGTCGAGCACGTTGGGTTCGTCCTGGTTCTCCCAGTCGGTGGCATTGCAGGTCTCGCAGACCCGCTCCTCATGCTTGAAGATCGTCTTGCCGTAGCGGTCCTGGATGCGGTCGACCAGGGTCGGCTTGATCTGCTTGCCGCCGTTGGCGATGACGGAATAGGCCGACACCATTCGCAGCACGGTCGTCTCGCCAGCACCGAGCGACATCGCCAGTACCGGCATCATCTTGTCGTAGATACCGAAATGCTCGGCATATTCGGCGACGAGGTTCATGCCCATGTCGTTTGCAAGCCGCACCGTCATGAGATTGCGCGAGTGCTCGATGGCAAAGCGCAGCGTATGGGCGCCACCGCCCTCGCCTTCGTAGTTTTCCGGGCGCCAGATCTGGCCGTTGCCCATCGGCAGCTCGATCGGATCGTCGAGAATGACCGAGGCCGGTGTATAGCCGTTGTCCATCGCCGCGGCGTAGACGAAAGGCTTGAAGGAGGAGCCGGGCTGGCGCATCGCCTGGGTGGCGCGATTGAATTCGGATTGGGCGTAGGAGAAGCCGCCAACCATCGCCAGCACGCGGCCGGTGTTCGGATCCATGGCCACCAGGCCGCCCTGCACCTTCGGCGGCTGGCGCAGGCGGAACTTGCCGCCGTCGCCGAGCTTTTCGACATAGATCACGTCGCCTTGCGACAGCACGCCCGCTGGCGACTTGGCCGTCTTGCGGCTACCATCGGCCCAACGGTAGGCCCAGCGCATGTCCTCGGCGGCGATGGTGCCGCGGTCACGCTCAGTCGCCACCTTGCCGCCGCCATCCACGTCCGGCTGCAGGCCGATGTCGACGTTGTTGTCGGAAACCGCGAGCACGACGGCCAGCTGCCATTCGGGTACGTCGCTGAGCGACGGAACCTTCGCGAGTTCCGTGCCCCAATCCTGGGCGGTAGCGATCTGCTTGACGGGGCCATGGAAGCCGCGGCGCTCGTCGTAGGTGACGAGACCGTTCTGCAGCGCGCGGCGCGCCTCGACCTGAAGCTGCGGATCGAGCGAGGTGCGAACCGACAGGCCGCCTTCATAAAGCGTCTTGTCGCCGTACTTATCGATGATCTGGCGGCGTACTTCTTCGGAGAAAAATTCCGAGGCGAAAACGGCCGAGCCGTTTCTGCGGCCAGTTACGCCGAGCGGCTGGCGCTTGGCTTCATCGCCGTCGGCCTGCGACACGTAGCCGTTTTCGACCATGCGGTCGATCACCCAGTTGCGGCGAGCGATGGCGGCCTCGGCGTGACGGAAGGGATTGTAGTTGGAGGGTCCCTTGGGAAGCGAGGCGAGATAGGCCGATTCCGCAATCGTAAGATCAGTGACCGACTTGTCGAAGTAAGTGAGCGCCGCGCCCGCGATACCGTAGGCGTTCAGTCCGAAATAGATCTCGTTGAGATAAAGCTCGAGGATCTTGTCCTTGCTGTAAGTCTGCTCGATGCGGAACGAAAGGATCGCTTCCTTGAGCTTGCGGTCGATCGTCTGGTCGGACGACAGCAGGAAATTCTTGGCGACCTGCTGGGTGATCGTCGAGGCGCCGACGGGCCGGCGGCCGGAACCGAAATTCTGCAGATTGACGAGAATGGCGCGCATCATGCCGCCGGGATCGACGCCGGGGTGATTATAGAAATTCTTGTCTTCCGCCGAAAGGAACGCCGCCTTGAGGCGATCGGGAATGGCCTGGATCGGCAGGAACAGGCGCCGCTCGCGCGCATATTCCGCCATCAGCGCACCGTTGCCGGCATGGACGCGCGTGGTCACCGGCGGTGCATAGTTCGCAAGCACTTCGTAGTCGGGAAGGTCCTTGCTGACGATCGTCAGATAGACGGCAGCGACCCCGGCGGCGCCAAGGAACAGGACGCAGCTGAGCGCAAAGAAATATCCAATCAGTCTGACCATATGACGCTTACCGCTATGCCTCTTGTTCCATGCACTGGGACCCCTGGGCGTTTTGCACGCTCCGGAGCGCTTTGCAAGACGGCGGCGAAAATCAACACCCCTCACCAACCTCCCGGTACCATACCCTGCTGTAACGGCGGGATTGTGAGCAAAATAGGGCTTCGACGCCGTAAAAGACAGCGTTGGCGCCCCACCAAGGCACCGTTGTCACCTGGAAGACACGCAATGCCCCGCCATGGGAAGTCTAGCCTCCATTGGCGACGGTGGAAATACGATATTGTCTTACCGCCTCCGTCAGCCGGTCGACCATCTTCTCGCGCCATTTTTCATCCAGCAGCAGCTTTTCGTCTTCCTTGTTCGACAGGAAACCGAGTTCCAGCAGGATCGAGGGAACGTCCGGCGCACGCAGCACCTGGAAACCGGCATGGCGATGCGGATTGTTGATCATCGAGATCTGCCCGTTGAACGAGTTCAGCACATCCTGTGCCAACGATATCGAAAAGGCCTGGGTCTCGCGCCGCGTGAGGTCCATCAGGATGTCGGTCACCGCCGCTGGCGCAGCCTGTGTTTCGGCACCGGCGATCTTGTCGGAGTTGTTTTCCCGGTCGGCAAGATCGGCGGCAAGTTTGTCGGAGGCGCGGTCCGAGATCGTGTAGACGGTGGAGCCGCGGATATCCTTCTGCTTCAACGTGTCCGCATGCAGCGAGATGAACAGCGAGGCCTGATTCTGCCGGGCGACCGTCACGCGTTGCGACAGCGACAGGTACTCATCCTTGTCGCGGGTGAGAAACGCCTTGATGCCGGGTTCGCGATTGAGGCGATCGGCCAAGGCCTTGGCGAAGGCAAGCGTAATGTCCTTTTCCGGCGTCGAGCCATCGCTGGCGACCGCACCGGTATCGATGCCGCCGTGGCCGGCGTCGACGGCGATCAGGAAGTTCGAATTCTTTTCCAAGGGCACGACCGGACCGACATTGTTGTCCGTATCCTCGGCTGTCCAACGCTGCTGCTTGACGAGTTCGGCATATTCGCTCGCGGGCGCCATTTCGGCGTCCAGCACCAGCCGCTGGCCCTTGCCGCCCTCATCCGGCTGTACTTCGGCGAGGACGAGTTTCACCGGCTTGGTCGCCGTGAGCACGATACGGGCGCTGTCTTCGTCCATGGTGCCATAGCGGATATCGCTGAAGAGCCCGCGCGCCTCCAGATCCTTCGCGGGAAAGCCGAAGGCCGTCGCCGGCAGATCGACAACAACCCGCGTCGGATTGGCAAGATAATGGACCGAAAACTGTGGTGTGCGGTCGAGGTCGATCACGATCCGGGTGCGCGCGTCGTCACCGGCGATCCGCGCCCCGAAGGCAAGAATGGCGTCGCCCGCAGCCGCGCTGCCCACAAAGGTTGGCGCAGTGAACGCGACCAGTGCGACCGCGAACGCCGCCCCCGCCTTGCTGAGCCGCCTGGCCGCAACTTCTCCAACCGCATCCCGTATTTCCCAAAACAATTTCCTATGTCCCTAAAATAGAGAATATTATAGATAGCACCCCAGTTGAGGCTGCTCCGCCTCTCCGCCGCCGCGAGCCCGCTCAAGGCACAAATGCTTGCCCTCAGCGGTTCAACCGACGAATCCATCAATATTATGGCACACTTGGCTTTGCGCTTGCTATTGTGACTGATAAAACATACAACGCATATTAGGGTAGAAGTGTTGACGGGATAGAGTCGCCGCAAAGGCAGCCACCCATCGAAATTGGCGCCATAACCGGCCTGTCGTCCGCCGTCCGCGCACATCTATCTCGATACTGGATCCTGAATTTCCTGCCGTCGTGCCGGAACTTCATCGGTGGATACACCACCAAACGCTCTTCAGAGAGCACATTCATCGGGCCCCTCGTGGGCCTACGGCATTGTTGATATCGCTTGGTTACGGATGTTGTTGCCGCGGCCCTTGTCTGAAGTGAACAGACCCCGGGATGATCAATTCCCGGCTGAAGTCTGGTCGCGACCCGCTCACCGAAACCACTTGCGATTTCCATTATCCGGCGCGGCAGCAACGGGCTGCTTCCGGACCGTCTTAGGACGGTTCGGCCTGGCCCAATGCGGCGGCGCCGAGGAGCACAGCTTTCATGGCAGACAAAATGCTTATCGATGCGTCTCACGAAGAAGAGACGCGCGTCGTTGTCGTACGCGGTAATCGCATAGAGGAATTTGACTTCGAGTCGCAGCACAAGAAGCAAATCCGCGGCAACATCTATCTGGCAAAGGTAACGAGGGTCGAACCCTCGCTGCAGGCCGCCTTTGTCGATTACGGCGGCAACCGGCACGGCTTCCTGGCCTTCGCCGAAATCCATCCCGACTACTATCAGATCCCGCTTGCCGATCGCCAGGCGCTGCTCCGGGCCGAGGCCGAGGAACACCGTCGAGAAGACGAAGGCGACCATGCGGACACCGCACCCGATCTCTCCCAGCAGGATCAGCCCGATATCGGCATCGCTTCGCCCGCCGCAGTGGCTGAACAGGCCGAGGCGATAGCTGCGGGCACCGAAACGGCTGTCGAAGCCGCGCCTGCCAAGAAGGCGAAGCCCCGCCGCAGCCGCAAGAAGGTCGTGGAAGCGGCACCCGCCGACGCGGCCGAAGCTGCTGACGTTCGCGCTGCCGTCGATGCGCCTTCCGCCGAGGAAGAGGACGGCCCCGCCGGCGAAATGGCGGCAATGGTCGAAACCGACTCGATTTCGGAAGACGCGCGACGCGGCCACGACGATGACGACGACGATCACGACGGTGAAGAGGAAGTCATCGAATCGGTCGGCGCCGAAGACGCGATGGAAGAAGTTCCGGACCGCGTTCAGCGCAAGCCGCGCAAGCAGTACCGCATCCAGGAAGTCATCAAGCGGCGCCAGATCCTGCTCGTGCAGGTCGCCAAGGAAGAACGCGGCAACAAGGGTGCCGCGCTGACCACCTATCTGTCGCTTGCCGGCCGCTACTCGGTGCTGATGCCGAACACGGCACGCGGCGGCGGCATTTCGCGCAAGATCACCAGCCCGCAGGACCGCAAGCGGCTGAAGGAAATCGCCCGCATGTTGGAAGTGCCGCAGGGCATGGGCGTCATCCTGCGCACCGCCGGTGCGAACCGCACCAAGGTCGAGGTCAAGCGCGACTTCGAATATCTGATGCGCCTTTGGGAGAACGTCCGCACCCTGACGCTGAGCTCGACGGCCCCTACCCTCGTCTATGAGGAAGGCTCGCTCATCAAGCGCTCGATCCGCGACCTCTACAACAAGGACATCAACGAGATCATCGTTGCCGGTGAGGAAGGCTATCGTGAAGCGAAAGACTTCATGAAAATGCTGATGCCGAGCCACGCCAAGGTGGTTCAGCCATACCGTGACATCCATCCGATCTTCGCGCGTTCCGGCATCGAGGCGCAGCTCGACCGCATGCTGCAGCCGCAGGTGACGCTGAAGTCCGGCGGCTACCTGATCATGAACCAGACCGAAGCGCTGGTTTCGATCGACGTCAACTCCGGCCGCTCGACGCGGGAGCACTCGATCGAGGATACCGCGCTGCAGACGAACCTCGAGGCGGCGGAAGAAATTGCCCGCCAGCTGCGTCTGCGCGACCTTGCCGGCCTGATCGTCATCGACTTCATCGACATGGAAGAGAAGCGCAACAACCGCTCCGTCGAGAAGAAGCTGAAGGATTGCCTGAAGAACGACCGTGCCCGCATCCAGGTCGGCCGCATCTCGCATTTCGGCCTTCTCGAAATGTCGCGCCAGCGCATTCGCGCCTCGGTTCTCGAATCCACGACGCAGGTCTGCTCGCATTGCGGCGGCACCGGCCATGTCCGGTCGCAGTCGTCGGTCGCACTGCATGTTCTGCGCGGCATCGAGGAGTACCTCCTCAAGAACACGACGCATGACATCACCGTGCGCACCACGCCGGATATCGCGCTCTATCTGCTCAACCACAAGCGTCAGTCCATCATCGACTACGAGAGCCGCTTCGGCGTTGCGATCGTCATCGACGCCGACGGCGCGGTCGGCGCGCAGCATTTCGCGATCGATCGTGGCGAGCCGGTCGAGAACCCGGTCAAGATCGAGACGCTGTTCAACTTTGCAGCCATCCCCGACGACGAGGACGACGATATCGTCATCGAGGCGGACGAGGATGAGGACGAGATCGAAGAAAAGCCGGCAGCGGCCGAGACAGCCGCGTCGCGCGCCGAAAGCGAAGGCAACCGCAAGCGCAAGCGTCGGCGTCGGCGTCGTGGCCGGAACGGCAATGGCGAAGCGCAGGCGGCAGGCAGCACTGACGCGAACGACGAGCAAGGCGACGATGAGGGCGACGAAGACGAGGACGGAGCCGAGGAGGCACCCGTCGCCGCCACTGGCGACGACGACGATGCGCAGCGTCGCAAACGTCGGCGCCGTGGCAAGCGCGGTGGCCGCCGCAATCGTGAAGAGGGTGGCGAGCTGACCGCAGCCGACGACGCTTCGACCGCCGAAGAAGGCGGTGACGAGGGAGGCGAAGAGCCGGCAGCGGAACAAGCGCCGGCAAGCGTCGGCGAGATGGCCGATGCCCTGGCCGAGGCTGCCGTCGAAGGCCAGCCGGCGATGGCGGCGGTCGAGACCGCGCCAGCCGTGACCGAAGAGGTGAAGCCAGCCAAGAGCCGTAGCCGACGCAAGCCGAAGGCAGAAGCCTCGCCCGTCGAGCCTCCTGTGGTCGAGGCCGCGCCTGCAGCCGATGAGGAGGCGGAGGTGATCGCCGCGATCGCTACCGATCTCAACACGCCCGAGCCAGCCGCCGAAGCGGAGGCAGCAAAGCCGGTGCGTGCAAATCGGGAATCGAACGTCGTGTCTTCCGAGCCGGTCGTAAAGTCCGTCCGCGTCACGGAAGCGGCTGAAAGCGAAGGCAAGCCCAAGAAGGCTGGCTGGTGGCAGCGCCGCGGCTTCTTCTGAGAAGCACTCTCCAAAATCTAAGAATATCCATCCGGCCGCAGCGATGCGGCCGGATCTTTTTTTGCTTCATGCCGGTGCGTAGCAAAGCAGTGTGTTGCCGTTGGCGAAGGTCCGGCTGCGGGTCAGCTTCAGCGCAAGCCGGTTGTCGATACCGTCAAACATGGTGCGCCCGGAACCGAGTGCGACGGGGACCACCACAAACTGGAATTCATCGACAAGCCCCGCCTCCGCCAGCTGCCGCGCAATGCTGCCGCTTCCGAGAACGACGAGATCCGGCCCCGCGCCGGCTTTCAGGCGGCGCACTTCTTCCGTGGGCGCATTCTTTGCAAGCCGTGTGTTGTTCCACGACACTTCTTGCAGTGTTCTTGAAAAGACGACTTTCGGCAGGCCGTTCATGCCTTCGGCCACTTCCGGAAAACTTTGCTTTGCGAATGGGGTAGGCCAAAAGCTTGCCATCATCTCGTAGGTGATGCGGCCCATCAACAGCTCCCCTCCGGAGCTCGCATTGCCTGCAACGAAAGCGTTGAACTCTGGATCCTCATTGTGCGACCAGCTCATGTCGCCACTGGAGCCGGTGAAATAGCCGTCGATGGAAATACTGAGGAAGACGGAAACCTTGCGCATGATCTTGCTCCTCCGTTCGTAAGACACGCCTGAAACACGGGCATGCGACTAAAGACGAAGCACAGATCACAATTCCGACAACAAAAGTGAAGTATTTTTGCCGCAATCGAATGCGACGGGGACATCTCGGTTTTTCAAATTGAAATCCGTGTAAAGGAATTGGTTACCATACTTAGGCATCCTTCCTGTTAGTCGGCAGCGACGCCGTGCGCGCGAAAGCGCGAGCGAGATGTTCGGCACCGACCCTAGTGAAAAAGCGCGTCTGTTAGAGCCGCCGGCTGCCTGAGCCGTTTGGAACAAGAGTATAGTGGCGTTTGTATCAGAACCATTTGGCGACGTTGGAACTTTAGCCGGATCCCTCAGCGCGTTCGTCTCGCGTATCCGGCCACACGGCAAGCTATTTACCACCGCCGCCGTCATGGGTGGCGGTACGGTTGCATTCGCCTGGGCGGTCGCAACGTTGATTACGACGCAGACGATTGTCATGTCGGTGACGCCGGGCAGCCTCTCCGTCCGCACGCTCCTGCCGAGAGCATCGTCCCTGATCGCCTCGCGCGACCATTTAGGACGCGCTGTCAGTGTCGCCAACCCCTCGCTGCTGGCGAAGTCCGCGCGACAAACGCCGGTCATGGCAAACGCCGCCCCGGTGCAGGCGCACACGACCGCCAAGAGTGCACGCCTTACTCTGCGCGCCGATCTTGCCGGAGACCTTGCCGCGCGCATCGCCGGCGATGTCTCTCCACCCGCCTCTTACCGCATGCTCGCCTCGACCACTGCCACGAGCCTTGAGCACCCGGTAAGTGCGCCTGCGGCACCGTCCGTGGCGCCTGCCGCCAGCCTCGCGGCAATCGCAAACCTGCATGAGAAACTGATCGATGCGCCGGTGGAGCAACCGCTGAGCCTTGCCCTGGCGAACGCTGCCCCACAAGTCACGGACGCCTTCGTTCCCCCCGTGCAGAGCCTCCAGCACCCGATCAGCGTGCCAGCCGATCAGCCGTCCAACTTTGCCGAAACCGAGATACCCTCGACTTCCACCGATGGGCCCGTCGCCCTGCCGTCGGATTCCCTCGTCGCAGTCCAGGAAGAAGCAACCGCGCTCAGCCTGTCGGGCGGAGCGTTGCCGATCGAGCGCATTCCGCTGCCGGAGGAATCGCCGTTGACGAGGTCGTCCGACCTCGCGCTCAACGAAGCGGATGCGATGCCGGATGACACCCCCTCGGAAGGCATTCCCCTGCCGGTCATGCGGCCGCGTGGTTCGACTGAAACCGCGGACCTCGCTCCCGCGAAACAGCCTGATGACGTCACGCCGCCAGCACCCGCTGCTGCCGCCCGCCCCTCTGCCACCCAGGACGATCGCCCGCGCGGCGGCTTCCTTGCACGCCTTTTCGGCGGCAACGGCGGCGGCTCGTCACCCGCGGGTCGCGGCACCGCCGTCTACGACATCGCGGCCGCCACCGTCTACCTGCCGACGGGCGAGCGGCTCGAGGCTCATTCCGGCCTTGGCCACATGCGCGACAATCCGCGGTTCGTGCATGCGAAGAATACTGGTCCGACGCCGCCGAGCACCTACCGGCTCAGCGTGCGCGAAAGCCTCTTCCATGGCGTCGAAGCGCTGCGGCTGACGCCTGTCTCGGGCGGCAATCCCTATGGCCGCGTCGGCCTGCTTGCCCACACCTACATGCTCGGGCCGGGCGGCAACTCGAACGGTTGCATCGTCTTCAAGGACTACCGCCGCTTCCTGCGCGCCTATAAGAACGGCGATATCAAGAATCTCATCGTCGTCGCCCGGACGCCTGCCGGATCGATCAACGTCGCGTCGCGCTGATTACAGCGCAACGCGTCGTTCAGGGGTTTTGCGCGCAATACCCCGTCCGGAAACAACGGTCTGGCCCGTTTCGATCACCGACTTCAGATTGAGAGCATTGGCGTCCAGCGGTTCGACACCGATGAAGGGGGGTAAATCCTCTTGGACGTCGACACGCCCTCCGCTCCTTCACGAAATGATTCAACTCCTTGCGAAACCGATTCCGCAAAGACGGTCAGGCCATTGAAACCAGACCTATTTAAGCCAATCGGCTATGCGCGCGATAGCTTCCTCGATCTCGGCATTTGAACCGGCGTAGGAAAGGCGCATCGCGCGATGCCCCTCCGCGGGGTCGAAGTCGAGACCGGGGGTTCCCGCAACATTGATCTCCGCAAGCATCTTCCTCGCGAACGCCATGCTGTCGTTGGTAAAACGGCTGACGTCGACATAGGCATAGAAGGCGCCGTCCATCGGCGAGGCGATGGCAAAGCCGATTTCCGGCAAGCGCTTCAGCAGGAAATCCCGGTTGCGGGCATAGCTTTCGCGGTAGACGTCCAGCTGCGCGCCGGCGCCGAGTGCTGCGGTCGCGGCGATCTGCGACAATTCGGGAGCGGAGATATAGAGGCTTTGCGCCACCCGCTCGATCGGCCGCACGAGCCGCTCCGGGAGCACCATCCAGCCAATGCGCCAGCCGGTCATGCAGTAGTATTTCGAGAACGAGTTGATGACGACGGCCTCGTCGGTGATTTCAAGCGCGCTCGTCTCTTCGCCGACGAAGGTCAGCCCGTGATAGATCTCGTCGGAGATGAAGGCGATCGATTGCGCGGCGCAGTAGTCGGCGAGTGCCTTCAGAGCCGCCCTACCCGTCACCGTGCCGGTTGGATTGGCAGGGCTTGCTAGAAGCACGCCCTTCAGCCGCTTGCCGCTACGCGCTTGCGCCGCCTCCAGGCTTTCCGGGGTCAGCGTGAAGTGCGTTTCGGCGGTCACGGGCACTTCGACGACATCAAGACCGAGCGCGCCGAGGATATTGCGGTAGGCGGGATAGCCCGGCCGCGCGATTGCAACGCTGTCGCCGGGATCGAAGAGCGAGAGGAAGGCCAGGTTGAAGCCCGCGGAAGAACCCGTGGTCACCGCGATCCGCGCGGGGTCGATGCTGAGACCGTGGCGTGCGCGGTAGTGACCGGCGAGCGCCTGGCGCAGCGCCAGCGTGCCGAGCGCGTCGGTGTAGCCGATACGCCCGTGACCGAGTGCTGCGCGTGCGGCTTCGAGCGCGGCGTTCGGCGCGGGATGCGACGGCTGGCCGACGGCCATCGATATCACCGGATGGCCGGCCTGGCGTCGGCGTGTCGCCTCCGCCAGCACATCCATGGCATGAAAGGGTTCGACGTCGCTGCGCTTGGATGGGGAAAACAAGGTCATTCTCTCTTTGGATCGGTGTCGGTCAGACAATTGCCGCAATACTCGCGTGTTCACAATCCCGCGAATTGCGGCATCGTCGTGAAAATTCTCGTTTGAGGATCGGCGAAGGGGCCGTAAGTTGGCGCTCGGCGCAAAAGGGGCAGGAAAATCTCTTGACCCGGCGACGGCAATCCTGCACGGGCGCAGCTACCACCGATTAGATGACGAGGATTACCGATGCCGCTCTCTTCCAAAACACTGCTGACCGCCTCCGCCGTCGCGATCGCCGCGTCGCTCGCTCTCTTCCAGCCGGCAGCAGCCCTCGACGAGCAGCAGAAGAAGGAATTCGGCGACTTCATCAAGGAATACCTGGTGTCGCATCCGGAGCTGATGCTGGACGTCCAGGCCGCGCTCGAGAAGAAGCAGGAAGAGGCGCGTCTCCAGCAGACCAACAAGGCCGTTGCCAACAACAAGGACGCGATCTTCAATTCCGAGGACGACATCGCGATCGGTAACCCGAAGGGTGACGTCACGGTCGTCGAGTTCTTTGACTACAACTGCGGCTATTGCCGGCATGCGCTGAGCGACATGGAAGACCTTCTGAAGAAGGATAAGAACATCCGCTTCGTGCTGAAGGAATTCCCGATCCTCGGACCGGAATCCGTCGCCGCCTCCAAGGTTTCCGATGCCTTCCGCAAGCTCGCGCCTGAAAAGTACGGCGATTTCCACCGCGCGCTGCTTGGCAGCGAAGGCCGGGCGACCGAAGCAACCGCGATTGAAGCCGCGAAGTCCTTCGGCATAAAGGAACCGGCCCTGCGTCTGGAGATGGCGAAGAGCCCGGATGACGCTTCCGTCAAGGCAACCTACCAGCTCGCCACCGATCTCGGCCTGACGGGCACGCCCGCCTACGTCATAGGCAACGAAGCGATTTCAGGCGCGATCGGCATCGACGCTCTGAAAGAGAAAATCGGCAATGTCCGCAACTGCGGCAAGACATCCTGCTGAGCTACTCGCGTAATTGCACATCAAATCGCCGAAATCGAAGTGCTCTAACGTTGTGGACAAGCGCAACCTATCTCTCAAGGGCTTTTCTCAAGGTTCCTCAGAGTCTATAGGTTGCGCTGCACTTTGACGGAATCTTCGATGAAACCCACGATATTCGTCCTCAACGGACCGAACCTCAATGCGCTCGGCAAACGCGAGCCCGGCATCTACGGCGGCAAGACGCTGAAGGATGTCGAGGCCGACTGCCGTGCGGCAGGAGAAGCGCTCGGCTTTGCCGTCGATTTCCGCCAGAGCAATCATGAAGGCACGCTCGTTGACTGGCTTCACGAGGCAGGCGACGGCGCCGCCGTCGGCGTGGCGATCAATCCTGGCGCCTATGGTCATACGTCGATTGCCATGCACGACGCCATTCGCGCCATTTCCATCCCCGTGGTCGAGGTTCACATCTCCAACATCCACGCTCGGGAGGAATTCCGTCACAAGTCGATGATCGCGCCGGCTGCCAAGGGCATGATCTGCGGCTTCGGCCTCCACAGCTACATCCTGGCGCTGCACGCGCTGAAAAATATCACCCAATAACAAGAAATAGACAAGGCTCACCTCCATGGCTGAAAAGAAATCGGGTATCGACCAGACGCTGATCCGCGACCTCGCCAACATTCTCAACGACACGGATCTGACCGAGATCGAAGTCGAAAACGATGATCTGCGCATCCGCGTCTCCCGCGCCGGCACGCCCCAGTATGTGCAGGCACCGGTCGCCGCTCCGGCATTCGCAACTGCCGCGCCCGTCGCCGCCGCCGCGGCAGCCCCTCTCGTCGCCGCCCGCAACCCGGACAACGTCGTCACCGCGCCGATGGTCGGCACCGTCTATATGTCGGCAGCGCCAGGCGCGAGCGCGTTCATCGAAGTCGGCTCGACAGTCAAGGAGGGCCAGACGCTGCTCATCATCGAGGCGATGAAGACGATGAACCAGATTCCGGCGCCGCGCTCGGGTAAGGTCACTGAAATTCTCGTTCAGGACGCCCGTCCGGTTGAATACGGCGAAGCCCTGGTCGTCATCGAATAAGGCCCGGATCCATGATCTCCAAAATCCTCATAGCCAACCGCGGAGAGATCGCCCTTCGCGTGCTGCGCGCCTGCAAGGAACTCGGTATTCCGTGCGTGGCAGTGCACTCGACGGCTGACGCCGACGCCATGCACGTCCGCCTTGCCGACGAAAGCGTCTGCATCGGCCCGCCGCCGTCGCGCGAAAGTTATCTCAACATCCACCAGATCGTCGCCGCCTGCGAAATCACCGGCGCCGATGCCGTGCATCCGGGCTATGGCTTCCTGTCGGAAAACGCGAAGTTCGCCGACATCCTCGAGGCGCATGGCATCACCTTCATCGGCCCGACGGCCGAACATATCCGCCTCATGGGCGACAAGATCACCGCCAAGACGACGGCACAGGCGCTCGGCATTCCCGTCGTTCCGGGCTCCGACGGCGAGGTGAAGACCGAGACCGACGCGCTGAAGACCGCGGCCGAGATCGGTTATCCCGTGCTGATCAAGGCGACCGCCGGCGGCGGCGGCCGTGGCATGAAGGTCGCCCGCTCCCCCGATGACCTGGTGGAAGCCTGGTCGACGGCGCGCACCGAGGCGGCTGCCGCCTTCGGTAACGAAGCCGTCTATATGGAAAAGTACCTCGGCAAGCCTCGCCATATCGAAATCCAGGTCTTTGGTGACGGCGAAGGCAACGCCATTCACCTCGGCGAGCGCGACTGCTCGCTGCAGCGGCGCCACCAGAAGGTCTGGGAAGAGGCGAATTCGCCGGCTCTCAATGTCGAGCAGCGTATGAAGATCGGCCAGGTTTGCGCCGACGCGATGAAGAAGCTGAAGTATCGCGGCGCCGGTACGATCGAGTTCCTCTACGAGAACGGCGAGTTCTATTTCATCGAAATGAACACCCGTTTGCAGGTCGAGCATCCGATCACCGAGGCCATCACCGGCATCGACCTGGTGCACGAGCAGATCCGCGTCGCCTCCGGCGGCGGTCTCTCCGTCACCCAGGACGAGATCGTCTTCAACGGCCACGCGATCGAATGCCGCATCAATGCCGAGGATGCGCGCACCTTCGTCCCCTCGCCCGGCACGATCACTCATTTCCATGCGCCCGGCGGTCTCGGCGTTCGCATCGATTCCGGCGCTTATCAGGGCTACAAGATCCCACCCTACTATGACAGCCTGATCGGCAAGCTGATCGTCCATGGCCGCACCCGTGTCGAATGCATGATGCGCCTCAGACGCGCCCTTGATGAGTTCGTCGTAGACGGCATCAAGACGACCTTGCCGCTGTTCCAGGAGCTGGTTTCGAACCAGGATATCGCCAACGGCGACTACGATATCCACTGGCTGGAAAAGCATCTGGCGAAAGGCTGAGTTCTGAAATGGTAGCGCCGCGCGGTGGGCTGACCGGAATAACCCCCGAGATCCTGCTGCGCGCCTATTCCGTCGGCCTCTTTCCCATGGCCGAAAATGCCGGCGACCCGGAAATCTTCTGGGTCGAACCGGAGCTTCGCGGTGTCTTGCCGCTCGCCACCTTCCACGTCTCGCGAAGCCTCGCCAAGACGATCCGCAAGAATCCCTTCGACATCCGCTTCAATTCCGACTTCGACGCGGTCATCTCCTGCTGCGCCGAGCACACGCAGGATCGTCCCAGCACCTGGATCAACCAGACGATCCGGACGCTCTATTCCTCGCTGCACAGCCTCGGTCATGCGCATTCGGTGGAAGCATGGGAAGACGGCGTGCTGGTCGGCGGTCTCTACGGGGTTTCGCTCGGCTCGGCCTTCTTCGGGGAAAGCATGTTTTCCCGGCGCACGGACGCTTCGAAGATCTGCCTCGTCCATTTGGTGGAGCGGCTCAAGCAGCGCGGCTTCACCTTGCTCGACACACAGTTCACCACCGAGCACCTGAAGACGTTCGGGGCCATCGACGTTCCGAAGGGCGCTTACGGGCGCATGCTCGCCAAAGCGATGGCGTCGAACAACCTCGAATTCTGAACTCGAAATGGGGGCATGCCCTTATTGGGCGGTGGCCTTGTCCGGCGGCGGGATATCGGACTTCTGCTTGCACTCTTTCAGCCAGACGTCGTAGATCGGGTGCTCCACGGCGTTGAGGCCAGGGCTGTCGGCGAACATCCAGCCCGTGAAGATGCGGCGGATGCGCCTATCGAGCGTGATCTCGTCCACCTCGACGAAACCGTCGACCTTCTGCTGCTCGGTATCGTCGCGTGAATAGCAGGTTTTCGGCGTCACCTGCAGCGCGCCGAACTGCACGGTCTCGTTCATGTAAACGTCGAAAGTCGTGATGCGGCCGGTGATCTTGTCCAGCCCTGAGAAGACGGCCACCGGATTTTCGATGCGGGCGGCCTCGGCAGTCGGCGCGAAGGCCAGAAGGCAGATGGCAATCATTGCTGCGGGCGTTGCACGCAAAGAAGCGCTCCGCGTGAAAAACGTCATATCCGCCAGTCTCCAGCAGTTGCTATTCGAAAGCCCGGCATGATGACCGGGCTTTTGCGTGGCTAAGCGCCAATTGTGGCCAAAGGACGGGCTGACCCGAGCCCGATCAATTCCCCGGCGTCCAGGCGTCGTAGTCGCCGGTTACGCGCGGGCGTTCGCCGGCAACCGAGAGCGAGCCTGGAGGACGATAGGCCTGCGGCGAGCCGGTCGGGTTGGCGCGATGGCCGATCTGCCAGTCCTTCGCGACGTAGTTGTCCTTGCTCGGAGGAACGTCGGTCCGGTGATGCATCCAGCCGTGCCAGCCCGGAGGAATGGCGGAAGCTTCCGCATAGCCCTTATAGATCACCCAGCGCTTGGGAAGACCGTAGGAGGACAGCGGCCCCTCGTAATAGACGTTCCCGAGTTCGTCCTCGCCGACGGGCTTGCCGAACCGGCGAAGCGCAAGGCTAGTGCCCATCGTCGTGCCATTCCACCAGGTGAAGAGTTGCAGGAGGAGATTCTTCATGTCTTTTCCTTGGAACTTGCCGAAGCGCGAGCGAGACCAGAATTCGATAGTCCGCTTATGCCGCCAGAGCGCGGGATTGTCCAGCGATTACCGCTGAAAAGGCCCTCATTTCAAAGCCATCTTGAAGCCGATGTGGCTCGCCTTGAAGCCCTGCCGCTCATAGAAGCGATGGGCATCCTTGCGGGCTGCGTTTGACGTCAATTGCACGAGCCGCATGCAGCGCCGCCTGGCCTCGGCGACACAAAATTCGATCATCGCCGCCCCGATCCCCTGCCCGCGCAGATCGGCCTGCGTCTGCACCGCCTCGATGATCATGGCCGACGATCCGCGGCCGGTGAGTGACGTCGTATTCATCGTCTGAAACGTGCCGACAACCTCGCCGGCGAACTCGGCGACATAGAGCGTCTGGTCTGTAGATGCTTTGATGGCGGCGAATGCGCGGGCGTACTCGCCAAAGGCCTCGGGGTCGGTCGTGTCGCCGTGACCGCCGACGGCGTCGGCGGCGAAAAGAGCGATCAGGGCGGGTAAGTCAGCCTCGCAGGCTTCGCGGATCAAGAGAGCCTTGTCTTCCATGGCCTCGGTCCATCACATGCGATGCGATGCAAGTGGCTTTTCCAAAATGAAGGCAGGGAGCCCGCTCTGGCCGGCGCCAGCATGCTCGTTGCGCCCAACCTCATGGAAACCGTGCGCCTCATAGAAAGTAACGGCCGAGACGTTTCCTATCTCCACTTCGAGGCGCATGACCTCGGCCGAGGGGAAACAGGTTTCCAGTTCGGCAAAGAGGTCGCGACCGATGCCTTGCCGCTGCAGGTCCGGACGGACGTAAAGCAGCTGCAGCAGCACCGTCTTTGCCATTGTGTCTGACATGATGGCATAGCCGACGCCGCCGATCTCGCGGCCATTGTCGGCAACGAGAAACTCCGAATCCGGCTTGCCTAGGCGTGCCTTCAGGGCAATTGGCGTCAGCAGCGTCGCCACCCTATCGTTGACCCTGGCAACGCCCGCCAGCTCGTCATAGGTGGCGTGCCATGCCTCGACCAGAAGATCACGAACCTTCCTCAGGTCCTGCTCGCCCGCGGTGCGCACGAAATACATCGCGCCTATTCCTCCTCGATGCCGAGCTTGGCCTTCACCAGCGCCTGCACGGCCTGCGGGTTGGCTTTGCCGCCGGTCGACTTCATCACCTGACCGACGAACCAGCCGGCAAGCGTCGGCTTTGCCTTGACCTTGGCAACCTGGTCCGGATTGGCGGCGATGATGTCGTCCACCGCCTTTTCGATGGCGCCGGTGTCGGTCACCTGCTTCATTCCGCGGCTCTCGACGATTTCGGCGGGATCGCCGCCTTCGTTGAGCACGATCTCGAACAGGTCCTTGGCGATCTTGCCGGAAATGGTCTCGGCCTTGATGAGGTCGATGATGGCGCCGAGCTGGGCGGGCGAAACTGTCGTCTCTTCAATGCTTTTGCCGGTTCTGTTCAAAGCGCCGAGCAGGTCGTTGATGACCCAGTTGGCGGCAGTCTTGCCGTCGCGGCCGGCGGCCAGGGTTTCGAAGTAGTCGGCGATCGCCTTTTCCGAAACGAGCACGGAAGCGTCATAGACGGAAAGGCCGAGTTCGCGAACGAAACGCTCCTTCTTGTCATCAGGCAGTTCCGGCAGATGCACGCGCAGTCCCTCGACGAAGGCATCGTCGAACTCGAGCGGCAAGAGGTCCGGATCAGGGAAATAGCGATAGTCGTGTGCATCTTCCTTGGAGCGCATCGAGCGCGTCTCGCCCTTGTTCGGGTCGAAGAGGCGGGTCTCCTGGTCGATCGCGCCGCCGTCTTCCAGAATGGCGATCTGGCGGCGGGCCTCGTATTCGATCGCCTGGCCGATGAAGCGGATGGAGTTGACGTTCTTGATTTCGCAGCGCGTGCCGAATTCGCCGCCCGGGCGGCGAACGGAAACGTTGACGTCGGCGCGCATCGAGCCCTCGTCCATGTTGCCGTCGCAGGTGCCGAGATAGCGCACGATCGAACGCAGCTTCGTCATATAGGCCTTGGCCTCGTCGGACGAGCGCATGTCCGGCTTGGAAACGATCTCCATCAGCGCCACGCCAGACCGGTTCAGATCCACATAGGACATGGTGGCATGCTGGTCGTGCATCGACTTGCCGGCATCCTGTTCCAGATGCAGGCGTTCGATGCCGATCCCGATATCCTCGAATTGCCCCTGGCGGTCTGGACCGAGCGAGATGACGATCTGGCCCTCGCCGACGATCGGATCCTTGTACTGCGAGATCTGATAGCCCTGCGGCAGATCCGGATAGAAATAGTTCTTACGGTCGAAAACCGAGCGCTTGTTGATCTGCGCCTTCAAACCAAGTCCGGTGCGCACCGCCTGCCTGACGCACTCCTCGTTGATCACAGGCAGCATGCCAGGCATCGCCGCGTCGACAAGCGACACGTTGGAGTTCTGCGGCTTGCCGAACTCCGTCGAGGCACCGGAAAACAGCTTTGCGTGCGACTGAACCTGGGCATGGACTTCCAGGCCGATAATCACTTCCCAGTCGCCGGTGGCACCGGGAATAAAGCGCTTCGGATCTGGCGTGCGAACGTCGACGATAGTCATGAAATGCTCATCTCTCAAAAGCTCGAATGTTGGCCCTCTCGGTAGAACAATTCATGAGACTTGTCACCTTTAAGGTGACAACTTATCGCAAGGTTGGCGCCGCCAGATCCGCCTTCAGGCGCTTAGCGCGACGCAGCCTTCGGTGACGCCGCCGTTGATTCCTCTCCGGAAAAAATGATGGCAGCGAACATCAGCACGCCGATGAAGACGACGATCGAGGAGATGCCGACGACCGGCCCCATCGCCATATTGCCCTCGAGCAACAGGTAGAGCGACGGCACCAGCACGATGAGGCCGGCGGTATAGACATAGTATTGCAGCATCGCCAGACGCTTCTCGGCCTTCCTCGGATTGAAGGCGTGATAACAGCCGAAAAGCGCCATCGTCACCCAGCCGAGCAAGTTGTTGTGGGCGTGGGCGCCGAGCGCCGTATGATCATCAGAGATGGCCATCTGCAATCCCATGCCGATCCCGATGATCAAGAATATGATTGCAGTCTTGAAGTACAATTGTGCAATGCGCGGCATGAGAATCTCCCCTCGTTTGTGATGCTGCATTGGTATCACGGCGGAAATTCTTTGGAATATAGTCACGCCTAGCTATTTTGGATGAGCCCAAACCTTCGTGCAGGTGCCCGGATAATGACTTGAACGAAAGGCGACGTGGCCCAGATCCTTCACCAAGGTTAAAAGGAAACGCCCGATGCCGGGAGAGCATGACGACTACGACCTCGAACGCTTCGTCGAAGCACAGAACGGCGGCGTCTTCGATCGTGCGCTTGCTGAACTCAAGGCGGGGCGCAAGACATCGCACTGGATGTGGTTCGTCTTTCCGCAACCGGCAGGCCTTGGGTCGTCGGTGATGTCGCAACGCTACGCGATCCAGTCCACCCAGGAAGCCGCGGCCTATCTGGCTCACCCGCTTCTCGGATCGCGTCTGCGCCGTTGCGCCGAGGCGATGCTCGCGGTGCCCGGGAAATCCGCGCACGACATCCTCGGCTATCCCGACGACCTCAAATTCCGTTCGTCGATGACCCTTTTTGCGGCCGTAAGCGAACCGGCGTCGGTCTTCCACCAGGCGATCGACCGCTATTTCGACGGCATTCCCGACAGGAAGACGGTAGCGCTGATCGAAGCGCATGGCCGATATCGCTAGACGGACGGACCGTAAGCGCCGTCCTTGCCCTCGCCCAGTGGTTTCGACAGACCGACCGTTGGAACATCACGATCAAGTTGCGGCGAGTAGGCAACCGACAGCCAATGAATGGCGTAACCCTTCGCCTTGAAGAAACCGATCGCTTCCGTATTGCCCGAATGGCTCTGCAGCGCCGCTGTATCGAAGCCCTGCGCGACGATGTCCTTCTCTATCCGTTCGAGCAGGGCGGCACCGAGGCCGGTGCGCCGATAGCAAGGATCGATCCAGAAGTCAGAGATGTTTTCGTCAAGGGCCTCCCGCGCCGCCCATCCCGCGACGACCCCGTTCTTCTCGACCACGCTGATCGTCAGCCATGACTGCCGGATGAACTGAGAGAAGGCACTTTCGGCGCTATCGACCCGTGCGGCGGTTTCGCCGATCGTGGCGATCGCGCTTTGCCAGGCGCGCAGCCCGACGGTTGTCAAAACATCCACTTCGCCTTCATGCGCATTGCGAATATGAATCATCGCGCCTCCGCATCTTCAGCACAATAAAGCATCGATATCGCCGCCTTTCCAGCGGCTTCAGGCGATCAACACATGCCATAGGCGTCAAGCATTGCCGCATCGCGAACGGGATTGGACTCGGACAGCTTTCGCGCTATTTTAAATGCATGAGCAAAATACGGGAAAAAATCAGCTTCAAGGAACTTACTGAGTCCCAGGCGACTGCAGTGACTGAGGAGCACTATGAATCCTGGAAGAAAGACAAGATCCGGAAAGCGCTTCAGCAAACCGAAGACCGCTCGGCGATGATTTCGGCAAAGAAGGTGTGGGCGCGGTTCGGTTTTGAACGTTAGTTTCACACCGCAGGCTCTCGCGGATCTTGAGGCGATTGATTTTCACATCGCTGGAAGACCTTCGCTCAAGCAAGCGTCGAAAGCTCTGGCCTCATCGCAGTCCACTCCGCCGCAATCGCGACCCTCGCAATGGGTTTGCCGGCACGGCGATACCAGTAGGCGGCGTTGCCGTCGTCGCCTTCGACGCGGTGGCAGAGGGCGTGGCCCCAGTCGAACGGCGGCTCGCCCTCATGGTTCTGGCAGATGTCGTGCACGGCCTTCCACTCCGCGCCCATGGCGAAGTCCGCGGCTGCGAGGCGGTCGAGCGCCTCGATCATACGTTCGAGATCCGATTTGGACATCAGCTCGCCTCCCGATCTGCTGCGCGCAACCGCACCAAGGCTGCGGTTCACGCGATGTCTATGCCATAAAACGACTTCGCCGACCACGATGGTCGGCGACGGTCAATTTTCAGATTGCAAGTCCGGTTACCACCACTTCGCCGGGGTAAAACGTCCGGCGGCCCGTTCGATGACGTAGGCCGTCTTGAACAGGGTTTCCTCCTCGAAGGGCTTGCCGATCAATTGCAGGCCGAGCGGCAGACCCTTGTGGTCAAGGCCCGCGGGGACGGCGATCCCCGGCAGGCCGGCCATGTTCACCGTCACGGTGAAGATGTCGTTCAGGTACATCTTCACCGGATCGGACGCCAGATCCTCGTCGGCGACGCCGAAGGCGGAGGACGGGGTGGCGGGCGTCAGGATGGCGTCGACGCCGGCGGCGAAGACGATCTCGAAGTCGCGCTTGATCAGCGTACGGACCTGCTGGGCGCGCAGGTAATAGGCGTCGTAGTAGCCGGCAGACAGCACATAGGTGCCGATCATTATGCGACGCTTGACCTCCTGGCCGAAACCGGCGGCACGGGTCTTCTCGTACATGTCGACGATATCCTTGCCGTCGACGCGCAGGCCGTAGCGCACGCCGTCGTAGCGGGCAAGGTTCGAGGAGGCCTCGGCCGGCGCGACGATATAGTAGGCAGGCAGCGCATATGTCGTGTGCGGCAGCGAGATGTCGACGATTTCGGCGCCGGCGTCCTTCAGCCAGGCGATGCCCTTCTGCCAAAGCGTTTCGATCTCTTCCGGCATGCCGTCGACGCGATATTCCTTGGGAATGCCGATCTTCATGCCCTTCAGCGATTGGCCGAGGGCAGCCTCGTAATCCGGCACCGGCAGGTCAACGGACGTGGTGTCCTTGGGATCGACGCTTGCCATCGACTTCAGGAGAATGGCCGCATCGCGAACGTCGCGCGCGATGGGTCCCGCCTGGTCGAGCGAGGAAGCGAAGGCAACCGTGCCCCAGCGCGAGCAGCGTCCGTAGGT
Organism: Rhizobium sp. RAF56; assembly: GCF_052113965.1. Classification (NCBI taxonomy): domain Bacteria; kingdom Pseudomonadati; phylum Pseudomonadota; class Alphaproteobacteria; order Hyphomicrobiales; family Rhizobiaceae; genus Rhizobium; species Rhizobium sp. RAF56. Next base: position 146,847 of record NZ_JBFRDU010000006.1, read on the forward strand.
CGGCTTGATGCCGACTGTGCCGGTGAAGGCGGCGGGCTGGCGGATCGAGCCGCCGGTGTCGGTCGCGGTGGCGCCTGCGCAAAGATGCGCGGCCACGGCAGCGGCGGAGCCGCCCGACGAACCGCCGGGTACGAGCTGCTGGTTGGAGCCCGCGGCCCGCCACGGGTTGATGACCGCACCGTAGTGGGAGGTCTCGTTCGACGAGCCCATGGCGAACTCGTCCATGTTGAGCTTGCCGAGCATCACGGCGCCGTCGTCCCAGAGATTCTGGGTCACGGTCGATTCGTAGTGCGGCTTGAAGCCGTCGAGGATATGGCTCGCGGCTTGGGTGTGAATGCCTTCGGTGGCAAACAGGTCCTTGATGCCGAGCGGAATGCCTTCCAGCGCGCCGGCCTTGCCACCGGCGATGCGGGCATCGGATGCCTCGGCCATCAGCAGCGCCTTTTCCGGCGTGACCTTGATGTAGGCATTGAACTTGTCGTTCGCCGCCTCGATCGCCTGGATATAGGCCTCGGTCAGTTCGGTGGCTTTGATTTCCTTGGTGCGAAGCTTTTTGCGGGCTTCGGCAATGGTCAGGCTGGTGAGTTCGCTCATCGTGTTTCGCTTCGGATCTTGAAATGGCAACGGAGTCGGAATGGCGTCAGGCGCCCTTATTCGACAACTTTCGGCACCAGGAAAAAATTCTGATCGGTGATCGGGGCGTTGGCGACGATATCGGCGGCCTTGTTGCCATCCGTGACGTCATCGGGGCGCTTCTTCATCGCCATCGGCGTCACCGAGGTCATCGGCTCGACACCGCTTACGTCGACTTCGGAGAGCTGCTCGATAAAGCCGAGGATGCCGTTGAGCTCGCCCACCATCCGACCGGCTTCGTCGTCATTGAGGGCGATACGGGCAAGGCGCGCGACGCGCTTCACGGTGGCAAGGTCGACGGACATGGCACTCTCCAATGGGCTTGCCCGCGCGCAGCGCTGCGCGCGGGCTGATGTTGCTACCCGCTATAAAGGCCATATCCGCCGTGCGCAACGGGTGATGCGTCAGAACGACAGGGTCTCGCCCGGCCTCGGCACCGACACCCTCGTCTTCGCGCCTTCCATGCCGGCCAGGAATTTTTCCGGCGTCTGGTCGATGATCGGGAAGGTGCCATAGTGGCAGGGAATTGCGGTCTTGAAGCTGAAGAAGCGCTGGCAGGCGAGCGCCGCAACCGCCCCGCCCATCGTGAAGCGATCACCGATCGGAACGAGGCCGATGTCCGGCTGATGTAGTTCGTTGATCAACGCCATGTCGGAGAAGATATCCGTATCGCCCATGTGGAAGAGCGTCGGCTCGTCGTCGAAATGCAGCATCAGGCCATTGGCGCTGCCGAGCGCGTGCGAGACGCCGTCTTCTGTCACCTGGGCGGAGGAATGCAGCGCATTGGTGAAGGTGGCCGAGAAGCCGCCGAGCCCGACGGTTCCGCCGGTATTGCCGAGTTCCAGCTTTTCAACGCCCTTGGTGCCAAGCCAGGAGCCGAGATCGGCGTTGGCAAGCACGACCGCCCCTGTCTCCTTGGCAAGCGCCACCGTATCGCCGACATGGTCGCCGTGGCCGTGGGTCAACAGGATGTGCGTGATGTCAGCGCTGGCATCCTTGGCGCTCAGCCCGGCAAAGGAGGCGTTGTGTGTCAGGAACGGATCGATCAGGATCCGCGCATTGGCCGCTTCGATGCGAAAGGCTGCATGGCCAAGCCAGGTGATCTTCATGGTGTTCGCCTCCGATAGGTGATGTGAAGATGGCGGTGAATTGCTATGGACATATCTCAAGCAGCGGCAAAGAGAAGCCGTTTTTCATCAATTTCGTATGACGAGAATTGCCGATGTCAACGCTTACCATCGAAGAACTCTCCGCAGCGCTTCAGCCGGGCGAGGCAATTGCCGGGCTCGACCTCGGCACGAAGACGATCGGGATGGCCATGTCGGACCTTGGACGCCGCTTCGCCACGCCGCGTCCGGTGATCCGCCGGGTCAAGTTCACGCAGGATGCCGAGACCTTGCTCGCCTTTGCGCAGAAGGAAAAGGTGGCGGCCTTCGTCATCGGGCTTCCCATCAATATGGATGGCTCGGAAGGGCCGCGCGTGCAGGCGACGCGCGCCTTCGTGCGCAACATGGGGCAGAAGACCGCCCTGCCTTTCGTCTACTGGGATGAGAGGCTATCGACGGTCGCGGCCGAACGGGCGCTCATCGAAATGGACGTTTCGCGAGCCAAGCGTGCCGAACGGATCGATTCGGCCGCAGCGAGCTTCATCCTTCAGGGCGCACTCGACAGGCTGTCCTTGCTGGCAAGGCGGGATGCTTCCGATTTCGAGGACTGACGCGCCTGCCACCAGGCTCTGATCGCTATCCGCCGGCGAAAGCCGACGACAGCAAAGAGCACAAGGCTGTCCAGCACGATCGCGCGAGCGACAAGCGGTGGGATGTCTTGCGGCGGAATGCCAAGAATGCCGCCATAGATCTTAAACACCAGGTCGTGGACCTCGCGTGTGTACATGAAGATGCCGAAGCTCATGTCGTAGTAGGAAAGCCAGTACCAGCTCGCCAGAAAGGCGATCGGCCCCGCCCAGAAGATCAACAGCCACTTCATGCGGCACCCTCCTCGAACCGACGCGGCGATGTTCCGCTGGAAAGCACCAGCCAGTTCGACAGCGCCATGGCGCTCAGAACGACCGCCGGCACGGCGATGTCGAGCGCCAGCACGGCAAAGAAGGCCGTCGCCGCAACCAGTAACGCGAGTTTGACGAGCATGATCAAGCGGCCAACGATTGGTTAACAAAGGATTAACGAGACAGTGCCGCGTGAGGCGCGGCCGCGCAACGCAAACCACTCATTAAGGTTAACGGCCGCGGGCTTTGTGCACAGGCTCAGCCGTAGACGCCGCGCACGATGCGCTTCAACGCAGCTGCCGCCTTGTCCCAATCCTTCTGCGTTTTCAATGCAAAGCCGCCGCTCTGACCGCTGGTCGCGGCAGAGAGGACGAAATGCTGGATCGCGGCGAGCACGAGCGCGTTGACGGCCGCCGGGTCGACGCCCTTGGGCGGCGTCAGCGAGCCGCGCATCCGGTCGATCCAGACGGAAAGCGCCTTGGAGCGCGCCTCCGAAAGGCGCCTCACCTGTTCGCTGTTTTCGGAGATTTCCCAGGCAACGATGCGGCGCATCAGCGGATCGGACCTGAGCGCATCAAGAAAGAGTAGCGTCAGCCGCTCCATCAGGTCGCCATAGGTCAAGAAGAACATGCCGCCGGTGTCTTCCGGAATGCGATCCTTGACCCAGCTGCCGAGATCCGTTCCGATCGCCTCCACCAGCCCGTCAAGCCCGCCGTAGTAGCGATAGATCAGTTGCTTGTCGCAGCGCGCGCGACGCGCGACCGCATTGATGCCGAAGCCCTGGAAGCCCGCTTCTGCCAGCAGCGCCTTTGCGGCATCGAGAATGTTTCGCTCGGTCGCCGCGCGGTCGCGCACGCGCTTTTCCGGCTCGACGCGAACTTCGTCCGGTCTTTCGAGAACGGCGCTTGCAGCAGTCATATCTTTCAACCCCAGCCTGTCACTGCGCGGTGAGTAACAGCGCGCGCGGGCTCGGGCAACGAAAGCGGGAAGCCGCAGGCGGTAAAGTCTGTGGATATACCGAGGGCAATGTGTATACTTCTTCAGTCTCATACACATTGGAGATAGTGGATGCGTACCAATATAGAAATCGATGACTCCCTTATCGCTGAGGCGATGGCGGTGACGGGGTTGCCGACCAAGAAGGCGACTGTCGAAGAAGCCTTGAGAAATCTCGTGCGCCTGAACCGCCAAAGGAAAGCGATCGCGAGCATCGCCGGCCTTGGCTGGGAAGGCGATCTCGATGAGATGCGCGAAGGCCGGACGGGCGACCGACAGCCGTGATCGTCGTCGACACCTCGGTCTGGATCGACCACCTGCGGGGAAATGACAGCTCCGCCGTGCGTCGATTGAAGAGCATCGAGGACACGCAGGATATCCTCGTCGGCGACCTGATCCTCCTCGAGGTGCTACAGGGCGCGCGCAGCGAGCATCACGCCGCGCTAATCGCGGAAAGCCTCCGCCAATTCGAGATACGATCGATGCTCGATGACAGGCTCGCCGTTAAAGCGGCGCACAACTCTCGACGATTGCGAGAGCATGGCATCACTGTTCGCAAGACGATCGATATGATCATCGGCACTTTCTGCATCGAAAACGGCCACCTGCTTCTTCACGATGATCGGGACTTCGAACCGATGGCCGAGCATCTCGGGCTGCGGATTGCGTGACGTCAAAAATCACGGGATGCGCCTCACAGGCGCTGGCCGAACCAGACGGTCGCATCGGCTGGATCGGCAAAAGGTGGTCCGAGACGCGTGAGCCCCCTCGCCGCCCAGAACCGCAACGCTCCGCCGTTCAGCGGGTCGGCTCCCAGATGCACGCCGCGCACGCCGGCTAGCCGCGCCTTCTTTCGCCACGCGTCTAGCAGCGTGGCTCCAACACCCCTTCCCTGCAGGCGCGGCAGGAGGTTCATGTGGATGTGCGCCGGAAAGGCGGCGACGATAGCATCTGGTGTCCGAGGCGGATGATGGATCATAAACTGCAGCCGCTCATCGGCACTCCAGCCCGATTGATCACCTGAAGGATCCGGATGAATACGCCGCAACTCTGGCCACCACTCGCGTTCGAGCCGCTCCTCGAAGCTGCGCGTGTCAAATGCGCCGACGATGTAGCCGGCGACACCCGCCTCGTCCTCCACCACGAGGCAGGCCTCCGGATCGAAGCGGACATAGGGTGCCGAATAGATATCACTGATGAGGCTGCCATCGCGATAGAGCGGCGAAGTATCGCGCCCGGCATCGCCCGTCGCCAGAGTAACGGCCCGGATCTGGTCGATATCGCCAGCGGCTATCGCACGGACATGAACCACGACACTCTCAACAATTGCCCTAGCTTAACTTGTCGACAGACTGCCGACGCAGCGCTTTCTGCTATGCAGCCGGCGGATATAGGAGATCGACGATGTAGCTCGCGTCGAAGCGTGAATCGAGCATACCGTAGGTCGCGCGCCAGCCGCCTGCGAGCCGAGTTTCGATGAAAGCGTCGGCGATCTTGCCGGCACCGAGCCGGTAGAGCTCGGCAGCACCCGCGGCAAGTGCCATCTGCTCGATGAGCAATCGCGCCGCGCCCTCGTCCTGCTGGCAAAGCGCCATGGCCGCGCGCAGGACGTCGATGGTCTTCTTTCCGGCCGGCCCGAGATCGCGGGCAAGCCCGGCGAAAACGGTCTCGAACAAATCCGGGCCGCGATTGAGCACGCGCAGAACGTCAAGCGCCATGACGTTGCCCGAGCCTTCCCAGATTGCGTTGACCGGGGCTTCCCGGTAGTGCCGGGCGATCGGCCGCTCCTCGATATAGCCGCTGCCGCCGATGCACTCCATCGCCTCGTAGATCAGCGCGGGCGCGATCTTGCAGCACCAGTATTTGGCAACCGGCGTCATCACGCGGGCATAGGCCGCGTCGTCGGCGCTATCGCGCGCCTTGTCGAAGGCCTCAGAGAGGCGGAAGGCGAGCGCGGTCGCCGCCGCGACGTCGAGAGCCATGTCGGCGAGCACGCGCGTCATGATCGGCTGCGACACCAGCGGTTTGCCGAAGACGTTTCTGCCACGCGCATGGTGCACCGCCTCGGCGAGCGAGGCGCGCATGATGCCGGCCGACGCCAGCGCGCAATCGAGCCGGGTGAGCGTCACCATATCCAGGATAGTGCGGATGCCGCCGTCCGCAGGGCCGAGCAGGAAACCGAACGTATCGGAGAACTCCACCTCCGAAGAAGCATTCGAGCGGTTGCCGATCTTGTCCTTCAGCCGCTGAAACCTCAGCCCGTTGGCGGAACCGTCCTCAAGGAGCCGCGGCACGAGGAAGCAGCCCATCCCCTCCTTCGTCTGCGCCAGCATGATGAAGGCGTCGCTCATCGGCGCCGACATGAACCACTTGTGCCCGGAAAGGCGGTAGATGCCCTCGCTGACCTTCTCGGCCGCCGTCGTATTGGCGCGAACGTCCGTTCCGCCCTGTTTTTCGGTCATCCCCATGCCGATGGTGACTGCCGTCTTCTGCATCGCCGGTTTGTTGGACGAATCGTATTTTCGCGAAAGAATCTTCGGCGCCCAATCCTTCTGCACCGCAGGCGAAGCCATCAGCGCGGCGACCGAAGCGCTCGTCATCGTCAGCGGGCAGAGATGGCCGCTTTCGAGCTGCGCCGTCAGATAGAAGCGCGCCGCGCGCACCTTGTGCGACTGGCCCTTGGCTTCCGGATCGGCCTGCGGATCCCAGATGGACGAGTGCAGGCCGGCCGCCATCGAGCGGCGCATCAGGGCGTGCCAGGCGGGATGGAACTCGACGACATCCAGGCGCTCGCCGCGCGGCCCGTGGGTGCGCAGCTGAGGCACGCCTTGGTTCGCCATGCGCGCCAACTCCTGCGCTTCGTGGGACGTCACATAGCGGCCCATCTGTTCAAGGTCGTCGCGCACGGCGCGCGGCAGGCCGGAGGTCAGGTCGACGATCAGCGGATCCGAACGATAGGCGTTGACGCCGGTCCACAGACTGGGCTGGTTGAGGTCGGCAAATTTGTCGTCGGTCCGCGGCGCTTGGGTCATGAATCGCTTCTAGAGCAAGAGGATGCCAAAAGGAAACGGGAAGTTTTGTCTTCGCCTGCCGGCTACAACAGGGATTTGAAGCGAATTGCACGGGAAACACACCCCGCCTCGCCGAGCGCCCGCTTGCGGCGACCGCGGCCACTCTTTATAGAGCGCCTGACGACACCCCGGAGGGCAGGTTTATGGTCTTTTTCCCCCACCGCCACCTCATCGGCATCAAGGGCCTGACGGAACAGGATATCACCTATCTTCTCGACAGGGCCGACGAGGCCGTGAAGATCAGCCGCCAGCGCGAGAAGAAGACCTCGACGCTTAGGGGACTGACGCAGATCAACCTCTTCTTCGAAGCTTCGACCCGCACGCAATCCTCGTTCGAACTGGCCGGCAAACGGCTCGGCGCCGACGTGATGAACATGTCGGTCGGCAATTCCTCGGTGAAGAAAGGCGAAACGCTGATCGATACGGCGATGACGCTGAACGCGATGCGCCCGGACGTGCTGGTCATCCGGCATTCGAGCGCGGGCGCTGCCGCCCTCCTGGCGCAAAAGGTTTCCTGCTCGGTGGTCAATGCCGGCGACGGTCAGCATGAGCATCCGACGCAGGCGCTGCTCGACGCGCTCACCATCCGCCGCGCCAGGGGCAAGCTTTCGCGCATCATCGTGGCGATCTGCGGCGACGTGCTGCATTCGCGCGTGGCGCGCTCAAACATTCTGCTGCTCAACGCCATGGGTGCACGGGTGCGGGTCGTGGCTCCCGCCACGCTGCTCCCCGCCGGCATCACCGAGATGGGCGTCGAGGTCTTCCACTCGATGAAGGAAGGGCTGAAGGACGCTGATGTCGTGATGATGCTGCGGCTGCAGCGCGAGCGCATGTCCGGCGCCTTCGTACCTTCGGTGCGTGAATACTATCATTTCTACGGGCTGGACGCCGAGACCTTGAAGGCTGCAAAGGAGGATGCGCTGGTCATGCATCCGGGGCCGATGAACCGCGGGGTCGAGATTTCCTCTGAAGTCGCGGACGGCCCGCAGAGCGTGATCGCCGAGCAGGTGGAGATGGGCGTCGCGGTGCGCATGGCGGTCATGGAAACGCTCCTCGTCTCACAGAATCAGGGTCCACGCAGCGAGGGAGCCGACGCATGAGCAATTCGATCGTCCTCACCAATGTGCGCATCGTCGATCCGTCGCGCAATCTGGACGAAATCGGCGCCATCGCGGTGGAAAACGGCATCGTCGTCGCCGCCGGTAAAGACGCCGCCGGCCTCCACGCGCCCAAGGGCGCCGTCGTTCGCGACTGTAGCGGCCTGGTCGCCATCCCTGGGCTAGTGGACGCGCGCGTTCACATCGGGGAACCGGGCGCCGAACACCGCGAGACGATCGCATCCGCCAGCCGAGCGGCGGCTGCGGGCGGCGTGACGTCGATCATCATGATGCCCGACACCGATCCTGTCATCGACGACATCGCGCTGGTCGAGTTCGTCAAGAAGACCGCGCACGACAAGGCGCGCGTCAACGTTTATCCGGCCGCAGCGATCACCAAGGGGCTCGCCGGCGAGGAAATGACCGAGATCGGCCTCTTGAGCCAAGCAGGCGCCGTCGTCTTTACGGACGGCCGCCACAGCGTCCATGATACCCAAGTGCTGCGGCGCGTCATGACCTATGCCCGCGAATTCGACGCCGTCATTTCCTGCGAAACGCGCGACAAATATCTCGGCGCCAACGGCGTCATGCACGAAGGGCTGCTGGCGAGCTGGCTCGGCCTTTCCGGCATCCCGAAGGAAACCGAGATCCTGCCGCTGGAGCGAGACTTGCGTATCGCCGGATTGACGCGCAGCAAATACCATGCGGCGATGATTTCCGTGCCCGAATCTGCCGAAGCGATCCGGCTTGCGCGCAGCCGCGGCGCAAAAGTCACCTGCGGCATCTCCATCAACAACCTGACGCTCAACGAAAACGACATCGGCGAATACAGGACGTTCTTCAAGCTCTATCCGCCGCTGCGCTCGGAGGACGACCGCGTTGCCATGGTCGAGGCACTCGCTGACGGGACGATCGACATTATCGTTTCCTCGCACGATCCGCAGGATGTCGACACGAAACGCCTGCCGTTTGCGGAGGCCGCCGATGGCGCAGTCGGCCTGGAAACGCTGCTTGCGGCAGCCTTGCGGCTCCATCACAGCGGACAGGTCAGCCTCATGCGGCTGATTGACGCCCTGTCGACCCGCCCGGCTCAGATCTTCGGGCTCGACGCCGGTACGCTGAAGCCAGGCGCGAAGGCCGATATCACACTGATCAATCTCGACGAACCTTGGCTCCTTTCGAGAGACATGCTCCTGTCGCGCTCGAAGAATACGCCATTCGAAGACGCCCGTTTCACCGGCCGCGCCGTCGCCACCTTCGTGGGCGGCGATCTGGTCTCTGCGATTGACTGAATAGCCGAGGCCAAAGGGAGGGCCGATGATATCCGATCTCAACACATGGCAGCTGACGCTGCCGACCGCACTTTCGGCCGTTGTCATCGGCTATTTCCTAGGTTCCATCCCGTTCGGCCTGATCCTGACCCGCATGGCGGGCCTCGGCGACGTCCGCAAGATTGGCTCCGGCAACATCGGCGCGACCAACGTGCTGCGCACCGGCAACAAGAAGCTCGCGGCCGCCACCCTCCTCCTCGACGCCTTCAAGGGCACGCTGGCCGTTCTGGTCGCGTGGAAGCTCTTCGGCGACGAGGCCGGCGTGCTTGCCGGGTTTTTCGCCTTCATCGGCCATCTCTTCCCGGTCTGGATCGGCTTCAAGGGCGGCAAGGGCGTGGCAACCTATATGGGCATCCTGCTCGGTCTCGCGCCGTTGATGGTCGCGCTCTTCGCGCTGATATGGCTCGCCATCGCTTTCGTCACCCGTTACTCGTCCCTTTCCGCATTGGTTGCAACACTTGTCATTCCGGTTGCATTGTGGATACTAGGCTCCGAAAAGATTGCCGCCGCGATGGCGCTCATGACTGTCATCACTTGGTGGAAGCATAAGGCCAATATCGCGCGGCTCGCCGCCGGCACGGAAAGCAAGATCGGAGCCAAGGGATAATGCAAGCCGCGGGCGCAGGACGAACAGGGATTGCGCTCACCGAAAAACAGAGGATCGCCTGGCTGAGGCTGATCCGCTCCGACAATGTCGGCCCTGCCACCTTTCGCGACCTTATCAATCATTTCGGCTCGGCCGAAGCAGCGCTGGCCGCGCTGCCGGAACTGTCGCAGCGCGGCGGCGCGACGCGCGCAATCCGTGTCGCAAGCGTTGACGACGCCCAGCGCGAACTGGAAGCGGCAGACCGGTTCGGCGCCCGATTCGTCGGAATCGGCGAGCCCGACTACCCCCCAGCGCTCCGCCAGATCGACGGCGCCCCACCGCTGCTCGCCGTAAAAGGCAACCTTTCGGCCGCCGCGCGGCCGGCGGTCGGCATCGTCGGTTCGCGTAACGCCTCGATCAGCGGCGCCAAGTTCGCGGCAATGATCGCGCGCGACTGCGGGCGGGCCGGCTACACGGTGATCTCGGGGCTTGCCCGCGGCATCGACGCGGCCGCCCACCGCGCGAGCCTCGACACCGGCACGATCGCCGCCATGGCCGGGGGCCTCGACCAACCCTACCCGCCGGAAAACGTCGGCTTGCTGCAGGATATCTGGAACGGCGACGGCATCGCCATCAGCGAAATGCCCTTCGGCTGGGAGCCGCGTGCCCGCGACTTTCCGCGCCGCAACCGGCTCATCGCCGGTGTGGCGTTGGGGCTGGTGGTGGTGGAGGCGGCGACGCGTTCCGGCTCACTGATCACGGCGCGGCTCGCCGGCGAGTTCGGCCGGCTCGTCTTCGCCGTCCCCGGCTCTCCGCTCGACCCGCGTTGCCATGGCACAAACGGTCTCCTGAAGGAGGGAGCCATGATCGTAACGGCGAGCGACGACATTCTCGAGGCGCTTGCGCCGCTCTCCAAGATCGACCTGTTCAGCCCGCCCGTGGCTGAGGAGCCATTGGCTGAAAACGACAAGCCGCTGATGCTTCCACCCGACGAAACGGAGCGGACGCGGATCACGGATGCTTTGGGAATCACGCCCGTCGAAATCGACGACATCATCAGGCACACCGGCCTGCCCGCCTCGTCCGTCTATCTGGTTCTTCTCGAACTCGACATCGCCGGACGACTGCACCGTCATGCCGGTGGGCTAGTGTCGCTGGCTTTGGACTGAGGCACTCTGCAACAGTCCGACCTGCAGGTCCCCGGCTTCCACATAGGCCATCTCGATCAGATAGCACAGCATGTCGGCGTGCTCCTCTTCGGCGATTTGGCGCAACTGACCCAGCATATCCCTGATATAGGTAATGCTCCTTATTGCCGTTGAACTTTTGCCATCGATTTTTGCAAACTTGGGGGCCATGCGACATCCTGATCGAATCGGCGAATTAGGGCGTCGGATTATGTGCTTCGCCTACACGCACCTGACGATAGCCAAAATATCTAAAATTGCAATACGTTCTAAATCTTCTATAGGTTGTATTGCGTTGCAAAGGCAAAAATGAGGGCTGCCTCTTGACCACGGCGAATTCCCTGTCCATGTCGAGGGGCCGAAAAAGAAAATCCGCCTTTTGCCGGGGCGCGACCTCGTACTTAGAGAATTGATGATGAATGTTGTTGTGGTGGAATCGCCTGCCAAGGCCAAGACGATCAACAAGTATCTGGGACCCGGATACAAGGTTTTTGCGTCCTTTGGCCACGTGCGCGATCTGCCTGCCAAGGACGGCTCCGTCCTTCCCGACCAGGACTTCGAAATGCTCTGGGAAGTCGATAGCGCGTCCTCCAAGCGGATGAAGGATATAGCCGACGCGGTGAAATCCGCCGACGGTCTGATCCTCGCGACCGACCCGGATCGCGAAGGTGAAGCAATCTCCTGGCATGTGCTCGATCTTCTCAACAAGAAGCGGGTGATCAACGGCAAGCCGGTCAAGCGTGTGGTCTTCAACGCGATTACAAAGAAGGCGGTGCTCGACGCCATGGCCGAGCCGCGCGACATCGACGTGCCGCTCGTAGACGCCTACCTGGCGCGGCGGGCGCTCGACTATCTCGTCGGCTTCAACCTTTCTCCCGTTCTCTGGCGCAAGCTGCCGGGTGCCCGTTCGGCCGGCCGCGTGCAGTCCGTCGCCCTGAGACTCGTCTGTGACCGCGAATCGGAAATCGAGCGTTTCGTCTCGGAAGAATACTGGAATATCTCCGCCCTCCTTAAGACGCCGCGCGGCGACGAGTTCGAGGCCCGGCTGGTTGCGGCAAACGGCAAGAAGCTGCAGGCACGCTCCGTCACAAACGGCGAGGATGCCGGCCGGCTGAAGACGCTGCTCGAGCGTGCAAGCTACGTGGTCGAATCGGTCGAGGCAAAGCCCGTCAAGCGCAATCCCGGCCCGCCCTTTACGACGTCGACCCTGCAGCAGGCGGCCTCCTCGAAGCTCGGCTTCTCCGCCTCGCGCACGATGCAAGTCGCCCAGCGCCTCTATGAAGGCGTCGATATCGGCGGCGAGACCGTCGGCCTGATCACCTATATGCGTACCGACGGCGTGCAGATGGCGCCTGAAGCGATCGATGCCGCCCGCCTCGCTATCGGCGACCAGTTCGGCGCGCGCTACCTGCCGGAAAAGCCGCGGTTCTACTCCACCAAGGCGAAGAACGCCCAGGAAGCGCACGAAGCGATCCGCCCGACCGACTTCAACCGTTCACCAGATCGCGTCCGCAAATTCCTGGACGGCGACCAGCTGCGGCTCTACGACCTCGTCTGGAAGCGCGGCATCGCCAGCCAGATGGCGTCGGCCGAAATCGAGCGGACGACGGCCGAAATACTCGCCGACAACAACGGTGAAAAGGCCGGGCTGCGTGCCGTCGGCTCGGTCATCCGCTTTGACGGCTTCATCGCCGCCTATACCGACCAGAAGGAAGACGGCGAGCCGAGCGACGAGGGCGACGAAGACGGTCGCCTGCCCGAGATCAACGCGCGCGAAAACCTCGCCAAGCAGAAGATCAACGCCTCCCAGCACTTCACCGAACCGCCGCCGCGTTATTCGGAAGCCACGCTCATCAAGAAGATGGAAGAGCTCGGCATCGGCCGCCCGTCGACCTATGCCGCGACGCTGACAACCTTGCGCGACCGCGACTATGTGACGATCGACAAGCGCAAGCTCGTGCCGCAGGCGAAAGGCCGGCTGGTCACTGCTTTCCTCGAGAGCTTTTTCACCCGCTACGTCGAATACGACTTCACCGCGGACCTCGAGGAAAAGCTCGACCGCATTTCAGCCGGTGAACTGAACTGGAAGGACGTTCTCAGAGAATTCTGGACCGCCTTCTTTGCCCAGATCGAGGATACCAAGGAGCTACGTGTCACCAACGTGCTCGACGCGCTCAACGAGACGCTGGCGCCGCTGGTGTTCCCGAAGCGGGAGGACGGTAGCGATCCGCGCATCTGCCAGGTCTGCGGAACAGGCAATCTTTCCTTGAAGCTCGGCAAATACGGCGCCTTCGTCGGCTGCTCGAACTACCCCGAGTGCAACTACACCCGCCAGCTCTCCTCCGAGGGTGGGGCGGAAGCGGAAGCAGGGGGGCTCAACGAGCCGAAGAGCCTTGGCACGGATCCCGTGACCGGCGAGCCTCTGACGCTGCGCAGCGGCCGCTTCGGACCTTATATCCAGCGCGGTGACGGCAAGGATGCCAAGCGCGCCTCGCTGCCCAAGGGCTGGAAGCCCGAAGACATCGATTACGAGAAGGCAATGGCGCTGATTTCGCTGCCGCGCGACATCGGCAAGCATCCGGAAAGCGGCAAGATGATCTCCTCCGGCATCGGGCGCTACGGTCCGTTCCTCCTGCATGACGGCGCTTACGCCAATCTCGAAAGCGTCGAGGACGTCTTCACGGTCGGCCTCAACCGCGCCGTCACCGTTCTTGCCGAAAAACAGGCCAAGGGTCCGGGCGGCCGCACAGGCGGGACGGCGGCAGCGCTCAAGGACCTGGGAGAACATCCCAATGGCGGCAAGATCACCGTGCGGGATGGCAAGTACGGTCCTTATGTCAACTGGGCAAAGGTGAACGCAACGCTACCCAAGGGCAACGATCCGCAGGCGATCACGCTCGAAGAAGCGCTTGTGCTGATCGCTGCCAAGAGCGGCAAATCCGGCACGAAGACCGTCAAGGCCAAGACGGCCGGCGCGAAGACGACGAAGACCGCCGCGAAACCAAAGACCGCAAAGGCGAAAACATCCGCCTCCAAGACATCGACCGCCAAGACGTCGAAGAAGAGCGAAGAGTGACGAGAGAACCGCGCGGCAGACATTCATCGCCAGAGCACCGCTCCGGCAAGGGACCCCGCGCGGGCAAGGACGTCTCCGGCGTCGAGCCTCTGAACATCGTGCACGGCGTTCTGCCACCCCGCGACGTCATCCTGCGCTTCATCGCCGACCACCCTCAACAGGCCTCCAAACGCGAGCTTGCGAAGGCCTTCGGGCTCAAGGGCGACGAACGTATCGCGCTGAAGCATCTGCTGCGCGACCTCGAGCAAGAGGGCATGCTGCAGAAGAGCCGCAAGTCCCTCATCCGCCCAGGCGCGCTGCCGCCGATTACCGTGCTGGACATCACAACACGCGACAAGGACGGCGAACTGATCGGCCGACCCGCGGAATGGCCCGAGGACGCCGGCGTCGCACCGGCGGTCGCCATTCGCCAGTCTTCCTCGCCGGCTGGCCGCAACGGCAAGGGCAAGGCGCCTGTCGCCGGCATGGGCGACCGGGTGCTGGCAAAGATATTCGCTGCCTCCGATCGCGGCGGTCCGGCCTATACGGCCCGTATCATCAAGGTCCTCGACAAACGCCGGGGCGCCACGCTCGGGGTGTTTCGCGAAACGCCAGGCGGTGGCGGTCGGCTGATGCCGATCGAAAAGCGCGGCGAGGAAATGGTCATCGACCCCCTCGACACGGGCGACGCCAAGGACGGCGACCTGATCGAAGTGGAAGTGGCTCGCCTCGGCCGCTTCGGCCTGCCGCGCGCCAAGGTACTGTCGGTCGTCGGTTCCGTGGGTTCGGAAAAAGCGATCTCGATGATCGCGATCTACGCACACGGCATCCCGCATGTCTTTTCGCCAGCCGTCATCGCCGAGGCGGATGCCGCCAGGGCGGCAACGATGTCGCATCGCGAGGACTGGCGCGACCTCCCGCTGGTCACGATCGACCCGGCTGACGCCAAGGATCATGACGACGCCGTTTACGGCGAAATCGACCCTTCGCCCGACAACGAGGGCGGCGTTATCGTCACCGTCGCGATCGCGGACGTGTCCTGGTATGTCCGTCCCGGTTCGGCGCTCGATAAAGAAGCGGTGAAGCGCGGCAACTCCGTCTATTTTCCGGATCGCGTCGTGCCGATGCTGCCGGAGCGGATATCGAACGATCTCTGCTCGCTGAAAGAAGGCGTCGACCGCCCTGCCCTTGCCGTCCGCATGATCTTTTCAAGGGAAGGCCGCAAGATCGGCCACACCTTCCACCGCATCATGATGAAGAGTGCGGCCAAGCTTTCCTACCAGCAGGCGCAGGCCGCGATCGACGGCAGCCCAGACGACAAGACAGGGCCGCTGCTCGAGCCGATCCTCAAGCCGCTCTGGCACGCCTATCATGTCATGAAGCGCGGCCGCGACCGCCGTCAGCCGCTCGAGCTCGACATGCCGGAGCGCAAGATCCTGGTCAAGGATGACGGCACCGTCGACCGCGTGTTCGTGCCCCCGCGCCTCGACGCCCACAAGCTGATCGAAGAGATGATGATCCAGGCGAACGTCGCCGCCGCGGAGACGCTGGAAAAGAAGCGCCAGGCGCTGATCTTTCGCGTGCATGACGGCCCAACGCTTGCCAAGCAGGAAATCCTGCGGGAATTCCTGGCGACGCTGGGTATCTCTCTCGCCAAGGGCGGCAACATGCGCGCCAATAATTTCAACGGCATCCTGGCGAAAGCCGAAGGCACCGCGCATCAGACGATGGTCAACGAAATGGTCCTGCGCTCGCAGAGCCAGGCGATCTACAGCCCTGAGAATATCGGGCATTTTGGCCTCAACCTGATGAAGTATGCACACTTCACCTCGCCGATCCGTCGTTATGCCGACCTGATCGTGCATCGGGCCCTGGTGGGCTCGCTCGGCTTTGGCGAAGGGGGAATCACACCCGACGAGGAAGCAACCCTCGACGATATCGCAGCCGAAATTTCCACCTTCGAGCGCCGCGCCATGGCTGCCGAGCGAGAAACCGTCGACCGGCTGATCGCGCATCATCTCAGCACCCGCGTCGGCGAGGAATTCGACGCGCGCGTCGGTGGCGTCACCAAGGCGGGACTGTTTGTCACCCTCCCGGACTATGGCGCCGACGGCTTCATACCTATATCTACGCTCGGAACCGACTACTTCATCTATGACGAGGCTCATCAGGCCCTGTCGGGTGAGAAGACCGGGCTCGGCTATCGCCTTGGCGACAACGTTAGGGTGCGGCTCGCCGAAGCAGTTCCGCTTGCAGGCGCGCTGCGCTTCGAGATGCTCAGCGACGGCCAGAAGATGCCGACGGCGACGCGCTCCTTTCACAAGGCGACGCGGCGCGACAACAACCCCGGACGCAAGAAGCCCGGAACAAGACCACCGCGGGGCCGACACTAGAGCTTGGCGACCGCGGGAAGCAGGATGCGGTGATGACAAGCAGCCATTCCGACCAAATCACTCGCTACGGCGAGCCCGAGGAGACCGAGCGTCCGCTCGGGCGCTCGGTCATGCGGGGCCTGCTCAACCGGTGTCCGAACTGCGGCAGCGGCAAGCTTTTCAGCAGCTTTCTGAAGCCGGTGGATCGTTGCGCGGCCTGCGGCGAGGAAATGTTTCATCACCGCTCCGACGACCTGCCGCCCTATCTCGTCATTCTCGTACTCGGCCATGTCATCGTCGGCGGCTACATGATCGCCGACGCCATCCATCACTTGCCGGTATGGGCACACCTGGCCATATGGGTGCCGATCACCATCGCGACCGCGCTGTTGGTGATCCAGCCGATCAAGGGCGGCGTCATCGGCTTCCAGTGGGCGCTGAGGATGCACGGTTTCGGCGGCCATGGCGACGAACTCGACGACTTCGACAAGAGCGATCCCGCGTGAACGATCGCGCCACGCCCCAATCAGTCGCCAGGGCCGACGTGCGGCCGAAAGACGCGGCGTCATTGATCCTGATCGACCGGTCGGACGGCAAGCCGCGGGTCTTGCTTGGCCGCCGCGCTTCCGCCCATGTCTTCATGCCGGATCTCTATGTCTTTCCCGGTGGCCGTCGCGATCCGCTGGATCACTCACGCCCATTTGCCAGCGACCTGAACCCGCAGGTTACGGAACGGCTCTTGGCGGGCAGCCGGCGGCCGATGACGTCGAAGAGTGCGCGAGCTCTGGCACTTGCCGCCGCCCGGGAGCTTGTCGAAGAGACCGGCCTGCACCTTTCCACCTCGGCGGCCTCCCCCGAACTTGCCACCCTCCGCTTCGTTGCGAGAGCCATCACCCCACCAGGACAACCCCGCCGATTCGACACGCGCTTCTTTCTGACCTTCACGGACGAAGTCGGCATCGATCCCACGGCAATCCGCGATTCGCGCGAACTGCTTGACCTCCAGTGGCTTGACATGAGCGACATTTCTTGTCTGAACATGCCGGACATCACGAGGATCATTCTGGGCGATGTGATCGATCTGATGAAAACCGACCCGTCACTTGGTTTTGGCAGAGACGTGCCTTTCTATCTCTTGCGTGGCGGACGTTTCGTTCGCCTCATGCTTTAAGGACCAATTCATGTCTGAACCGACGAACAGCAGGGCCGGTGCTGTCGAAGAAATTCATTGGCCTTCGCTCGTCGCTGCCATCTCGTCGATCTCTGCCGTGGGTATTGCGATCGGCCTCGGCCTGCCACTCCTAAGCATCATCCTGGAAAAGCGCGGCATTCCCTCCACGCTGATCGGGCTGAACACGGCCATGGCCGGCGTCGCCGCCATGATGGCCGCGCCTCTCACCACGAAGCTCGCCCACAAGTGGGGCGTGGCGCCGATCATGATCTGGGCGGTGTTCTTGTCGGCGCTGAGTTCTCTCGGCTTCTACTACGCCGAGAGCTTCTGGCTCTGGTTCCCGCTGCGTCTGGTTTTCCACGGCGCCACGACCACGCTGTTCATCCTGTCGGAATTCTGGATCAACGCGGCCTCGCCGCCCTCGAAACGCGGCTTCGTTCTCGGGATCTACGCCACGGTGCTGTCGCTGGGCTTCGCCGCTGGACCGTTGCTGTTCTCGCTGATCGGCAGCGAAGGGGTGCTGCCATTTGCGATCGGCGCCTGCGCAATTCTGATGGCCGCGCTACCGATTTTCATCGCCCGGAACGAGAGCCCGCTGATCGAGGAGAAGCCGGAGCTGCATTTCATGCGCTATGTCTTCCTCGTACCGACGGCGACGGCTGCCGTTTTCGTCTTCGGTGCGGTCGAGGCCGGCGGGCTTTCGCTCTTTCCGATCTACGCGACCCGCTCCGGCTTCAGCGAAACAGAGGCGGCACTCCTTCTGACCATGATGGGAGTCGGCAACGTCGTCTTCCAGATCCCCGTCGGGCTTCTGTCGGACCGCCTCTCCGACAAGCGGCCACTTCTCAGCCTGATGGCCTGCATGGGCCTTGTCGGCGCGTTGCTGTTGCCGTTCATCGTGACCAATTGGGTGGTGATGGCTGCCATCCTGCTCTTTTGGGGCGGCTGCGTTTCCGGCCTCTATACGGTCGGCCTCAGCCACCTCGGATCGCGTCTGACCGGACCGGATCTTGCAGCCGCGAACGCGGCCTTCGTCTTCTGTTACGCGGTCGGGACTGTCGCAGGGCCGCAGGCTATCGGCACGGCTATCGATGTCGCGGGCACCAGCGGTTTTGCCTGGTCCATCGCTGGTTTTTTCGGGCTTTATGTGATCCTTTCGGCGGGGCGGCTGCTTTTCATGGGAAATCGGGGTTGACTTTTCGGCCGCGATTTGTAGTTTCGCGCCAGAATTGACGAGGATCCCCAACGGGCTGTCCACGGCATCACTTTTACTAAAGGCAGGACGACTATGGCCAAGGCTACCACTATCAAGATCAAGCTGCTGTCGACAGCCGACACTGGTTTCTTCTACGTCACGACGAAGAACAGCCGTACGATGACGGACAAGATGACGAAGACCAAGTACGACCCGGTCGCGAAGAAGCACGTCGAGTTCAAGGAAACCAAGATCAAGTAATTCTTGATCGGTTTTTTTCAAAAGGGCGCGCCCGAAAGGGCTGCGCCTTTTTCGTTGTGGATGGGCGCCCTGACGTATGCATCAATGCTTTGCCTCCGCATCGAATCGGTATATTTTTAATCATTAAAATAATCTGACATATAAAAACGCCGCCCTCCCCCTGGAAGAGCGGCGTCGGTAATAAAGGGGGCCGGCCGGCATGCAAGCGGCACGAGGAACCGCTGTAAGTTTGCGTGCCAGCCGACCGACCCCACGACCCAGGAGATGCGGCGGACCTGAGCATCATGGGGTATAGCGACCCGCTAACGGGCGTTGTCCTTATATGATACTAAACTTGCGCAAAAGCGGAAGAAAATCAACTAATTCTTAAGGCTGCCCCACCGTCTGCGATTCTATGGTTAAAATTTCTGCGTTCATGTGTCGGCGATTTTTTGCCGAATTTCAATTTACAGTCGAATAATACCATAGGCAATTCGGCTGAACGAATGCAACCAGAGATCAACGCAATGTTTCCGCAGCGATAGCCGTGGGGGCGCCGTCCTTGTGCATGAAGAACATCTAATTTACCGAAAAATTATGAAGATGTGGCTATTTTCCATCGCAACGCTGTCTGGCTTGAAGAGATCCAGCGCATAAATTCTCCCCCATTCGCCCTCAGATTTTTAGGGTTCTGGGAAAGCTACCAGTTGATAATTAAACTTTTGCAACGGGAGCGCTGAGGCCGCATGCCGCACGCACCTAGCCTTTCGGGGTAGCCCGCTTCGAGAGCCTAGTCCAGCTGGCTTCAAGCCGCAGCGGCCACAACGCGATTGCGGCCGGAGTTTTTGGCTTCGTATAGCGCGCGATCCGCCTGACGGAGTAAGTGCTCCGGCGTCTCCACGGCAGCAGATAGCGACGATATCCCGAAGGAAGCCGTCACGCCAAGCTCGATCCCCTTTTCCTTAAGCAGGAACGGCATGGTTTCCACGGCCTCGCGAAGGCGCTCGGCGACATTTGCCGCGACATCGGATGACGTGTCGGGCATGATCACGACGAACTCTTCACCACCGTAGCGGCACGCAAGGTCGGCGCCGCGTGCCGTCGATCGGATGCGCGACGCGAACTGTTTCAAGACTTCGTCGCCGGCATCGTGGCCATAGGTGTCGTTTACCTGCTTGAAGCAGTCGATATCCGTGATCAGTATCGAGAGCGGCCGCTCGCGAGTGCGCGCGCGGTTGAACAGCACCTTCAAATGATTGTCGAGATAACGCCGGTTGTTCAGCCCCGTGAGCGGATCGGTAACCGCAAGCTCGATCGTCTGCTGCACGCTGACACGCAGCCGATCATTGAAACGCTTGCGGCGGATCTGGGTGAGAGACCTCGCCACCAGCTCATTGGGGTCAATCGGCCGCACGATATAGTCGTTGACGCCGAGGTCGAGCGCCCGCACCGCCATATCGTCGTTCCCCTGCTCTGTGATCAGCAGGATCGGCAGGAAGCGGGTGCGTTCAAGCGACCGCAATTGCGAACAAAGCCTGAGCGGATCGTAGTCGTCAAAATTCGAGTTGACGATGACGAGATCGAACGGGTTCTCGGAGGCTTCGAAGAGGGCGGCTTGCGGATCGGACATCGCCGATACTTCGGCGACGGGCTTCAGCGCGCGGATGATACGCTCCTGGGAATTGGCGCGGCCATCGACGAGAAGCACCTGGGCGGCGTCCTCGGCGCGTCCCTCGCCGCGCAGATCCTCGACGCCGATCGTCGCGGTTTCCGCGCGCATGCGCAGTTCGTCGCTCAGCGTCTTCAGGCGCAAAAGGCTTTTGACGCGCGAGATAAGTTGAAGATCGTTGACCGGCTTCGTCAGGAAATCGTCGGCACCGACCTTGAGACCGCGGACGCGATCGGAAGGCTGATCAAGAGCTGTGACCATGACGACTGGAATATGTGCCGTGCGTTTATCGGTCTTTAGGCGCTCGCAAACGGCAAAGCCATCCATGCCGGGCATCATGATGTCGAGGAGAATGAGATCAACCTGGGTGCTTGCACAGGTGTCGAGCGCTTGCTGGCCGTTTTCGGCCGTTAGCACCTCGAAGTATTCGGCGAGAAGCCGTGCCTCGAGCAACTTCAAATTTGCCAGCACATCGTCCACCACTAAAATGCGCGCGGTCATATGCGTCTTTCCGCCAATCAGGCGTCGCCCAAATAGGTCTTTATGGTTTCAATAAATTTTGGAACTGAAATCGGTTTGGAGACGTAGGCTTCACAGCCGCCTTGGCGAATGCGCTCCTCGTCCCCCTTCATTGCAAATGCTGTGACTGCGATAACCGGGATGACATGCAGGTCGTCATCCTCCTTAAGCCACTTGGTCACCTCCAGCCCGGAGACTTCCGGCAGCTGAATGTCCATGAGGATAAGGTCGGGCCGATACTTGCGGGCAAGTTCCAGCGCCTCCATGCCATTGCGGGTCTGAATAGTCGTATAACCTGACGCCTCGATCAGATCGCGAAAGAGCTTCATGTTGAGCTCGTTGTCTTCTACAATCATCACCTGCTTTGGCATCACACTATCCTTGGGAGCGGCCTTGAAACCGTATACCGGCAATATATGGTCACGAAGAGGCCGATTCCTTAAATTCACGACCGTAACGCTACCGGCATTTGGTTGAAAAAAAGGTAACTTATTCGAACAAATGCAAAGCAACTTCAAGAAGCTGACAAAAAATGCTGCCGACCCCGAGGCAATAGCTGTGGCCGTTCTTGGATGGCTCGCCAATGACGCGGACATGTTCGGGCGTTTTCTGGCGCTTACGGGTGTGACGCCAGCGCAGGTTCGCACGGCTGTCGCGGATCCCGGCTTTCTCGGCGGAATGCTCGATTTCCTCATGAATCACGAGCCGACCTTGATGGCGTTTTGCGAAGCGACCGGCACCCCGCCTGAGGCAGTCGCTGCCGCTTCGGCACATTTTTCGACGCCCGGCCTGGGGTCCGGGGAGTACTGATTATGAACGACACATCGCATCTTGCCGGTGTCTCGCTTCGAGACAGACCGCTGATCGTCTGCGACATCGACGAGGTCGTCCTCGAATTCATCAACCCGTTCACCGCGTTCCTGCGCGCCAACAGCCATGACCTTCTGCCTCGCTCGTTTCGGCTGCATGGAAACATCGTCTCGCTCGTCGACGGAAGCGCGGCCGACGAAGCCGTAATCGCGGAATTTCAGGAGCTGTTCTTCACCACCCAGGACCGCTGGCAGTCGCCAGTGGAACGCGCCGCCGAAACGCTGGCCGCCCTTTCCGGGGATGCCGATATCGTCTTTCTCACCGCCATGCCGCCGCGCCACCAGCCGACGCGGCGCGCGCTTCTCGACCGTTTCGACCTCCGTTTCCCGATGATCGCCACGGAAGCGCCGAAGGGACCGGTCGTCTCCGCGCTCCACGGCAAACGTCCGCTGCCGGTTGCTTTCCTGGACGATATTCAACGCAACCTCCTTTCCGTGCGCGAGCATGTTCCTCATTGCCTTCTCGTTACGATGATGGCCAACGCCGAATTCCGGGCACTGGCGCCGCCTCCGGCCGCCGGTATCAGCGCCGCCGCGGACTGGACGGAGGCCGAACGGTTGCTGCGTGCCCACATCGGCGGCGTCATGCCATGAGATCCAGACGCATGAGCGGCCTGCCATCCTTGCGAAGCGCCACCGTCTCGAAACCCGCCGCATCGAAGATCGGCGTGGCGCCGACACAAAGGACCACAGATTTCGATTGCTTGGCGTGATCGATCGGACAGGCCTCCAGATAGCGGGCGCCCGAGGCGCGGGCATGATCGATTGCGCCGCGCAGCAGCCGGTGACTGAGACGCTTGCCTCGCAGCTTCTGCGTCAGAAAGAAACAGCTCACCGCCCATATGGAGGGATCGTGCGCATCGCCTTCGTCGAGCGGCCGCGACACCGTCCGCGGCGAATTGAATTGCGGTACGTCATGCCGGGGTCCGACCTGAAGCCAGGCGACAGGATCGTCGGCATCATAGGCCAGCAGCCCCGGCGGCGGGCCGGCCATGATCCGCGCCTCGATATGGGCCTTACGCTCCTCGGGAGGCATCTTCGTTCTAACCGCGTGCGGCAGCCTCAATGCAACGCACCAGCAGCCGTAGAAAGCGCCCTGCGGACCGAACAGCTTCTCGAAATCCGGCCAGTGCGCAGCGTCGACCGCTTCAAAACGCAGATCGATATCCAACGAACTCCTCCCGCTTTAGCCGCTGCCATACTATGAGCTTGGGCATAATCCTTTCATTGGATTGATTCCGATTTAAAGGGTCATGCGCTAGCTTGAGACTCAGAAGCTTAGGGCGTAATCTTCAGATGTTCAACATTTGTTCTCATTCATGACAACCGAGCGTGACACGATTCCCGGCTTCTGCCGCGATTGCCTGAGCGAGCAAGGTAATACGGTCCGGCAACGCTGCCGCGCCTGCGGCAGCCCGCGCCTGGTCTACCACCGGGAACTCGATCGATTGACGCTTGCGCATATCGACTGCGATGCGTTCTACGCGTCGGTCGAGAAACGCGACAATCCGGAGCTTGCCGACAAGCCGGTGATCATCGGCGGCGGCAAGCGCGGCGTCGTTTCGACGGCCTGCTACATCGCGCGCATTCACGGCGTTCGGTCCGCCATGCCGATGTTCAAGGCGCTTGAGGCCTGCCCGCAGGCGGTCGTCATTCGCCCGGACATGGAGAAATACGTTCGCGTCGGCCGCGAAGTGCGGGCGCTCATGCAGGAACTAACGCCGCTGGTGCAGCCGCTCTCCATCGACGAGGCTTTTCTTGAGCTTGCCGGCACGGAGCGGCTGCACCGCGACAAGCCGGCCCGGATCCTTGCGAAGTTCGCCCGGCGGGTCGAGCAGGAGATCGGGATAACCGTTTCTGTCGGGCTTTCCTATTGCAAGTTTCTCGCGAAGGTCGCTTCCGACCTGCAGAAGCCCCGGGGCTTTTCGGTGATCGGGCAGGAGGAAGCGCTTTCATTCCTCGCCGCCCGTCCCGTAACCATCATCTGGGGCGTCGGCAAAGCCTTTGCCGCGACGCTCGAAAGCCACGGCATCCGGTCGATCGGTCAGTTGCAGGCCATGGAGGAAGGCGACCTGATGCGTCGCTATGGCGTCATGGGGCAAAGGCTGTTCCGGCTCTCGCGCGGGATCGACGACCGCGTCGTTCATCCCAACGAGGCCGCCAAGAGCGTGTCGGCCGAGACGACCTTTTTCGAAGATATCTCTCGCCATGAGGACCTGGTCCCGATCCTGCGCGACCTTTCCGAGAAAGTGTCCCGGCGCTTGAAGCGCAGCGAGATTGCCGGCCGCACCGTCGTCCTGAAGCTCAAGACCGCCGATTTCAAAAGCCGCACCCGCAACCGCCGCCTGGACGACCCCACGCAGCTCGCCGATCGTATTTTCCGGACCGGGCTCAGGCTTCTCGAAAACGAGACAGACGGAACGAGGTTCCGGCTGATCGGCATCGGCGTCACCGATCTCAGCGACGCCGCGCGCGCCGACCCGCGCGACCTCATCGACGAACAGGCTGGTCGCCGGGCAGCCGCCGAAGCGGCCATGGACAAACTGCGCGAAAAGTTCGGCAACAAGACCGTCGAAACCGGCTACACCTTCGGCAATGGCAGAGGTGGCCGAAAGGAAGTCTGACGGCGGCCAGGCGCGCAAATCTTCCTTAAGCTTCGAGCCTTATCGTGGCGCCACGAGTATTGCGTTTGGTTCAGGTTCCATGTTGTTGCGTCCCTTGTTCGGGCTGGGTCTGCTCGCGACCACGGCCATAGTCAATCCTGCCTTTGCGGTCGATGCGCGCACGCTCCAGATCGTCGTCTCGACCAACCGCCAGTCGCTTGCGGTCTATGACGGCGGCGAAGTGGTTGCCACCTCGAACGTCTCGACCGGCAAGCGCGGCCATTCGACCCCGCTCGGCATCTTCTCCATACTGGAAAAACAGCGCTATCACGCCTCCAACCTCTATTCGGACGCGTCGATGCCCTTCATGCAGCGGCTGACCTGGTCCGGTATTGCGCTGCACGAATCCGCGTCTGTCCCCAGTCACCCCGCCTCGCATGGCTGTGTGCGCCTACCCAAGGCCTTTGCCCGCATGCTTTACCGAATGACCGAGCGAGGCGTGCATGTGATCATCTCGGGCGAACCTTTGGTCCCGCAGCCCATGGAAAGCGCCCTGCTCTTCCAACCCGCATCGCCGCCCGTCACCGCACCGCTGTTTTCCGATCTCCTACTACGGCCGACGACATCGATCGTCGCAATTTCCAACAGGCCGGTAGAGGTTGCGGCCAATGATCTGACCGCCCTACCTCCGCCACCGGCCGTGCTGCCCGTAACGGCGCATGCCCAACCGCCGCTGCGTATTCTGATTACCCGGCGGGATCTCCGCGCCAACGTCCGCGACCTGCAAGGCCTGCTGAACGAACTGGGATTTGCCGCAGGCGAGCCGGATGGCCTTCTCGGTCCGGGTACCACTGAGGCCATAGCCGCGTTTGGCAAAGCGCACGATATGCCGCAGACCGGGAGGATGGTCAGCCCGGCGCTGATGGAAGCCGTCTATGCGGCCGCTGGAAAGGGCACCCCGCCGAACGCAGAAATCATGGTCCGCCAGGACTTCGCGCCGCTCTTTGAGGCGCCCGCCATCATCGCGCAGCCGGAGGAAGCGCTCGGCACGCATTTCTTCAGCGCGCACGCCGTCGATCATGTGAGCGGCAGGGCCGAATGGTACGGTGTGACGCTGGAAAACGACCTGTCGACCCCGGCAAAAAAACGGCTCGGAATCAAAAGCGAGGCGCAATCGCAATCCTACGACGCCGCCGATCGCGCGCTCGCCCGCATCACCATTCCCGACGACGCGCGCCAGCGCATCGAGGGTATTCTGGACACCGGCTCGTCGCTCATCATCTCCGACACGGGCATCGGCGCTGAAACCGGAAACGGCACGGATTTCATCACCATCATCAGGCGCGCCGCCGGGGGCGGCTGAGCCCTTCCGCGCAAGCCACGCTCGTCAAACCAACTCGACGTCGATGACGCCCGGCGCCGTGCGAAGTGCTGCGGCGATCTCCGGCGTGATCCGGTATTTCTCCGGCAACGCCACCTCTACCTCGCGCTTGCCTTCTTCCTTGATGACGATGAAGGAAACGAGCCCGTCGCCCTTGGTATTGAGATGGGCCGAGACCATCTTGAGCGGGCCGGAATCGCGGACATAGACGCGCAGCGCCTTCTGCATCTGCAGAGACTTTTCCTCAAGCGACTGAACCGATTGCAGCCGAAGGCTGACGCCCTCAGGCCGCTCCTCGCCTGCCGCAATGATGATGAAGGATTTACCCGGCTCCAGCACATCGCGATACTGGTTCAACAATTCGGAGAACAACACAGCCTCGAACTGGCCGGACGAATCCGAAAAGACGATAATGCCCATCTTGTTGCCGGTGCGCGTCTTGCGCTCCTGTTTGGAGATCACGGTGCCAGCGAGCCGCGCGTTGCTCGCGCCCTGCTTCACCGCCGCGGAGAAGTCCGCGAATGTCTGCACCCGCATCTTCTTCAGGATCGAATCGTAGCTGTCGAGGGGATGGGCGGTCAGGTAGAAACCGAGGACCTGGAATTCGCGCAACAGTCGCTCGGAAGCAAGCCAAGGGGTGAAGGGCGGAAGGGAAATGCGCTCCGGCCCGGACCCAGAGCCGGAACCGAACATGTCGGACTGGCCGCTGCGCTTGTTCTCCTGCGCCAGCTGCGCATAGCCCATGATACGATCGAGCCCGCCGATCAACTGCGCCCGGTCGGTTCCGAAGCAATCGAAGGCGCCGGCGAAGATCAAGCTCTCCAGCACGCGACGGTTCACCTGCTTCGGATCGACGCGCAGGCAGAAATCCTCCAGGCTCGCAAACGGCCGATCTCCCCTGACCTCGACGATATGCTCCACGGCGGATTCGCCGACGCCCTTGAGTGCAGCAAGAGCGTAGTAGATGCGGTTTCCCCCGGTTTCGAAATGCCGGTAGGAGGTCTGGACCGAAGGCGCGATCACCTCGATGCCGAGCCGCTTGGCGTCCTGGCGGAAGTCGTTGACCTTTTCGGTGTTCGCCATGTCGAGGGTCATCGACGCCGCCAGGAACTCCACCGGGTAGTGCGCCTTCATATAGGCGGTCTGGTAGGAGACGATCGCGTAGGCCGCCGCGTGCGACTTGTTGAAGCCGTAGTTGGCGAACTTGGCCAGAAGGTCGAAGATGACGTCGGCCTGGCCCTTGGCCACGCCGTTGGCCACCGCGCCGTCGACGAAGCGGGCACGCTGCTTGTCCATCTCCTCCTTGATCTTCTTACCCATGGCGCGGCGCAATAGATCAGCCTCGCCGAGCGAATAGCCCGAGAGCACCTGCGCGATCTGCATCACCTGTTCCTGGTAGACGATAACCCCTTGGGTCTCCTTGAGCAGATGGTCGATCGTCGGGTGGATCGACTCCAGCTCCTCTTCCCCATGCTTGCGGGCGTTATAGACAGGGATGTTTTCCATCGGGCCGGGACGATAGAGCGCGACGAGCGCGATAATGTCCTCGATGCAGTCCGGTCGCATGCCGATCAGGGCCTTGCGCATGCCGGCACTTTCCACCTGGAACACGCCGACCGTTTCGCCCCGCGACAGCATCTCGTAGGTCTTTTTATCGTCGAGCGGGATGCCGGCGAGATCGATGCTGATCCCGCGCTTGGCGACGAAATCGACGGCGACCTTCAACACCGTCAGCGTTTTCAGACCGAGGAAGTCGAACTTCACCAACCCCGCCTGCTCGACCCACTTCATGTTGAACTGCGTGACCGGCATGTCGGAGCGCGGATCGCGGTACATCGGCACAAGCTTCGACAGCGGCCGGTCGCCGATGACGATGCCGGCGGCGTGGGTCGAGGCGTGACGGTAAAGCCCTTCGATCTTCTGGGCGATGTCGAGCAGGCGGGCGACCACCGGCTCCCTCTCCGCCTCTTCCCGCAGTTTGGGCTCCTCCTCGATTGCCTTATAGAGCGGCGTCGGATTGGCGGGATTGTTCGGAACCAGCTTGCAGATCTTGTCGACCTGGCCATAGGGCATTTCCAGCACGCGGCCGACGTCGCGAAGTGCTGCGCGCGCCTGCAACGAACCGAAAGTGATGATCTGCGCCACCTGCTCGCGGCCATACTTTTTCTGGACGTAGCGGATCACCTCCTCGCGGCGATCCTGGCAGAAGTCGATATCGAAGTCGGGCATCGAGACGCGTTCCGGATTGAGGAAGCGCTCGAAGAGCAGCGAAAAACGCAAGGGATCGACGTCGGTGATCGTCAGCGCATAGGCGACCAGCGACCCTGCCCCCGATCCGCGACCCGGCCCGACGGGAATATCTTGCTGCTTGGCCCATTTGATGAAGTCGGCAACGATCAGGAAGTAGCCGGGGAACTTCATGCGCTCGATGACGCTGAGTTCAAACTCCAGCCGGTCGCGATATTCCTGTTCCTCGTAGCCCGCCGCCATGCCGAGCGTGGCGAGCCGCTGGTTCAAACCCTCCACCGCCTGATCGCGCAGTTCCCTTGCCTCGGCGCGCTCGGCCTCCTCCGGATCGGCACTACCGCCGGTGAAGCGCGGCAGGATCGGCTTGCGCGTATTCAGGACGAAGGAGCAGCGGTGCGCGATCTCGACCGTATTTTCGAGCGCCTCGGGCAGATCCGCGAAGAGCTTGGCCATGTCGGCCCGGCTCTTCAGGTAGTGATCCGGCGACAGGCGGAAACGACTGTCGTCCGAGACGATGGCATTGTGCGCCACAGCCATCAGCGCATCATGGGCGTCGTAGTCGTCGCGGGTCGGAAAAAACGCCTCGTTCGTCGCGACCAACGGCAGATCGTGCTCGTATGCGAGCGAGATCACCTTGTGTTCGTGACGGCGGTCATAGGTGGCGTGGCGCTGCAGCTCGACATAGAGCCTGTCGCCGAAGAGCCGCTTCAGTTCTAGAAGGCGCGAGGCGGCTTGCGCCGGCCGGCCTTCCTTCAATGCGACATCGACCGGACCTCCGGCCGCACCCGTCAGCGCGATCATGCCCTCCGTACCGATCTCGGCGAGCCACGAAGCGCGAATATTGATGGCAGTATTGTCTTCGCCGCCGAGATAGGCGCGGCTGACGAGATCGACGAGCCGCTCGTATCCGGCGTCGGTGGCGGCAAGCAGCACGATCGCGGGCAGCTTCGCCTGAATATGCTGACCACGCCGATCCGTCTCGGCGCCGTCTTCCATGTCGATCGACACCTGACAGCCGATGATCGGCTGCAAGCCCTCCTCCATCGCCTTCTGGGAAAACTCCAGCGCAACGAAAAGGTTGTTGGTGTCAGTGATGGCGATCGCCGGCTGGCTGTCGCCGGTGGCCTTGGCAAGGATCTTCTTGAGCGGTAGCGCACCCTCGAGAAGCGAATAGGCGGAATGGACGCGCAAGTGGACGAACTGCGGAGTAGTCCCCAGCGGCCCGACCGCGCCGCTACCTTTTTCCGCCATGAGATGCCTTCCTGCGTTCACCGATGAATCGGCCGCATTTTCGGCGTTTGGAGAGCCGCTGTCCAGCGTCCCGCCTGTGGATCACGGTCATAAGTCCGCGACCCCGTTCGATTACATGGCCATCATGATCAGCGAGCAGCTGGCTACGAACATGACGATGGAGGTGAATGCTGCAATATCACGGATTATGTCAGTCATTTGGCTCTCCTGTGCTTTTATGTTTTTACTTTGTTCGATATATGTTCCGCTGTCAACATGGTTCCACACAGTTTCGTTGAGCTATGGTTAACACTGCCGAGGGGGCGAATAATGGACGGAGGCGAATTCGAAAGCCTCATCGAAGCGAATTCGCAGATCTATGCGCGCGCAGGAGAGCAATGTCATCCTCGCGGCGGGCATACCATGTGGCTGCGACCGGTATCTAGATGGTTATTTCCGTGGCACCGAAAGCCGCTATCGGCGATGAGCTATATCGGGACGGATCATCGCGCTGCAGACTGCCCTGAAGCTGCTCAGAATTCCACGACCTTGCCGTCTTCGATGGTTACCCGGCGGTCCATTCGGCTGGCGAGCTCATGGTTGTGCGTGGCAATCAGCGCCGCAAGGCCAGATTGGCGCACCAGCGCCTCCAGCGCCTGGAAGACATAGCCTGCCGTTTCCGGATCAAGGTTTCCGGTCGGCTCGTCGGCAAACAGCACCAGCGGCGCGTTGGCGACGGCGCGGGCGATCGCCACGCGCTGCTGTTCGCCGCCGGAGAGTTCGGCCGGACGATGGTCACCGCGATGGCCGATGCGCATATAGTCGAGAAGCGCGCTCGCGCGCTCGCGCGCCTCTTCCCACGGAAGGCCGGCTATCAGTTGAGGCATCATGATATTTTCGAGCGCGGAAAACTCCGGCAAGAGGTGATGGAACTGGTAGACGAAGCCGATGTCGCTGCGGCGGATGGCCGTGCGTTTTTCGTCGGTGAGGTTTTCGCAGTTCTGCCCGTTGATCGTCACCTCCCCGGCGTCGGGGTGCTCCAGCAGTCCAGCGACATGCAGAAGCGTCGACTTGCCGGTTCCCGACGGGGCGACGAGCGCGACGATCTCGCCGGTGCGCAACGAAAAGTCGGCTCCCTTCAGGATCGAGAGCAGCGTTTCGCCCTGCCCATAGTGGCGCTCTACGCCGGTGAGCTTGAGAACGACATTGCGATTGTTCAACGGCAGAAATCCTTATTCGTAGCGCAGGGCCTGCACCGGATCGAGCCGGGAGGCGCGCCATGCCGGAAAGATGGTGGCGATGAAGGAGAGCGTCAGCGCCATGGCAACCACGGAAACAGTCTCGCGCATGCTCATTTCGGCCGGCAGTTGGCTGAGGAAATAGAGTTCCGGATCGAACAGCATCGTGCCCGAAACCCAGGAGAAGAATTGACGGATCGACTCGATGTTGACGCAGACGAGGACGCCGAGCAGCACGCCCGCAAACGTGCCGACGATACCTATCGCCGCCCCGGTCATGAAGAAGATGCGCATGATTGCGCCGGAGCTTGCGCCCATGGTCTTGAGGATCGCGATGTCGCTGCCCTTGTCCTTCACCAGCATGATCAGCCCGGAGATGATGTTCAACGCCGCCACGAGGACGATCAGCGTCAGGATCATGAACATGACGTTTCGCTCGACCTGGAGCGCCGAGAAGAACGTCTCGTTGCGCTGGCGCCAGTCGGTCAGGAAGACCTGACGCCCGGCCGCGGCCTCGATCTTCGGCCTGATCTGATCGACGTCGTCGGGATGGCTGATGAAGAGTTCGATCGACTGCACTATGCCAGGGGCGTTGAAATAGAGCTGCGCCTCCTCCAGAGGCATGAAGATGATCGAGGCATCATACTCCGACATGCCGATCTCGAAGATGCCCGAGACAGTGTAGGTCTTGACGCGCGGGTTGACGCCGAAGGGGGTGATGTCGCCGTCCGGCGCGATCAGCGTGATCTGGTCGCCGGCGGCAAGGCCCAGCTGCTGGGCCATCCGCGTGCCGATGAGAACGCCGGTACCTGCGGCGAACCCAACCATATCGCCGCTCTTTATGTTGCCGGAAATGGTCTTGAGCTTGGTGAGGTCGTCGGCGCGCATCCCCTTGACCAGCGCGCCGGTGCCAGCGCCTCCATGCCCGGAGGCGAGCGTCTCGCCTTCCACCAACGGTATCGCCATCGTCACACCGGGCACGACGGCGAACTTATCGGTCAGCGCCGCGTAGTCGTTCAGCGGCGCATCGATCGGCTGCACGATGACGTGGCCGTTCATGCCGAGAATGCGGGTGATGAGCTCCGTGCGGAAACCATTCATCACCGCCATGACGACGATCAGCGTCGCGACGCCGAGCATGATGCCGACGAAGGAAAAGCCGGCGATCACCGAGATGAAGGTCTCCTTGCGCCGGGCTCGCAGATAGCGCCAGGCGACCATGCGTTCGAACCTGGAAAAGGGGCGCGCCGAAGCGGACAGGCCCGCGCCGGAGGGCTTTTCCTGCTGGTCCTCTGCCGCGTTGCTTACCGCCATTGCCGCACCATTCCTAGATCAGCCCGCGAGCCGGTTGATTGCCGCTTCCACCGTCACCGTCTCGCGTGCGCCGGTCTTGCGGTCCTTGATTTCCACCTCGCCGCTCGCGATCGAGCGCGGGCCGACGATGATCTGCACGGGAACGCCGATGAGATCGGCGGTCGCGAACTTCGTGCCCGCCCGCTCGTCGCGGTCGTCGAACAGCACGTCCTTGCCGGACTTCGAGAGCGCTCCGTAAAGCGTCTCGCAAGCCGCATCACAGGCTTCGTCGCCGGCCTTCATGTTGATCACCACCACATCGAACGGCGCGACCGAATCCGGCCAGATGATTCCGTTCTCGTCATGCGATGCTTCGATGATGGCGGGAACAAGGCGCGTGGGGCCGATACCGTAGGAACCCATGTGGACGAAATGTTCCTTGCCGTCAGGACCTTGGACCTTGGCACCCATCGGCTCGGAGTATTTCGTGCCGAAATAGAAGATGTGGCCAACCTCGATGCCGCGTGCCGAAAGGCGCTCGCCTTCGGGAATGGCATTGAAGGCCGCTTCCTCATGCATCTCTGATGTGGCCGCGTAGACCGAAGTCCACTGATCGAAAACTTTCTTCAAGCCGGCCACATCGTCGAAATCCGTGTCGACCGCGGGAATGTCGAAATTGACAAAATCCTTGTGGCAGAAGACTTCGGATTCGCCGGTATCGGCAAGGATGATGAATTCGTGGCTGAGATTGCCGCCGATCGGACCGGTATCGGCGCGCATCGGGATCGCGCGCAGCCCAAGCCGCGAGAAAGTACGCAGATAGGCCGTGAACATCTTGTTATAGGAATGCTCCGCACCCTCGCGCGTGAGATCGAAGGAATAGGCGTCCTTCATCAGGAACTCGCGCGAGCGCATCGTGCCGAAGCGCGGACGGATCTCGTCGCGGAACTTGAGCTGGATATGATAGAGGTTGAGCGGCAGGTCCTTGTAGGACTTGACGTAGGTGCGGAAAATGTCGGTGACCATTTCCTCGTTGGTCGGCCCGTAGAGCATCGGTCGGTCCTGCCGGTCCTTGATGCGCAGCATTTCCTTGCCATAGGCGTCGTAGCGTCCGCTCTCCTGCCACAGCTCCGCCGATTGCAGCGTCGGCATCAGCAGTTCCACGGCGCCAGAGCGGTTCTGCTCCTCGCGGATGATATTATTGACCTTGTCCAGCACGCGCTTGCCCAGCGGCAGCCAGGAATAGATGCCCTGCGACTGCTGACGGATCATGCCGGCACGCAACATCAGGCGGTGTGAAACGATTTCTGCTTCCTTCGGATTTTCCTTCAGGATCGGCATGAAATAGCGGGAAAGACGCATTGGTATATTACCCAAGGTGTTTTGCCGTTCCACAGGCCGCGGAATCGGCGAAAAGAGTTAACGCTGACGGTGTTCATAACCGCTTCGAGGCTGGAAAGAAACCCGCAATTGCGTGCGTGAATTTTCAGCCGCGAGCACAATGAGGGGCGTTAGTCATGAATTTTCGCGTATGCGAAAATAAGCGCGTTTTTAATGGTTTACGGCAAAGTGTTGTCGATAAAAATTTTTTCCATGAGTGTAGCAAAAATGCAAAAAAACAGATGACAAAGCCCACTCTTTGAGCTAGCGTGTGCTCACAAAAAGGCAAGGAGATTAAATTCTTGTCATTTTCGCGGTCAAGTCTTGGGAGGATCAGATCTTAGGCGCGCTCGCTCGCTGCCCCGGCAACGGATAAGGATCACGCGATAATTAAAAAGCAAGGCTTCCAGCCTTGTTTTTTTTTGACTTTTTGGCGACTGCCATCTTTCCGATGGCAGTACATCATTTCGATGACAGAATTGCGAAAGCACCGCCAACGGCGGCCCCAGGCCCCACAGGCGTTACCCGCCGTAGCGCGGGACGATCGGCGGGATCGAATTGAAGCCGAAACCCAGATAGTTGGCGCTGATGTACCAAGCGCCGTAAATTACGCCCGCGACCAGCGAGGTGACGAGAAAGATGCGCCATCCATGGAATTTCGCCGGCGCGCTCGCGACGGTCCCGAGCGTCACGTCCTCGTCTTCGGCCTGCGTGCGAATTCCGAAGGGAAGGATGGCAAAGAGCGTGACCCACCAAATGACGAAGTAGACCGCGAGTGTGGATATGATCGTCTGTGTCATGGCTTAACCCTTGGGCACCGGTCGGCTGTTGATTTCGCGCGCTTATACGGCCAATTCGGCGTGGATCAAAGAGGCGTCGGCAACGTGCAACCGCGTCCCAGCTGGCAAAAGCCGGCACAGATTTCAATATTATGTTAGTATTTTCAATCCGTTGTACGGATTACCTCATACGGCGCGATCGCGCCATATTGTCACAGCTGTCCTAGCTCGATCAGCGTGCGGTCGACACGTCCGCTCAAGTCTTGGTCACGAATACCGTCACCAACGGCTTCTTGCCCCAGGCCTGGTTGGCGGTGGCGCGGACGGCGCGGCGCACTGCTTCCTGCAGCATGTCGAGATCCTTGCGGCGCGCGCGCGGCACGCTTTCGACGGCACTGATCGCCGCGTCGAAGAGCGTGTCCTCCATATCCTCGCCTTCGTCGTCGAAGGTCGGCAGGCCGATCGCGACGAGATCCGGATCGCCGACAATGTCGTAACGCGCGTCGAGCACCATGTTCACGGCGACATGGCCGACATAGGAGAGCTTCTTGCGATCGCCGATCCCCATCTCGTCGTAGTCGCCGATCAGGGTGCCGTCCTTGTAGATACGGCCATGCGGCGCCTCGCCGATTACCTCCACCGGGCCAGGCGCCAGTCTGAGCACGTCGCCGTTGCGCACGCGCGGCACGGTAGCGATGCCCGATTGCTCCGCCAGTTCCTTGTGCGCCGTCAAATGCGCCGCTTCACCGTGGACGGGAACGACGACCTTCGGCCGCGTCCACTCGTACATCTTCTGCAATTCGTTGCGGCGCGGGTGGCCTGAAACGTGCACCAGCGCCTCGCTGTCGGTGATGATGTGTACGCCCTGTTCGATCAGGCCGTTCTTGATATCCTGGATCGCCTTTTCGTTTCCGGGGATGGCGCGGGAGGAAAAGACGACGATATCGCCGGCGGCCAGCGCCACGTTGCGCATTTCGTCGCGGGAAAGTTTCGCAAGCGCCGCGCGTGGTTCGCCCTGGCTGCCGGTCAGGATGACAACGACCTTGTCGCGCGGAATATAGCCGTATTCGTCCTCGGCGATGAAGGGCTTCACCCCCTCCATCAGGCCGACGTCTCGCGCGACATTGGCGACCCGCTTCAGCGAGCTGCCGAGCAGCAGCACGTCGCGGCCCGCAGCTTCGGCTGCTTCAGCGACGGTGCGGATGCGGCCGACGTTCGAGGAGAAAGTGGTGATCGCCACCCTTCCCTCGGCTTCCTCGATGATCTTGCGCAAGCTCTCCGACACATCCTTTTCAGAGGGCGAGACGCCGTCGCGAAGAGCGTTGGTGGAATCGCACATCAGCGCCAGGACGCCTTCGTCACCGACCTGGCGGAAACGGGCCTCGTCCGTCATCGGACCGAGCGACGGCTCGTGGTCGATCTTCCAGTCGCCGGTATGGACGACGTTGCCGAGCGGGGTGCGGATCACCAGAGACATCGGCTCCGGGATCGAATGGTTCACCGCGACGCCCTCGATGCTGAAGGGACCGACATTGATGCGGTCACCGGCTTTGAACGGCGTAACCGGAATTTCGCCCAGCGTTTTCTCGTAATTGCGCTTGGCTTCAAGCAGCCCGGAGGTGAAGGCGGACGCATAGACGGGCACGTTCAGGCCCGGCCAGAGATCGTTGAGCGCGCCGTAGTGGTCCTCGTGCGCATGCGTAATGATGATCGCCTTGAGGTTCTTGCGCTCCTTGGCAAGAAAGCGGATGTCGGGGAGAACGAGATCCACCCCCGGCAGGTCCGGGCCTGGAAACGTCACCCCGCAATCGACCATGATCCACTGGCGGTGCTCCGGCGCGCCGTAGCCGTAGAGTGCGAGATTCATCCCGATTTCGCCGACGCCGCCGAGCGGTAAAAACACCAGTTCGTCTTGGTTTGCCATTGGTTCTATTAACCCACTACCCGAAAAAAACATCGCCCGCGGCGATGAGCATGATCCTGCCCTCACCCGTATCGAGCATCAACAAGCCATTATCATCGATTCCGGCAAATCGCCCGGGAATCGTGCGATCCGGGAGGTTTACGCTAATCTTTTCGCCGATACCGCATGCCGCGTCGCGCCAGCGCGCGGTGATTTCGCGAATGCCCCGGCCCTCATCCCACAAATCGAGCGCATCGGCCATCGATACGAAGAGGTGGGCAAACAGCTCCTGCGGTCCAGTCGCAGCGCCCTGTTCGCGCAGGCTCGTGACCGGATAGATCGGTTCGTCCGGCATGACCGAAACGTTGATGCCGATGCCGATCACCACCGCATGACGGCCGTCCGAAAGCCTTTCGCCTTCGATGAGGATGCCGCACGTCTTCTTGCGGCCGATCAGGATGTCGTTCGGCCACTTGATTTCCAGGGGCTCGGCACCCGGCGGCAGGACCATCCTGATCGCCTCGTGCACGGCGACGGCCACCGCAAGCGGCAGCGAACCCAGGCGCTCCATCGGCGCAGGATCGATCAGCAGCAGCGAGGAATAAAGATTGCCGGGTTCTGAGACCCAAGGCCGGCCGCGACGACCACGTCCACCGGTCTGGCGGTCCGCGGTGACCCACAGCCGCCCACTATCCCCGGCCCGCGCTCGGACCAGGCATTCCGTGTTGGTGGAAGACGTCTCTGAGAGCGCCTCGTGCCGGAAGTCCATGAACGACCCCCGGCCCTTGATGGCAGCGGCCATCAGAACAGCGTGGCGGCAGCGACATCCGCCGCACCGCCGATCGCCCAACCGAACAGCACGTAGGCGACGACGAAGAGACCGGAGAGGCCGAAGACCAGGCGAAGTTCGCCGGAGGTCCGGCCAAAGCCTTCCTTGGCCTCATCGAACCACATGACCTTGATGACGCGAAGGTAATAGTAGGCGCCGACGACCGAGGCAAGCACGCCGATGATCGCAAGGCCGTAGAGGTGCGCCTGAATGGCGGCGACGAAGACAAAATACTTTCCGAAGAAGCCGGCCATTGGCGGAATGCCGGCCAGCGAAAACATCAGCGCCGTCAGCACCACCGCCATGAACGGATGGGTCGTCGAGAGGCCGGCGAGATCGTTGACGTCTTCGACCACGGCTCCGTTCGTACGGCGCATGGCGAGAATGCAGGCAAAGGTGCCGAGCGTCATCACCATGTAAATGAGCATGTAGAGCATGACGCCGGAGACGCCGGCCTGATTGCCTGCCGCAAGACCGACCAGCGCGTAACCCATGTGCCCGATCGACGAATAGGCCATCAGCCGCTTGAAGTTACGCTGGCCAATCGCCGCGAAAGAGCCGAGCAGCATCGAAGCGATCGAGATGAAGACGATGATCTGACGCCAATCGGCAAGTACCGGATGGAAGGCAGTGATCACCAGGCGCGTCAGGATCGCCATGGCGGCGACCTTTGGTGCGGCCGCGAAGAAGGCGGTGACCGGCGTCGGCGCGCCTTCGTAAACGTCCGGCGTCCACATGTGGAACGGCACGGCGGAAATCTTGAAGGCAAGGCCGGCAAGCACGAAGACCAGGCCGAACACGAGGCCGAGCGAGCGGGTCTCGGCCGTCAGCGCCTGAGCGATGGCGTCGAACGTCGTATGGCCGGTGAAGCCATAGACCAGCGACATTCCGTAAAGCAGCATGCCGGAGGAGAGAGCGCCGAGCACGAAGTACTTGAGGCCCGCTTCCGTCGACTTGAGGCTGTCGCGGTTGATGGCGGCGATGACATAGAGCGACAGCGACTGCAGCTCGAGCGAAAGATAGAGCGAGATCAGGTCGTGCGCCGAGATGAGGAGCAGGATGCCGAGCGTCGCGATCACCAGCAGAACCGGATATTCGAAGCGATCGAGCTTGTAGGTGCGCGCCTGGCCAAGCCCGAGCACCATGGCTGTGATGGAGCCGACCAGCGCCACCACCTTCATGAAGCGCGAGAAGCCGTCGGCGAGATAAGCGCCGCCGAAGGCGAGCCCCTCGCCTGGCACGAAGATCAGCCAGAGAGCCGCCGCGGCCAGCAGGACGATGGCCAGCCCCGTGACGGCTGTCGCGGACCGTTCACCGGCGAAGACGCCGATCATGAGCAGGACAAGCGCGCCCACCGCCAGGATGATCTCCGGCGCGGAAAGGCTAAGACTTGCGAAAATGGTGTCAGCGGTCATGTCCGAATGGTCCCGTCATCAATTCATCGACAGCGCAACGTCTTGCGCAGCGTGCAGGGCAGCGGTGTAGTTGTTCACGAGCAGGTCGACGGAAGCCGCCGTCGCGTCGAAGATCGGAGCCGGATAGACGCCGTAGAATATCGTCAGCGCGATCAAGGGATAGAGGATCAGCTGTTCACGCGGCGACAGGTCGAGCAGTGCCTTCAGCTTTTCCTTCTCCAGCGCGCCGAAGATGACGCGGCGATAGAGCCAGAGCGCATAGGCCGCCGACAGAATGACGCCTGTTGCCGCAAACAGCGCGACCCAGGTGTTGGCGCGGAAGACGCCGATCAGCGTCAGGAATTCGCCGATGAAGCCCGACGTGCCGGGCAGGCCGACGTTGGCCATGGTGAACACCATCATGGCGACCGCATATTTCGGCATGTTGTTGACGAGGCCTCCATAGGCCGCGATCTCGCGGGTATGGGTGCGGTCGTAGACGACGCCGACGCAGAGGAAGAGCGCGCCGGAAACGATGCCGTGCGACAGCATCTGGAAGATCGCGCCCTGCACCCCTTGAGCGTTGGCCGCAAAAATCCCCATGGTCACATAGCCCATGTGCGCAACCGACGAATAGGCGATCAGCTTCTTGATGTCGTCCTGCATCATCGCCACCAGCGAGGTGTAGATGATCGCGATGACCGACAGCGAGAAGACGAGCGGCGCAAAGAATTCCGAGGCATTCGGGAACATCGCCAGCGAGAAGCGGATGAGGCCGTAGCCGCCGAGCTTCAGGAGAATGCCCGCCAGGATCACCGAGCCGGCCGTCGGGGCCTGCACGTGGGCGTCGGGCAGCCAGGTATGCACCGGCCACATCGGCATCTTCACCGCGAAGGAGGCGAAGAAGGCGAGCCATAGCCAGATCTGCATCTGCGGCGGGAACTTGTAGGCGAGCAGCGCCGGGATATCAGTCGTGCCGGCCTGCCAGTACATCGCCATGATGGCGAGCAGCATCAGCACCGAGCCGAGAAGCGTATAGAGGAAGAACTTATAGCTCGCGTAGACGCGATCCTTGCCGCCCCAGACGCCGATGATCAGGAACATCGGGATCAGGCCAGCCTCGAAGAACACGTAGAACAGCACGATGTCGAGCGACACGAACACGCCGAGCATCATGATCTCGAGGATCAGGAAGGCGATCATGTATTCCTTGAGCCGCTTCTCGATGGCGAGCCAGCTCGCCAGCACGCAGAAGGGCATCAGGAAGGTGGTCAGGATGACGAACAGCATCGAAATGCCGTCGACGCCGAGATGATAGGAAATGCCGCCGCCGAGCCAGCCGTGCATCTCGATCATCTGGAAGCCCGGATTGGCATTGTCGAAGCCGGTCCAGATGAAGATCGAGACGACGAAGGTGACGAGCGTGGTCAGCAGCGACACGTTCAGGATGTTGCGGCGGCCGTTAGGACCATCCTCCCGCATCAGGAGCAGGAGCACCACGCCGACCAGCGGCAGAAACGTGACCGTTGAAAGAATAGGCCAATCGGTCATCAGAGGGAACTCCCGAGCATCATCCAGGTAACGAGGGCCGCGATACCGAGGAGCATCGCGAAGGCGTAGTGGTAGAGGTAGCCGGTCTGCAGACGGACGACGCGGTTGGTAACGTCGACGACGCGCGCGGCAACACCGTTCGGGCCGTAGCCGTCGATGATGCCGATATCGCCCTTCTGCCAGAGGAAGCGGCCGAGACGCTTGGCGGTACGCACGAACAGGAAGTCATAGAGCTCGTCGAAGTACCACTTGTTGAGCAGGAACTCGTAGAGCACGCGGTGCTGCTTGGCGAGCACGCGCGGCGTCGACGGCGACTTGATGTACATGTACCAGGCGATCACGAAGCCGAGCAGCATGGCGATGAAAGGGCTGAGGCTCACCCAGGTCGGAACGTGCTCCATCTCCTCGAGGATCTCGTTTTGCGGCAGCGTAAAGAGCGCGCCCTTCCAGAACTCTTCGTAGCCGTGACCGACGAAATGTTCGTGGAACAGGAAGCCTGCGAACAGCGCGCCGATTGCCAGCAGATAAAGCGGGATCAGCATGACGTTCGGGGATTCGTGAACGTGATGCATGACCTCGTGCGATGCGCGCGGCTTGCCGAAGAAGGTCAGGAACGCCAGGCGCCAGGAATAGAAGCTCGTAAACAGAGCCGCGATCACCAGCAGCGTGAAGGCAAAGCTCGATACCGGGCTGTGCGACGCGAAGGCTGCCTCGATGATGGCATCCTTCGAGAAGAAGCCGGCCGTGCCGATGATCGTGCCGGGAATGCCGACGCCGGTCAGCGCCAGCGTGCCGATCGTCATCATCCAGAACGTCACTGGAATATGTTTCCGCAGGCCGCCCATGTAGCGCATGTCCTGCTCGCCGTCGACGGCATGGATGACCGAGCCGGCGCCGAGGAACAGCAGCGCCTTGAAGAAGGCGTGCGTGAACAGGTGGAAGATTGCCGCGCCATAGGCGCCGACGCCGAGCGCCACGAACATGTAGCCGAGCTGCGAGCAGGTCGAATAGGCAATCACGCGCTTGATGTCGTTCTGCACGAGGCCGACAGTCGCCGCGAAGAAGGCGGTGATGGCGCCGATGACGGTGACGAAGACCAGTGCGTCATGCGACAGTTCGAAGATCGGCGACATACGGGCGACAAGGAAGACGCCCGCCGTCACCATGGTTGCGGCATGGATGAGTGCGGAGACCGGCGTCGGGCCTTCCATGGCATCCGGAAGCCAGGTGTGCAGCAGGAACTGCGCAGACTTACCCATCGCGCCCATGAAGAGCAGAAGGCAGACGGCCGTCAGCGCATGCGCGCGGTCGAGATGCATGCCGAAGAGGTTCAGCACGATGTCGCCCGGCTGGCCGCCCTGCCCGGCCGCAAAAGCCTGGGCATTGCCGAAGATGACGTCGAAGTTGATCGCGCCGAACAGCACGAACACGCCGGCGATGCCGAGCACGAAACCGAAGTCGCCGACGCGGTTGACGATGAAGGCTTTCATCGCGGCCGCACAGGCCGACGGCTTCTTGTACCAGAAACCGATGAGCAGATAGGAGGCGAGACCCACGCCTTCCCAGCCGAAGAACATCTGCGCCAGGTTGTCCGAGGTCACCAGCATCAGCATGGCGAAGGTGAAAAGCGACAGATAGGCAAAGAAGCGCGGCCGATGCGGATCGTGATGCATGTAGCCGATCGAATAGACGTGAACGAGCGTCGAGACGGAGTTGACGACGACGAGCATGACGGCCGTCAGCGAATCGATGCGCAGTGCCCAGGAGGCGTCGATACCGCCGGACTGAATCCAGCGCAGCACCTCGACCTTGATCGGTCCTTCGTGCGCTTCGCCGAGCGCCACCTGGAAGAAAACGATCCACGACAGCGCGGCGGCAATGATCATCAAGCCGCAGGTGATGTATTCCGAAGCCTTGGCGCCGATCTGGCGGCCGAGGAGGCCGGCGATCAGCGCGCCGATCAGGGGAAGAAAGACGATAGCCTTATATAGCAACATGAGCCCTCAGCCCTTCATCATATTGACGTCTTCCACGGCGATCGAACCGCGGTTGCGATAGAAGACAACGAGAATTGCAAGACCGATGGCGGCTTC
Source organism: Rhizobium sp. RAF56 (assembly GCF_052113965.1). Lineage (NCBI taxonomy): Bacteria > Pseudomonadati > Pseudomonadota > Alphaproteobacteria > Hyphomicrobiales > Rhizobiaceae > Rhizobium > Rhizobium sp. RAF56. The sequence continues at coordinate 188,764 of NZ_JBFRDU010000006.1, forward strand.
GGCAGCAGCGACGGTCAGAATGAATAGCGCAAAGACCTGTCCTACGATGTCGTTGAGGAACGAGGAGAAGGCGACCATGTTGATGTTGACCGCGAGCAGGATCAGCTCGATCGACATCAGGATGATGATCACGTTCTTGCGGTTGAGAAAAATGCCGAAGACGCCGAGCGTAAAGAGGATGGCGCTGACGGTCAGGTAGTGGGAAAGTCCGATGACCATATTGTTATTCCTTTGACCCTCTTGCCGCGGCTTAGACGCCCTGCCCCGACTTGACCTTGACCACCTTGACGGCGGTCGCGGGCGTGCGGGCGACCTGGTTCGAAATGTTCTGGCGCTTGATGTGCGTGCGGTGTCTGAGCGTCAGCACGATCGCACCGATCATCGCGACCAAGAGCACCATGCCGGCGATCTGGAAGAAGTAGACGTAGTTGGTGTAGAGCACGTCGCCGAGTGCGGCCGTGTTCGTCCGCTCAGCCACTGCCGGGATCGGCATGGCGATCGACTTGGCAACGACAGGCGAAATCACGCTGCCGCCGACCACGATGATCAGCTCGGCCGCAAGGATGATGCCGACGAGCGCGCTGATCGGCGCGTATTCGAGCAGGCCCGCCCTCAATTCCGAGAAGTCGATGTCGAGCATCATGACGACGAAGAGGAAGAGAACCGCGACCGCGCCGACATAGACGACAAGCAGCAGCATCGCCAGGAACTCCGCGCCGAGCAGGAGAAACAGGCCGGCTGCGTTGAAGAAGGTCAGGATCAGGAACAGAACCGAATGAACCGGATTCCGCGCCGATATGACCATGAACGCCGACGCCACCGCGACAAAGGCGAAGAGATAGAAAAAAAGAGCCTGCAGACCCATGTTGGTGCCTTTTTCGTCTTCCCCCGGGCAGCCGGGACGATCCCTGCCCGATGGAGTGTTGCGGGACAGGTCGTCCGGCAAAACTCCGGTCTAAGTTCAACCGCGATGGCCGCACAGACGCGGCCCATCACGGCATATTCAAAGTCTTCCGCTCAGCGGTAAGGCGAGTCCATCGCGATGTTGCGCGCGATTTCCCGTTCCCACCGATCGCCGTTTTCCAGAAGCCGCGCCTTGTCGAAGTAGAGTTCTTCGCGGGTTTCCGTGGCAAATTCAAAATTCGGGCCCTCGACGATCGCGTCGACCGGGCAGGCCTCCTGGCAAAAGCCGCAATAGATGCACTTCACCATGTCGATGTCGTAGCGCACCGTGCGGCGCGTACCGTCGTTTCGGCGGGGGCCGGCTTCGATGGTGATCGCCTGTGCCGGACAGATCGCCTCGCACAGCTTGCACGCGATGCAGCGCTCCTCGCCGTTCGGATAGCGGCGCAAAGCATGCTCGCCGCGGAAGCGCGGGGATACCGGGCCCTTCTCGAACGGATAGTTGATCGTCGCCTTCTGCTTGAAGAAGTAACGCATCGACAGGAAGAACGCGCCGACGAATTCCTTCAGGAACAGCGAGCTGACGGCATTGGACAAACCGGCCATCTTCAATCTCCAAATTTCACGGAAGCGAGGACGGGCATGATCATGCCCAACCCGTCAGCTTCAGCACGAATGCAACGATGACGACCATGGCGAGCGAGATCGGCAGGAACACCTTCCAGCCAAGGCGCATGAGTTGGTCGTAGCGGTAGCGCGGCACGAAAGCCTTGACCATCGCGAACATGAAGAACACCAGGCACGACTTCAGCATGAACCAGATGATCCCCGGAACCCAGTTCAGGATCCAGATGTCGAGCGGGGGCAGCCAGCCGCCGAGGAACAGGATCGTCGTCAGCGAGCACATCAGCACGACGGCCGCGTATTCGCCGAGCATGAACATCATGTACGGAGAGGAGCCGTATTCCACCATGAAGCCGGCGACCAGCTCCGATTCCGCTTCCGGCAGGTCGAAGGGCGGACGGTTCGTCTCAGCCAGCGCCGAGATGAAGAACACGATGAACATCGGGAACAGCGACAACCAGTGCCAGTCGAGCAGCGACGGCGGCAGGCCGAGCTTGGTGCCGAGGCCCGTCTGCTGCGACATGACGATGTCGGTGAGGTTCAGCGAACCGACGCACAGAAGAACGGTGACGATGACGAAGCCGATCGAGACTTCGTAGGAGACCATCTGCGCCGCCGAGCGCAGCGCGCCGAGGAACGGGTACTTCGAATTCGAAGCCCAGCCGCCCATGATGATGCCGTAGACCTCGAGCGACGAGATCGCCAGGATGTAGAGGACACCGACGTTGATGTCGGCGATCACCCAGCCATGCGCGACCGGCACGACCGCCCAGGTCGATAGCGCCAGCACCACGGAAACCAGCGGCGCCAAAAGGAAAACCGCCTTGTTCGCGCCCGCCGGGATGATCGGCTCCTTGAACATGAACTTCAGAAGGTCGGCGAACGACTGGAACAGGCCGAACGGACCGACGACGTTCGGGCCGCGACGCAGCTGAACGGCAGCCCAGATCTTGCGGTCGGCCAAGAGCACGTAGGCGATGAAGATCAGCAGACAGACCAGGAGAAGAAGCGACTGGCCCACCATGATGAGCCCTGGCCAGACATAGGTCGAAAAGAATGAATCCATAGCCCCTTGCCCTTACTCTGCCGCGGCCTGAAAATTATTGCGCGCCAACGCCGAGCATTCGGCCATGACGGCCGAGGCGCGTGCGATCGGGTTCGTCAAATAGAAGTCTTTCACCGGCGACGCAAACCCGGATTTGCCCATATCGCCGGCTTTTTGCGCGAGTGCGGCAATTTTGGCGCTGTCGCCGGCGCCGATCTCGTCGAGATGGCCGAAATGCGGGAAGGCCGCATAGAGCTTGGCGCGCAATTCGTTCAGCGAATCAAAGGGAAGCTTCTTGCCGAGTACATCAGAGAGCGCGCGCAGGATCGCCCAGTCCTCGCGCGCCTCGCCCGGCGCAAAGCCGGCGCGATTGCCCATCTGGACGCGACCTTCGGTATTGACCCAGGTGCCCGACTTTTCAGTGTAGGCGGCGGCGGGCAGGATGACGTCGGCATTGTGCGCGCCGTTGTCGCCGTGCGAGCCGATATAGACCGTGAACTTCGCCTTGCCGGCGGCGAAATCGAGTTCGTCGGCGCCGAGCAGGAAGAGCACGTCCATCGAAGAAAGCATGGCTGCGGCGTTGACGCCGTTTGCTCCCGGCACGAAGCCGAGATCGAGGCCGCCAACGCGCGAGGCTGCGGTATGAAGCACGGCAAAGCCGTTCCAGCCCTCGGCGATCGCGCCGACATCGACGGCAAGCTTTGCGACACCAGCGAGAACGGCTGCACCGTTGGCCTGGGACAGCGCCCCCTGCCCGACGATGATCATCGGCTTCTCGGCCTTCTTCAAGACCTCGGCGAAGGCGTGGGTGCCTGCAAGCACGTCCTTCAGCGTTTCCGTGCCGGCGCCGAGATAATCGTAGCCGTAGCGCATGTCGCCGCCGTCGCCGATCACACCGATCGGGAACTTGCCGCGACGCCAGCGCTTACGGATGCGGGAATTGAGAACCGCCGCCTCGAAGCGCGGGTTGGCGCCGACGATAAGCAGTGCGTCGGCCGCTTCGATGCCTTCGATGGTGGGGTTGAACAGGTAGCTTTCGCGGCCGAGCGACGGATCAAGCGCCGTCCCGTCCTGGCGACAGTCGAGATTTTCCGAGCCGAGCGACTTCAGCAATTCCGAGAGCGCGTACATTTCCTCGACGGAAGCAAGATCACCGGCAATCGCGCCGATCTTGTTGCCGGATGTCCCGGCAACAGCAGCCTTGATCGCGCCGAAGGCTTCGCCCCAGCTTGTGGCCTGCAGGCGGCCATCGCGGCGAACATACGGCCGGTCGAGGCGCTGCGTCTTCAGCCCGTCCCAGATGAAGCGGGTCTTGTCGGAGATCCATTCCTCGTTGATCGCCTCGTTGACACGCGGCAGTATGCGCATGACTTCGCGGCCGCGCGTGTCGACGCGGATCGCCGAGCCGAGCGCGTCCATCACATCGATCGATTCGGTCTTGTTCAGCTCCCACGGACGGGCCGTGAACGCGAAAGGCTTGGATGTCAGCGCGCCGACCGGGCAAAGATCGACGACGTTGCCCTGCAGTTCCGAGGTCATCGCCTGCTCTAGATAGGTCGTGATTTCGGCGTCCTCGCCACGGCCGATGAGACCGAGTTCAGAAATGCCGGCCACTTCCGTCGTGAAGCGAACGCAGCGCGTGCAGTGGATGCAGCGGTTCATCACGGTCTTGACGAGCGGCCCGATGTACTTGTCTTCGACCGCGCGCTTGTCTTCCTGATAGCGCGACGTATCGATGCCGAAGGCCATGGCCTGGTCCTGCAGGTCGCATTCGCCGCCCTGGTCGCAGATCGGGCAATCGAGCGGATGGTTGATCAGCAGGAATTCCATCACGCCTTCACGGGCCTTCTTGACCATCGGCGTGTTGGTGAAGACTTCCGGCAGTTCGCCGTTCGGACCACCGCGGATGTCGCGTACGCCCATGGCGCACGATGCCTGTGGCTTCGGCGGACCGCCCTTTACCTCGACGAGGCACATGCGGCAGTTGCCGGCCACCGACAACCGCTCATGGAAGCAGAAGCGCGGGACTTCGGCGCCGGCTTCCTCGCACGCCTGGATGAGCGTGAAGTGATCCGGGACTTCGATCTCTTTTCCGTCAATCTTCAGTTTTACCATCGTCCACTCAGTCCTATGTCACGTCTGCGGCCAACGCGCGCCGCAGACAATTTCATAACCGCAACACTGGCGCGAGACGGTCAACCGTCGCAGGCGCAGTCGCTCATATTCACGCTTGTCGAACCTTGCCCCGGCAAGACCCGCAGGCAGCCACACATCCGGTACCTGTCCGGAGTGTCGACCGCCGTCGTCATTCTACGTTCGGCCGAACGATCGGCCGGCAAACTATCTCCGCCCTTTGGGCTGCGCTGCGAAAGCCTTGGCCTGACCGACCCAGTCGTCGCGCGCAATCCGGCCTTCGAAGCCGAGTTCCGTGTCGATCCGAACGACATCGTCGATCGTCCAGGCCGCGATGTCGACAAAGCTGCGGTAGCCGCGCTCGTTCAGCACCATTTCCAGCTTCGGGCCGATGCCCGAAATCAGCTTCAGATCGTCCGCCTTCCGCGAAGCCTTTCGTCCGGCGACCGGTTCAATCTTGGCCCTCGGCTTTACCGCCTTGACCGCCGCCTCGACCACCGACTTCACCTTTGCCGCAACCGGCTTTTCCACGCGCGGCTTGGCTGCCGGCGGCTCAACCGCGACCCTCTCAGGTGCCGCGGCAGTCACAGCCTTTTCCACGACCCTGGTCTTTTCGGCAGGCTCGGCAGCAACCGGTTCCGCCGTGGGCTTCTCGACGGGCGTGGCAAGCAGGCGGGCTGCTTCCGCGGCACCCTCGATCATGCCGAAAAAGGCGTTCGCCATCTGCGTCGAGACGCTGAAGCCGATTGCCGTTGCCGTGGCAAAGGCCGCGGCCTGATGCGCCATCAACGGATGCACCGGGATTGCGGACGCGTTCTGCATCATGTCTGAAACCATGCGGCCAAGAGGCGCCGATGCTTCGGCCGCCCCTTCACCCGGTCGTGACTGTGCAGATTTTGCTACCATGATCCTACTCGGCCGCTTCCATGACGGCGCCGTGCGCCAGCGCATTGGCAGTGTACTGGTCGATGCGCTTTTCGATTTCCGGACGGAAGTTCCGGATCAGACCCTGGACAGGCCAGGCAGCCGCATCGCCGAGCGCGCAGATAGTATGCCCTTCGATCTGCTTCGTCACCTGGAACAGCATGTCGATCTCGCGCTTCTGGGCGTTGCCCCTGGCCATGCGCTCCATGACGCGCCACATCCAGCCGGTGCCTTCGCGGCAGGGCGTGCACTGGCCACAGCTCTCATGCTTGAAGAAGGCCGAGATGCGGGCGATCGCCTTGATCACGTCGGTCGACTTATCCATGACGATGGCAGCCGCCGTACCGAAGGAGGAGCCGACCGCGCGCAGGCCGTCGAAATCCATCGGGCAGTCGATGATGTCCTTTGCGGGAACGATCGGGCACGACGCGCCGCCGGGAATGACCGCCAGCAAATTGTCCCAGCCGCCACGAATGCCGCCGCCATGCTTGTCGACGAGTTCGCGGAAGGTGATGCCCATCGTCTCTTCGACTGTGCACGGCTTGTTGACGTGGCCGGACAGCATGTACAGCTTCGTGCCGACATTGTTCGGACGCCCGAAAGAGGAGAACCAGGCCGCGCCGCGGCGCAGGATGGTCGGGGCGACCGCGATCGATTCGACGTTGTTGACCGTCGTCGGGCAACCGTAGAGACCCATGTTGGCCGGGAACGGCGGCTTCAGGCGCGGCTGGCCCTTCTTGCCTTCCAGGCTTTCGAGCAGCGCAGTCTCCTCGCCACAGATATAAGCACCGGCGCCATGATGAACGTAAATGTCCATATCCCAGCCGAGCTTGTTGTTTTTACCCAACAAACCGTAATCGTAGCATTCGTCGATGGCTGCCTGCAGCGCCTCGCGTTCACGGATGTATTCGCCGCGAACGTAGATGTAGGCGGCGTTCGCACCCATCGCGAAGCTCGCAACCACGCAGCCTTCGATCAGCGTATGCGGATCGTGGCGCATGATGTCGCGATCCTTGCAGGTGCCGGGCTCGGACTCGTCGGCGTTGACCACGAGGTAATGTGGACGGCCGTCGCTTTCCTTGGGCATGAACGACCACTTGAGACCGGTCGGGAAGCCGGCGCCGCCACGGCCGCGCAGGCCGGACGCCTTCATCTCGTTGATGATCCAGTCACGACCCTTTTCGAGAATCTGCTTGGTACCATCCCAGTGGCCGCGGCTCATCGCGCCCTTCAGGGACTTGTCCTTGAGGCCGTAGATATTGGTAAAGATACGATCCTGATCCTGTAACATTCTTTACCCCTTACCGCGGCTTCTTACCGAAGACCTTGATGTATTCCGCTTCGCCGCCCTTTGCGAGCGCCTTGGCCTGCTTGACCCAATCGTCGCGCTCGATGCGGCCGTGGAAGCTGAGATAACCGTCGACCCACTCGCGCTCCGCCTTTTTCCAGCTCGCGACCTGGGCGAAGGTGTGGATGCCGATCTCGTTGAGGATGGCTTCGATCTTGGGGCCGACGCCTGAGATCAACTTCAGATCGTCAGGCGTCGCCGGCTTTTCGAGGGCGGCAGGACGGTTCTTGTCGGTCAGCAACGGCTTCGCCTGGCTAAGCGCGGTATTGTCCTTCTTGGCGGGTTTCGCCTTCGGATGGTCGGCAGGCAGCGCCGTCTCGCCGTCAGCGGGGCTCTTCAGGGCCGGATTGACTTCCGGCTCTACGCTCTTCGGGCGCGCGGCCTCCGCCGGCGGCACGCTCACGGTTTCCGCGACGACTGCCCTCGGCGCGGCTTTTGCTCTTGCTGCCTTCACCGTCAACGGCGAGTCGAGCAGCGACGTCAGCCCGCCTTCCGGCGCCGAATATATGCGCTCGATCTGGGGACCGGGTACAACTTCGGCGCCCTTCCCCGTCTCGAACGCACCGATGATCTCTTCGAGGCGCTCAGGCGTCAGATCCTCATAGGTATCCTTGCCGATCATTACCATCGGGGCATTGACGCAGGCCCCAAGACATTCGACCTCTTCCCAGGACAGCGTGCCATCGGCATTGCGCTCGAAGGGATGTGCATGGATCTTGCTCTTGCAGACGTTCATCAGCGCTTCGGAGCCACGCAGCATGCACGGCGTGGTGCCGCAAACCTGGACGTGGGCGCGCGTGCCGACCGGGTTGAGCTGAAACTGCGTGTAGAACGTCGCGACTTCGAGCACGCGGATATAGGCCATATCCAGCATATCGGCGACGCTTTCGATCGCGGCTTTGGTGACCCAGCCGTCCTGCTCCTGCGCGCGCATCAAAAGCGGAATGACCGCGGATTGCTGGCGGCCTTCCGGATATTTCTTGATCGTCTTTTCCACCCAAGCCGTATTGTCGTCGCTAAACGCGAACGCGGCAGGTTGGAATTGATCTTCGGCTAGTCGACGAACGGACATTCTTTAACGCCTTATCTCAGTTTATGGAGCCACACCGCGTTCCCGTCAGAGACTGGAACTCGCAGGCGTAGGCCGACTGGTCTTTCTGCATAAACACGATGAACTTTCCGCCGTTGGGCACGGCGGCCTTGATTTCATAGCCGCGCGAGACGAGCTCGGCCATCGACGGGTTAGCCCCGGTCGCGTCGCTCGCCGTACCCTTCTGAGTTGTTTTGCCGGCGCCCGGCGTGCCCAAACCCTGGCCACCGACGCCTTGGCCGCCCACGCTTTGGCCAACCGTCCCGAGCTTTTGCGGCGCCTTCGCACCTGCTTCCTGAGCGGAGGCGCCGGACGCAAGTGCGCTCAGCGCGACAATCATGCAAACGAGATGCCGCATCAACGATCCACCTCGCCGAACACGATGTCGAGCGAACCGAGCACAGCCGCGACGTCGGCCAGTTGGTGACCGCGGCACATGAAGTCCATGGCCTGGAGGTGTGCATAGCCCGGCGCACGGATCTTGCAGCGATAAGGCTTGTTCGAACCATCCGAGACGAGATAGACGCCGAATTCGCCCTTGGGCGCTTCGACCGCCGCATAAACTTCGCCGGCCGGCACGTGGTAACCTTCGGTATAGAGCTTGAAGTGGTGGATCAGCCCCTCCATCGAGCGCTTCATCTCACCGCGCTTCGGCGGGACCACTTTGCCGTCCACTGAAGAGACCGGGCCGGTGCGGGCATCGCCGAGCAGGCGGTTGACGCATTGCTTCATGATGCGAACCGACTCGCGCATCTCGATCATGCGGATCAGATAGCGGTCGTAGCAGTCGCCGTTCTTGCCGATCGGGATGTCGAATTCGAGATCCGCATAGCACTCGTAGGGCTGCGCCTTGCGCAGATCCCATGCGGCACCCGAGCCGCGCACCATCACGCCCGAGAAGCCCCAGGCCCAGCATTCGTCCAGGGAAACGACGCCGATGTCGACGTTGCGCTGCTTGAAGATGCGGTTACCGGTCAAGAGGTCGTCGATGTCGTCGAGCGCCTTGAGGAAGGGATCGCACCAGTCGCCGATATCCTGAACAAGCTTTTCCGGCAGATCCTGATGTATACCGCCCGGGCGCACGTAAGCCGCATGCATGCGCGAGCCGGAGGCGCGCTCATAGAACACCATCAGCTTTTCGCGCTCTTCGAAACCCCAGAGCGGCGGCGTCAGTGCGCCAACGTCCATGGCCTGGGTCGTGACGTTCAGGAGATGCGACAGGATGCGGCCGATTTCCGAATAAAGCACGCGGATCAGCTGACCCCGGATGGGGATCTCGATCCCCAGCAGCTTCTCGACGGCCAGCGCAAAGGCATGCTCCTGGTTCATCGGCGCGACGTAGTCGAGGCGGTCGAAATAAGGCACCGCCTGCAGGTAGGTCTTCGTCTCGATCAGCTTCTCGGTGCCGCGGTGCAGCAGCCCGATATGCGGATCGACGCGCTCGACAATTTCACCGTCCAGCTCCAGCACTAGGCGAAGAACGCCGTGCGCGGCCGGATGCTGCGGTCCGAAATTGATGTTGAAGTTGCGGACGTTATGTTCGGTCATGCTGCGTTCTCCGTACCAAACGCTTTCCAGGGGCGAATAGCGAATGGCGAATAGCGAATAGTCCTGCTTCTATTGCTTCGCCTTCTCATCTCCCGGAAGCACGTAGTCCGTGCCTTCCCAGGGCGACAAGAAGTCGAAGTTTCGAAATTCCTGCTTCAACTCGACCGGCTCGTAGACCACGCGCTTGGCAGCATCGTCGTAACGAACTTCAACGAACCCGGTGGTCGGAAAGTCCTTGCGCAGCGGATGGCCTTCGAAACCATAATCGGTCAGCAGGCGACGCAGGTCCGGATGATCGGTGAAGAGAATGCCGTACATGTCCCAGGCTTCGCGCTCGAACCAATCTGCGCCCGGATAGACGCCGCAGGCGGACGGCACCGGCTGATCCTCGCCCGTCGCGACCTTGACGCGGATGCGGACGTTCTTCGTCGGTGACAGCAGATGATAGACCACATCGAAACGGTCGGGGCGCTGCGGCCAATCGACGCCGCAGATGTCCGTCATGTTGACGAAGCCGCATTTCGCGTCGTCACGCAGGAAGGTCAGCAGCGCAATCAGGTTATCGGCCGTCGTCGTGACGGTCAGCTCGGCATACTTGATCTCGGACGACGACAGCAGGCTGCCGCGCGCTTCCGCCAGGTAGGATGCCAGTTCGTTCAGGGCTTCACTCATAATACCTTGTCCCCTGGCCTTACCGTTCGATCGTGCCGGTCCGGCGGATCTTCTTCTGCAGCAGAAGCACGCCATAAAGCAGCGCCTCCGCCGTCGGAGGACAGCCCGGTACGTAGATATCGATCGGCACCACGCGGTCACAGCCGCGCACCACCGAATAGGAATAGTGATAATAGCCGCCGCCGTTGGCGCAGGAGCCCATCGAGATGACGTAGCGCGGCTCGGGCATCTGGTCGTAGACCTTGCGAAGCGCTGGCGCCATCTTGTTGGTCAGCGTGCCCGCGACGATCATGACGTCGGACTGGCGCGGCGAGGCGCGCGGCGCGAAACCGAAGCGCTCGACGTCGTAGCGGGGCATGGAAACCTGCATCATCTCGACCGCGCAACAGGCGAGACCGAAGGTCATCCACATCAGCGAACCCGTGCGGGCCCAATTGATCAGTTCGTCCGTCGAGGTGACGAGAAAACCCTTGTCGGCGAGCTCGTTGTTGATCTCGCCGAAGAAGGGATCGTTGGCTCCGACCGGCTTGCCGGTCGAGGGATCGATGATCCCCTTCGGCTGCGGCGAGACGAGCGGGTTGTTCGGGGCTACTCCCATTCCAGGGCTCCCTTCTTCCATTCATAGATAAAGCCGATAGTCAGCACGGCCAGGAATACCATCATCGACCAGAAGCCGAACCAGCCGATCGCGCCGAAGGAGATCGCCCACGGGAAGAGGAAGGCGACTTCCAGATCGAAGATGATGAAGAGGATCGACACCAGGTAGTAGCGGATGTCGAACTTCATGCGTGCATCGTCGAATGCGTTGAAGCCGCACTCATAGGCCGAAAGCTTTTCCGAATCAGGCGCCTTGAAGGCGACGGCGAACGGCGTAATCAGAAGCGCCAGGCCAATCACCAACGAAATACCAATGAAAATAGCTATCGGAATATAGGAACTGAGCAGTCCAGTCATCATGTCCATCCCTGCTTGCGACCAGCGCCGGGGCGGCGCTCGTGGGCAATTGCCCAGCAAGCGAAAGAGCGTTGCAACAAGCCGTGGTTAGCGCAGCCGGCGCGTGGGCGCAAGCCTTTTGAACGAGCCATTCAAGCACTGCGGATGCAAGCTTATCAAGCCGATGCAACGGCGTCACAGCAAATCTGCGCCCTAAACCCAAACAGGCCCAGTTAACGCAGCAACTACGGTTGATTTGAAGGCAATCTAAAAACGAAGTGGCGCGAGTGACGGGGCTCGAACCCGCGACCTCCGGCGTGACAGGCCGGCACTCTAACCGACTGAGCTACACCCGCGCATCGTTTGCCTTTCGGCTGGACGAAAGCTCCGGAATAGGCCGCCTTTCGGCGGTTTTGACTTGAAATGGCGCGAGTGACGGGGCTCGAACCCGCGACCTCCGGCGTGACAGGCCGGCACTCTAACCAACTGAGCTACACCCGCATTTCATTTCAAGTATCCGGATGCTCAAGCATCCCTCGAAGCGGTCTCGCCGTTCGATGAGCGGCTAACTAAGGGGTTCGCCTTTGGGTGTCAAGCAGGTTTGAAGACAAATCAATGACGGACAACGAATTGTTTTCGCCACCCACAGGAAAGGCGGCACCCGGACGCGTCCGCGCATCCACTCACCCCGTCTTCGCATCGCTGCCCTGATTTCGGTGCAAGGCTCGTGGCGGGCTCGACGGCCAGCTTAAGCCCAAAGCACGCCGCATGTCAGGAACCAACGGCTGCCGCCTCACTTTGGGTGGCGTCGGCGACAGGGTCCTCGCGCTTCGCCGATCCGCTCCTCCAAGCAGCGACCATTGACCCCGACCATGCCGCGGAAAGAACCCCACAGCGCAAAACGCGTCCCCTCAATCCCTTTCGCGCTTCGCGTCAAAAAAATCAAAAATTCTTCACAAACACTCTTGCGGTTTTTTTCCGTAACGCATAGATCACCACCACCGAACGCGGCGGGTCAAGCGCCTGCTTCCGCGAAGGGCGATTAGCTCAGTTGGTAGAGCGCCTCGTTTACACCGAGGATGTCGGGAGTTCGAGTCTCTCATCGCCCACCATTTTCCTTTGATAAAGCACAGCACTTGTTCTCGATTGTCGCGTCTGCTATCGCGCACGCTACACGCTTTGCTGCTCTCAATACTTCTCCAGGCAATGGAGCGTCGCGGTTGCCGCCCGGCTCGTCATTGCCATTGAAGCCGGTGCCTGGAGACCTATGGCGCGAAGCTTGGTTTTTCTCAGCGCCGTAGTCTCATGGATCAGCAACGCCGCCAGCTGTCGCGTCTGGGCTCAAAGCCGCGCGTCGCTGGCGCCGATAGGCAGGATCGATTTGAGGTCGTAGATGACGCCGCCCGGTGCGAGGAGCGATCGGACTCGCTCTTCGCCCATATCGCAGATCGCGTCGTGACGGACGGCGAGAACGACAGCCTCGAAGTGCCCCCGAGGCAGCTCCCCATCGATCGCGATGCCATACTCAGCGGAAACCTCATGGGCGTCGGCCAGCGGATCGTAGACGACGACCTCGCGGGCCATGGCACTGAGCTCCCTGATCAGCCCAGCCACCTTGGTGTTTCGCGTGTCGGGGCAATTCTCCTTGAAGGTGAAACCCATGACCAGGATACGGGATTTGCCGAGTTCGAGCTTGCGCGTCAGCATCAGCTTGACGATGTCGAACGCGACCCATTGCGCCATGCCGTCGTTGATGCGGCGGCCCGCCAAGATCATCTCGGGGTGAAAGCCGATCGATTGTGCCTTGTGGGTGAGATAGTAGGGGTCGACGCCGATGCAATGCCCCCCGACGAGGCCGGGCGAATACCTGTGGAAGTTCCATTTCGTTCCCGCGGCTGCCAGCACCTCCCGACTTTCGATGCCCATGTGCTTGAACAGCTGCGCAAGCTCGTTGATCAGCGCGATGTTGACGTCACGCTGGATGTTCTCGATGACCTTCGAGGCCTCCGCGACGCGAATCGAACTTGCCCTGTGCGTGCCGGCGGAAATGACCTTTCCATAGATGGCGTTGATCAGGTCGGCGGCCTCAGGCGTCGAGCCGGAGGTTATCTTCACGATGTTCGGCAGCCTGCGATCGGGATCGCCGGGATTGATGCGCTCGGGGGAATAGCCCGCGAAGAAATCCCGGTTGAAGACGAGCCCCGACGCCTTCTCGATGATGGGAACGCAGACCTCTTCCGTCGCTCCGGGATAAACGGTCGATTCGTAGACCACGACGTCGCCGCGAGAAATGACGTGGCCGACTGTCAGTGATGCTGCTCGCAGCGCGGTCAGGTCCGGCTGCAGCGCCTGGTCGATCGGCGTCGGCACGGTGACGATATAGACGTTGGCGGACCGCAAATCCGCTTTGTCCGACGAGAAGGAGAGATGGCTTGCGGCGGAAAACTCCTCGTCGGTCACCTCCTTGGTTCTATCGGTGCCTGCCTTCAGTTCGCGAATGCGCTCCGCGTCTATATCGAAGCCGACGACGGGAAAGTGCCGTGCCATATAGACGGCGAGCGGAAGGCCCACGTAGCCGAGACCGACAATTCCGATCCTCACATCTTCAACAGCAATCATTCTTGCATCCTGTCATTTGTCGGAGCCTCGGCTGAGGAAACTCGCATGGAGATCGCAGCGGGCCGGCTCTCTTTTCGGCCGGACGTTAGGCCAATCCCTCGTCGGTTTCAAAGTGATTTGCCCGGCGCCCCTATAGGCGCAGGAGATCAAGGCCGCTGCCGACCTCCTGCCGCGCAATCTCCACGACACTCGCCTCGTGCGTGAAGAGGATCGTCTGGAACCGTTCCGCGGTCCCCGCAAGCGCTCCGAGACCGGCAGCAGTGCGCTCGTCGTCGAACGTCTGAAAGATATCGTCGACGATCAACGGCGCCGGCTCGTTGCGCCCCGAATAGTCCTCAAGGAAGGCGAGCCGGAGCGCGAGGTAAAGTTGATCCGCCGTACCCTCGCTGAGCCCGCCGAGCGGCACGCGTTCACCGCAGGCGCGTTCAGCAAGAAGCTGCAATTCATCATCAGCGCCGTAGTCCTGCGCCAGACGGGCAAAGCGCCCGCCGGTCAGCCGCGAGAAATGCGCTCCCGCCCGCAGCATCACCGGATCCGTCTGCCGTTCGCGGTAGGCCTCCATCGATTGGCCGAGCATGTGCGATGCGATCCTCAGCACCACCCATTGGCGCGCAAGGTCCTTGGCCTCCTGCTCGGCCGCCAGCCTTTCGAAGGCAGCGCGCTCGGCGCTCACGCCGGCTTCCAGCGCCTCGCGACGCCGCAGATTTTCGGCCGCTGCCGCCGTCAGCTCGCCGTAACGCGTCACCTGTCGCGCATCCTTGCCAACGAGGCGCTCGATTTCAAGGTCGGCGGCAACGCGATCGAATGCCGCAAGCTCGCCCCGCACTTTCGGCTCGCTCCAGCCGTCCGACTGCAGGAGAAAGCGGTTCCTGCAGGCTGAAAGCCGCGTTTCCAGGTCACGCCGTTCGCGCAGTCGCTGCAACAGCAGAACGAGGTCCGCCGCGGCCGGCGCCATCTTCGCGAGATGCGACAGCGCGACATCCGCCGCGCTCGCTTCCGTCAACCTATGTCTGAAGCGGGTTTCAGCCCGTTCCGCCGCATCGATCAAGCCGGCGCGGCGCTGCAGATCGGCCGCGGCGGCCACCGCCCTGCCGTGAAGGACATCGACAGCGCCATCGACCGGCATTGCACCGAGATCCGGCGCAAGGCGCGCGACCAGTTCGCGAACATCTCCCTCGAAAAGCGCTACGTCGCGCTCCATCCCGCGCACGCGGCGCCGGCGATTTTCGCGCTCGGACAGAAAATTGGGCAGATCCTTCCAGATATTCAGTGCCACCTCTGCCATATCGACGGTTGCCGCCTCTGGCAGGCCGGCTGCGGCCGCCGTATCGGCGAAATCCGCCTGCCAGCGTTCGGCATCGGCGCGGACAGCCGCCTCCCGTTCCTCGAGCCGGGCTAGCGAATCCACGATCGATATCCGCTTGCCATCCGCCGAGCGGCTTTCGGCCCAGCGCTCTCCGATCTCTGCGACATGCCGGGAGAGGGTACGATGCAGCACCGACAGGGGTAGTCCGCCGACGCTCAGGCCAGTGGCGGCAGCGAGATCCATCAATGCCGGCAGCAGCCGTTGCCCCTGCCGCTCGAGCGCCGTGAGGTCGTCTTCGATGGCGTGGAGCGTTTCGCGCTGCTTGGCGAGCGCGTCGATGGCGCGCCGCCATTCGACCATCCGCTCGGCGTCGAGCGGCACAACGCCGGAGGTTTCAAACATCGCCTTGAACGCGGAAATCTTGACCGCCAGCGCCGCGGCGCTTTCGTCCCTGACGCCGATTGCATGCGCAAGCTTTTCTTCGAGTGCCGTGGATTGCAGACTGATCTGGGAATGTCGCGAAACGCGTTCGGCATCCAGGTGCATGAGATCCGCCAGCCTATCGGCCTCGCGAACGGCCCGGCCAAGCGCGTCGAACCGGACGGAGCGCTCGGTGGCGCTCGTCTTCTCCGCCTCCCGCAGCAGTTCGTCCCGCGCGGCGCGGGCGGTGAGGACCTGAGCACGGGTGGCGATTTCACCCTCCTCCTCCAGCGTCGCTAGCTCTCGAGCCAGGTTGCCGCTTTCCAGCTCAAGATCGGCAAGCCTTGCCGCCGCTCCCCGTGCGACGACCTGCGCCTCCTCGATCAGCTTGCGCTGTTCGGCAAGCATTGCGGCATCGGGCAGAGGGCTCGCCAGCAGGCGGTCAAGGTCGGTTACAGCGGGAGAAAGACGGCCGACCGCCGCATCAAGTTCGCTGCGCCCTCGTTCGGCCTTCACCCGCAGCGTATCGAGGCGGGAAATTTCCGCGATCTCCGGCTGCAGCGCCATCAACTGGTCCGCATAGGGCTTTGGATCGATCACCCGGCCGGATCGGAAACTCCCCTCCAGACGGCGCAGGGCCTCGCGCTCTTCCTCCAAACGGCCGCGGACATCTTCGCCGCTTCGCTTCAACTCGCGCCCTTGCGCCACGAGATCGTGCAAGCGGGCGAGCAGCATGTCGGCGGGTTGCCGCTGTTCGATCTCGTCGGGCGCGTCGCCCTGTCCAAGCCGGCGGCCCAGTTGTGCGAGCTTCAGGTCGAAGTCCTCGGCCTCGCGCCTGACGCCGGGCAGGTCCTGCTTCGCCTTCAGGTAAGCGCCCTTGCCGGCATAGGTGACAAGGATCGCGCCGACGGCGGCAAGCAACGTCTCGTCTACATGGGCCGCGTCCAATTCGTCGGCAAGCCGCGCCTGTTCGGCCTGCGCCGCCTGAAGCGCGTCGTGGGTTGTGCGAACTCCGGCCAAGGCCTCGTCGAGCTCCCGCTCGAAGCTCGGCGGCAAAGACGGCAAATCGGCAAAGCCCATAAGCGCCGCCTGCTCGCCGTCGATCTCCGTCACGAGCGGCTGAAGGGTCTTCAGCCGCTGCAGCCGGTCGAGCGATTGCTTCGTGTCGTGGCGCGCTTTTTGGAGCCCGTCGATTTCGGCGTCCAGTTCGGCGGCTTCCGCAACCAGCTTCTTCCAATCGACCGATTTCAGTTCGTGCTCGCGCTCAGCCTTTCGAGCCTCGTCGTGGCGGTCGAGCACCTGATAGAAGCTCCGGTCCTTCGAGCGCCGCGCGGCATATATTCCGTCGGCGTCGCTCTCCAGCGACTGCCTCAGACGCGACAGGCCGGTGAGACCGGAGGCGGCGGAAAAGAGCAGGCTTCCGATTTCGCCTCCGCTCTTCAGCATGGTGGCGGCCCCCGCCCGCAGGCGATCGGAATTCAATCCGAAGGCTCGCTCGAACACATCCCGGCTCAGATGGCGAAGATAGGGAGCGAGCGCGTCGTCCGGCAGCGTCGCTTCCTTCTCATCGGCGGCAAGCAGCGTATTTTTCGCACCGCGACGGCGGCGGAACGCAAGCCTTGCGCCGTCATGCGCCGTGACCGTCGCGCCGATGCGCAGGCTTGCGGGATCGTGGAGGAAGCTATAGTGGGCAGCCGTTCGCGGAAAGCCGAAGAGCAGGTCGGAAATCGCGCTGAGCGCCGAGGACTTGCCAGCCTCGTTCGGCCCATAGATCAGATGCAGCTTGGCGTCCGCACGGAAGTCGAGCGCTCGGTCGGTCAGGGCGCCGTAGCGAATGATGTCGAGACGATCGATGCGCATTCGTCAGCCCAGCCTTTCCCCGCGCGCCAGAAGTAGCTGCCGCGCCTCCTCGATCAGGGCGGCGGTTCCCTCTTCGAGCGGCAGTTTGGCAGCGCCGAGCCCCGCGGGAAGGCGCGCGGCGATATCGGCGATCAGCTTTTCCGTTTCATCTTCCACCGCGCGAGGGTCGCAGTGCTCGCGAAGCAGCCGGTCGAGATCGAGTGCGATGCCGGGCGAGGCGTCAGCCGTCCTCCCTTGCGTTTCCAGCCGCAGTTCCAGCTTTTCCAGCCAGATATCGCCGCCGGCGCGGTGGCAGGCAGCCTGCACCTCGTCGCGCCACTGCTGTCGATTTGCAACGATCTCGCGGTAGAGCGGCGTTTCTCCGGCGATTCTCACCCGAAGCGCCACGGGCCTGCCTTCCGCCCCCATAAGCACGGTTCGAGCGCCTTCCTCGACGCGGCGCAGGATGGCGGGCTGGTCGTCCTCGCGGGTAACGGCGAGATCCATCTGAGCGAAACGCGCCTCGTCGACGATCAATCGTTCGTGGGTAACCCGGCCATCCACTACGGAAACCAGGATGGCGCCTTTCGCGCCACGCTCGCGAATGCTCCGCCCCTGGATGTTGCCTGGGAAGATAATTGGCGGATCGACGGCGACCTCTTCGTATTCGTGCACATGGCCAAGGGCCCAGTAGTCGTAGCCGCGCGAGCGCAGGTCCTCTATCGAACAGGGGGCGTAAGGCGCGTGCGGCTCGCGTCCCGTCAGCGAGGTATGCAGCACGCCGATGTTGAACCAACCGGTCTCCGGCGGTGGATAGGCGAGCGCAAGGTTGTCGTTGGCTGAACGGTCGGCGAAGCCCTGCCCGTGCAGCGCCACGCGGATGCCTTTGAGTTGGAAGGAGCCCGGCTTTGCCGTTGGAAACTCATGGACGTTCGCAGGCAAAGTGATGGTCTTGGTAATCACGCTTGCCGCATCGTGATTGCCGCGCAGCAAATAGACGGGAATGCCCGCACGTTCCAGCCTTGCCATCTCGCGGTTGAAGAACAGTCCGATCTTGTTGTCCTTCCAGTCGCCGTCATAGACGTCTCCGGCTATCACGAAAAAATCGACGCCCACCTCGATCGCCTTGCCGACGAGCACGGAAAAAGCCTTGCGGCTTGCCTCGACGAAGACCGCCGCTACATCCGCATCCTTCAGGGAAAGTCCCTGGAAGGGGCTGCCAAGATGCAGGTCGGCGGCGTGGATGAAGCGGAATGAGGACATCGGGCTCCGTTGCCGAACATATCTAAAGGGCTTCTTCCTTCTTAGGAAACTATCGCGCGGATGAACACCGCGCGCCGGCCTTCATCCAAGGTTTTCGCGCATTGTGGCCACCCGCCATTGTCGGGCAATGACGCCGGTGCTAGTGCCTTGGCATCTCATCGCAAATGGAGGAATTTCCATGAAATATCATGCGTTCGGCCGCACGCCGTTTACCGTTTCGGATATCGGCTTTGGCGCCTGGCAGATCGGCGGAGCCTGGGGCGACGTCACAGAGGCCGACGGCCGCTCCGCGCTCAACGCCGCGCTCGACGGTGGCATGACCTTTATCGACACCGCCGACGTCTACGGCGACGGCCGTTCGGAAAAGATCATTGCCGATGTGCTGAAGAGCCGTGGCGGCGAGCGGCCGATGGTGGCGACCAAGGCGGGCCGCCGCCTCAACCCGCACGTGGCGGACGGCTATACAAGGGAAAACCTCGAAGGCTTCATAGATCGCAGCCGCCAGAACCTGAACGTCGATGCGCTCGACCTCGTGCAACTGCATTGCCCGCCGACGGACGTGTTCTACCGACCCGAGGTCTTCGCGGCGCTTGATGCGTTCAAGCAAGCCGGCAAGATCAAGGATTACGGCGTCAGCGTCGCGACCGTCGAGGAGGGTCTGAAGGCGATCGAATATCCGGGCGTCGTCAGCATCCAGATCATCTACAACATATTCCGCCAACGTCCCGCGGATCTGTTTTTCAAGGAAGCCCGACGCAAGAACGTCGCGGTCATCGTCCGCGTGCCGCTGGCAAGCGGCCTGCTCTCCGGCAAGATCACCCGCGATACGTCATTTGCGAGCGACGATCATCGCAATTTCAACCGCCATGGCGAGGCCTTCGACGTCGGCGAGACCTTTGCCGGCGTTCCCTTCGAGGTCGGGCTGGAGGCAGTCGAGGAAGTGCGCAAGCTGGTGCCGGCGGGAGCGACGATGGCGGCCTTCGCGCTGCGCTGGATCCTGACGAGCGAGGCCGTCACGGTCGTCATCCCCGGCGCCCGCAACGCCGAACAGGCAAGGGCCAATGCGGCGGCATCGGATCTGGCGCCGCTCTCGGCCGACGTGATGACGGCGGCGCGCGAGGTCTACGACGGGCTGATCGCCGCCTACGTTCATCAGCGCTGGTAAAACGCAAAGAGGGCCCGGCTTTCGCCGGACCCTCTTTTAACTCTCCTGCCCTCGCCCCGCTGGCGGAAGCGCCTTGCAGTCTTGGGCGGGCGAGAAATGGATCAGCTGTTGCAGGCGTCCTTCAGGCCCTTGCCGGGCGTGAACTTCGGAACGTTGCGAGCCGGGATATCGACTTCCGCGCCCGTCGAGGGGTTACGACCCTTCGAGGCTGCACGGTGAGAAACGGTGAAGCTGCCGAAGCCTGCGAGACGGATGTCGCCGCCCTTCTTCAGTTCGCCCTGGACAGTTTCGAAGACTGCGTCGACTGCGGATGCTGCGTCGGCCTTGGTGATGCCGGCCTTCTCAGCCACTGCGGACACGAGTTCATTCTTGTTCATGTTTCCACCCCTTTCCATTTGGTATGAAACGACTCATTGCTAAGCCGAGCGCACAATACGCGTGCTCAGCCCCGCCGCAACCCAAAAGCCCTGTAAATCAAGGAAAAAGCAAGCATGCGGCGTTGGCTTTTCACAAAAAAAGGCCGGCATTTCCACCGGCCTTTCTGCGTTTTTGGTCATTTCGGCATAAATGTAACGCTTTCGCTCAATGAGCGATCGTCAAACCCCCTTCGTCGACTCCTTCGACGGTGGCGATGACCGGCGTTTCAACCGTGCCGTCCCATTCGATCGGTTCCGGGCGGCGAACCAATGCATGCTTGATCACCTCGCCCATGCGCGACACGGGAATGATCTCCATGTTGTTCTTCACGTTGTCCGGAATCTCCGCCAGATCCTTGGCGTTTTCTTCCGGGATCAGAACCTTCTTGATGCCGCCACGAAGAGCTGCGAGCAGCTTTTCCTTCAATCCGCCGATCGGCAGAACGCGGCCGCGCAGCGTGATTTCACCCGTCATCGCGACGTCCTTGGAAACCGGAATGCCGGTCATGATCGAGACCATCGCCGTCGCCATGGCGACACCGGCCGATGGACCATCCTTGGGCGTTGCCGCTTCCGGCACGTGCACATGGATGTCGCTCTTGTCGAAGCGCGGCGGCTCGATGCCGAAATCGACGGCGCGCGAGCGGACATAAGAGGCCGCCGCCGAAATCGATTCCTTCATCACTTCCTTCAGGTTGCCGGTGACCGTCATGCGGCCCTTGCCCGGCATCATCACGCCTTCGATCGTCAGCAACTCGCCGCCGACTTCCGTCCAGGCAAGACCGGTAACGACACCGACCTGGTCCTCGCGCTCGGCTTCGCCGTGGCGGAAGCGCGGAACGCCGAGATAGTCGGAGATGTTTTCGGCGGTCACTGCAACCGACTTCGTCTTGCCCTTGATGATGTCGGTCACGGCCTTGCGGGCGAGCTTCATCAGTTCGCGCTCGAAGTTACGGACGCCGGCCTCGCGGGTGTAGTGCTGGCTGATCGACATCAGGGCATCGTCGCTGACCGAGAATTCGCTCGGCTGCAGCGCATGTTCCTTGATGGCCTTGGGCAGCAGGTGCCGCTTGGCGATTTCACGCTTCTCGTCCTCGGTATAGCCGGCGATACGGATGATCTCCATGCGGTCCATCAACGGAGCCGGGATGTTCAGCGTATTCGCCGTCGTGATGAACATCACGTCGGACAGATCGTATTCGACTTCCAGGTAGTGATCCATGAACGTCGAGTTCTGCGCCGGGTCGAGCACCTCAAGCAGAGCCGAAGACGGATCGCCGCGATAGTCCTGGCCCAGCTTGTCGATCTCGTCGAGCAGGAAGAGCGGATTGGACTTCTTCGCCTTCTTCATCGACTGGATGACCTTGCCGGGCATCGAGCCGATATAGGTGCGGCGGTGACCGCGGATTTCGGCTTCGTCACGAACGCCGCCGAGCGCCATGCGCACATACTCACGGCCGGTCGCCTTGGCGATCGACTGGGCGAGCGACGTCTTGCCGACGCCCGGAGGGCCGACGAGGCACAGGATCGGACCCTTGATCTTGGTGGCGCGAGCCTGCACGGCCAGATACTCGACGATGCGCTCCTTGACCTTCTCCAGGCCAAAATGATCCCCTTCGAGGATCTTCTCGGCGTTGTTGAGATCGGTCTTGACCTTCGACTTCTTGGACCAGGGAATGCCGAGCAGCCAGTCGAGATAGTTGCGCACGACGGTGGCTTCCGCCGACATCGGGCTCATCTGCCGCAGCTTCTTCAGTTCGGCATCCGCCTTCTCGCGAGCTTCCTTGGAAAGCTTGGTCTTGGAGATGCGCTCCTCGATCTCTGCCATCTCGTCGCGGCCTTCCTCGCCGTCTCCGAGTTCCTTCTGGATCGCCTTCATCTGTTCGTTCAGGTAGTACTCGCGCTGGGTCTTCTCCATCTGCCGCTTGACGCGGGAGCGGATGCGCTTCTCGACCTGAAGGACGGAAATCTCGCCTTCCATGAAACCGAGCGCCTTTTCGAGACGCGACTTGACGCTGGTCGTTTCCAGCATCTCCTGCTTCTCGGTGATCTTGATCGACAGGTGGGAAGCGACCGTATCGGCGAGCTTCGAATAGTCGTCGATCTGGCTGGCGGCGCCAACAACTTCCGGCGAAATCTTCTTGTTGAGCTTTACATAGCTTTCGAATTCCGAAACGACGGAGCGGCTCAGGGCCTCGAGCTCGACCGGGTCCTCTTTCGGTTCGTCGAGCGTGTGGCCGAGCGCCTCGTAGAAATCCTCGCGGCTGGTGTACGAGTCGATTTCTGCGCGCGCACGGCCCTCGACCAGCACCTTGACGGTACCATCGGGCAGCTTCAGCAGCTGGAGAACATTGGCGACGGTGCCGACCTTGTGGATGGCATCCGGGCTCGGATCGTCATCGCTGGCATTGATCTGGGTGACGAGCATGATCTGCTTGTCCGAACCCATGACCTCCTCAAGCGCGCGGATCGACTTTTCCCGTCCGACGAACAGCGGCACGATCATGTGGGGGAACACCACGATGTCACGCAATGGCAGAACCGGATAGGCGATGCTCTCGTTTGCCGCAGACGTTTTCTTCGTCATATCATTTCCTTTCCTGTCCCGTTTCCGGGCTCTTAACCGGCTTCTTCGAGGTGGCCGGTAATCCACTTGGGCTAGAAGTGGAGTGTCACGCTGTTCAATTCAAGCCGCGCAAACGACCCGTGCTCTGCACGCATAGGGCGTCTTCGCGAAGAGGCACGCACGAACCGCTGGGCCGACCAAGAACGCCCGGCTGCGGCGCGCCACATCGCAAGCATCGTTTTAGCCAACGCTTACAGAATCATCCCATCATCGCCGCGACCGGCGCAAACCGCAACGTCCCTGTTTAACGTTGCACTGCCCTACCCGCCGAACTTATCAGGAAACTGCATGCCCTTTCAAATAGAAAGGGGCCCGTCGCTGACGAGCCCCCTGAAAATCGAGCCGGGACAAGACATCAGGCCGAGGCGTTGACCTTTTCATCATGCCGGTCGGCGTAGATGTAGAGCGGACGGGCGGAGCCACTGACCACCTCTTCCGAGATGACGACTTCGCGCACGCCTTCCAGTGCCGGCAACTCGAACATCGTATCGAGGAGGATCTTCTCCATGATCGACCTGAGGCCGCGGGCGCCGGTCTTGCGGATGATCGCGCGCTTGGCAATCTCGCGGAGCGCATCCTCGTGGAAGTTGAGCTCGACGTCCTCCATCTCGAACAGACGCTGATACTGCTTGACCAGCGCGTTCTTCGGTTCCGAAAGGATCTGGATCAGCGCATCTTCGTCCAAATCCTCGAGCGTGGCGAGAACCGGCAGACGGCCGATGAATTCCGGGATGAGGCCGAACTTGACCAGATCTTCCGGCTCCAACTCGCGCAGCACCTCGCCAACGCGACGCTCATCGGGCGCCCTGACGGTCGCACCGAAGCCGATCGACGTCCCCTCGCCGCGGGCGGAGATGATCTTGTCGAGACCAGCAAAGGCGCCACCGCAGATGAACAGGATGTTCGTCGTGTCGACCTGCAGGAATTCCTGCTGAGGATGCTTGCGGCCCCCCTGAGGCGGCACCGAAGCGACCGTGCCTTCCATGATCTTCAGCAGCGCCTGCTGAACACCCTCGCCGGAAACGTCACGGGTGATCGAAGGATTGTCGGACTTGCGCGAAATCTTGTCGACTTCGTCGATGTAAACAATGCCGCGCTGGGCGCGCTCGACATTGTAGTCGGCAGCCTGCAGCAGCTTCAGGATGATGTTTTCGACGTCCTCGCCGACATAGCCGGCTTCGGTGAGCGTCGTCGCATCGGCCATGGTGAAGGGCACGTCGATGATGCGCGCCAGCGTCTGCGCGAGATAGGTCTTGCCGCAGCCGGTCGGGCCGACGAGCATGATGTTGGACTTCGCAAGCTCGACGTCGCCGTTCTTGGAAGCGTGCGCGAGACGCTTGTAATGGTTATGCACGGCGACGGACAGGATCTTCTTTGCCTGCCTCTGGCCGATGACATATTCGTCGAGCACCTTGATGATGTCCTGGGGCGTGGGCACGCCATCGCGGGACTTCACCATCGAGGATTTGTTTTCCTCGCGAATGATATCCATGCACAGTTCGACGCATTCATCGCAGATGAAAACGGTCGGTCCGGCGATCAGCTTCCGGACTTCGTGCTGGCTCTTGCCGCAAAACGAACAATACAGAGTGTTCTTGGAGTCACCGCCGTTGCTGCCGCTGACTTTGCTCATATCACTTTCCTTCCAGCACGCCGCATTTCCAATATGAAATCGCGGTCCACTCAATACGCCTGCCAACTCGCTCCTGAAATGGAGCCCTTAGCCAACATAGGCGCTGCTCGGGGTACTGAACCGGCTACACAAAAGCATGTATGGCACCCGGCGGCAACGATTTCCCCTTCGAATGCCGAATGCTATGTCACAAGAATTCAACATAGCATTAATCGCAACTATTAGCGCATTTCGATCCACATTAAATCCCTCATTCAATCACAAATGGGATAGAACTGTGGCGTAGACGACACCTCCACGTGGATGATCACGCGGCGCTTTCACCCTCAACTTCGACACGCGACGTCAGCACTTTATCGACCAGACCCCAATCGCGCGCCTCTTCCGCGCTCATGAAATGGTCGCGATCGAGCGTCTGCTCGACTTCCTCGTAAGTGCGGCCGCAATGCTTGACATAGACCTCGTTGAGGCGACGCTTCATCTTGAGGATGTCGCGGGCATGGCGCTCGATGTCGGTTGCCTGACCCCGGAAGCCGCCCGAGGGCTGATGGACCATGATGCGAGAGTTCGGCGTGGCAAAGCGCATGTCCTTGTCGCCGGCCGCAAGCAGAAGCGATCCCATGGACGCTGCCTGACCGATGCAAAGCGTCGAAACAGCAGGCTTGATGAACTGCATCGTATCGTAGATCGCCATGCCGGCCGTGACCACGCCGCCGGGGGAATTGATGTAGAGCGCGATTTCCTTCTTCGGATTTTCCGCTTCGAGGAAAAGCAGCTGGGCGCAGACGAGCGTCGCCATGTGGTCCTCGACCGGCCCCGTCATGAAAATGATGCGTTCCTTGAGGAGGCGAGAATAGATGTCGTAGGACCGTTCACCGCGATTGGTCTGCTCAACGACCATCGGCACCAGGGCCATTGCGGTATCGACTGGATTTTTCATGTGCGTCCTTTGTCAAACTTGCTGGCGGCGCAAACCGCCGGGAATCGAATAAAACTGCCTCACCCCTACATAGAGTGTCCCTGCCCCGCACTTCAAGACGCGCAATTGGATAACGTCAAGTTCGATTTGCCGGAAAACCCCACTGAACCCGCTTATCCGGTGGGTTTACCTTCACGCCGACGAAGGCGACAGACGACGCGCGTCATCGCACAGCTTTTCCGCGCCGCAGGGTGAAAGAACGATGAACGTGATCGACGGCGCGCGGACGCCGCACGCGGTGCAAAAACATTTACCAAGCGATTTAACGAGTTACGCACGCTTCCTCAGCACTATCCGCGCCAGAAGGGGAAACGCCGTGCTCGACATAAAAACAGGAATGCTCGTCTGGTGCTCGCAGGGCTTCGCGCTTGCAGGGTTCCTGTACCTCCTGTGGCGCCAGCATCGCAGAGCGCGTTTCTATTTGATGTGGTCCCTTGGCTTTCTCCTGAGCACCGTAGGCTTCGGGCTGACGCTTGGAAGGGATTATCTTCCGCATCTCGTGGCCATCGCGCTCGCCCATGCGATCGCCTTGTCGGGGTATGCGCTGTGGATCACTGGCTTCTGCCTGTTGGAGAAGCGGAAGCTCAGCTGGACTGCCTTGCTGCCCCCTGCGATCTGGCTCAGCGGCATATTTCTGCCCTGGGTGAGCGAGGACATGCTGAACCGCGTTGCGCTGTTTCACCTTGCCAACGCGACCGGAGCGTCACTGCTCATCGGCTCACTCTCCCGCTCGACTGGGTCGGGAGAACCAGCGGCAAGGCAACTTTCCACTGCTTTTGCGGCGATCTCTGTCTTCTCGTTCGCCGTTGCGCTTGCGATCGCCGTACGACATTTTTCCGCCGAGGAGGCGATGGTCGTCGCGGCGGTTGGCGCATTCGGCAACGGCATACTTCAGCTGCTGGCCATCGCCCTGTCGATCCGCCTGGTCATGCTGCGGTCGGAGCGGCGCTGGCACAATCTGTCCGTCACCGATCCCCTGACCGGCACGCTGAACCGACGCGGGCTCCAGGACGCCTTCGCCAAGGTGAAGGATGACAGCAGGAACGAGAACCTCGCCGCCCTGCTTTTCGACCTCGACCGTTTCAAGCTGATAAACGATCGCTTTGGCCATCAGGCCGGCGACGATGTGCTTGTCGCGTTCACGCAGACAGCACGGCGGTTCATCCCTTCCGCCGCTGCCACAGTACACGACAGTGTATCGGCGGGCGGCGCGATATGATGGAATGGAGGATTCTTCAGCAAAAGGATCCTTCGATGACCACCAGCCTTCGCACCGCCCTGATGAGTTGTTTAGCGCCGCATTTGGGTTTGAGCAAATCCCGCCTT